>NZ_CADCTE010000138.1 GCF_902805515.1 uncultured Arthrobacter sp. | reverse complement strand
CCGTTTACCTGATGTTCAGGGTTACGCGAACGAACCCTTGGTGAAGGCCTGCGGCCTCCGAACCGCCATGCCGAGCCTCTCCTCCGCGAGGACCGCCACCTGATTAGAGGTGAAGAAGTCCTTGTGCGAGTCGGAGAAACGGACGTTGGCGTCCTCGCGGTCGAGCAGGTAGGCCCCGAGGTTGAACGCGCCGAAGAGGAACTCCAAGGGGCGTATCGCCATCGTGACGAGAACCCTGGTCCTCCACACCCTCTCCTGCGCCCCGTCTCCGATGGTGCCGTAGATGAAGCGGTTGGTGGTGTCCTGCGCGAGTTCGATGGCCTCCCAATCGTTCGGGTGGACGATGCCAGCAGACGGCGGGAAGCCGGAAATCTGCGTCTTGGTGAGCGCCTGCCGGATGTGCTTGTAGCGCCACACCCCGCCGGTATCCTTGGTGCCGGTGTAGGTGCCGTGGCTCTGGATGTTGACGTTGTTCATTATCCCCTGAAGGTTCGGGCTGATCCCGTTGCCGTAGAGGACCTGCTCCTCCTCCGACTGGCGCAGGCCGAAGAGAAGCTCGTTGTCGATCAGGCCCCGCAACTGCGGGATGTCCGCGAGAGTCTGCCGGTGGGCCACCATGTAGTGAGCCATCGTGCCGACGGGGTGGCTGCGCTCGGTGATCTTCATGGACGCCTCGGGCTTCTGCTGCCCGTGCGCCGTCATGCCGATGGCGCGGCTGGTGACGTGGTCGCCGGCGGAGAAGGCGGTGCCGACCGCAGCGGTGATCGTGACCTGCGTTGCCGAGTCAACCGTGAGGACCGTGACCTCGACCTGATTGCCCGAACCGTCGGCCTTCATCAGTTGGAGCTTCTGGCCCTGGAACATGCCGCCCGTGAAGACAACCGGGAGGACCGTGGCCGTGGCGAGGAGGTTGGCGGTGAGCGCCGTGAAGATGTTGGCGAACCCGAGGTACTCCATGTAATGCACGGTGTCCGACACGGTCGGGATCACCGGGAGCAGGTCGCGGATCGTCAGCGGGGGGCGAACCGGCTCAAGGTCGGGGAGCTCCTGGCGCTGAATCCAGTTGCCCAAGTTCCCGAGGCCGCCCGTCCTGTCGGACGAGAGGGCCTTGAGGTCGGAAAAGAGGTTGCCAACCTCCATCGGCCCCGAGTCGCCGTGGAACCTCTTGGACTTGTACTGCTCGTAGGCCTCGGACTCGACGAAGCGGGAGCCGATGCTCTTTGCGTCCTCGCCGCCGGGCAGGAACCCGCGACCGGCCTCGGCCTCAAGCTCCTTCATCTTCTCCTGTATGTCGGAGATGTGGCCCTCGACGGTTTCAAACTTCGTCTCGATGCCGGCGATGGCGTTCTTCGTCTCCTCCTTTACGCCACCGAACTTGTCGATCTCCTCCTGCTGGCTCTTGACCAGCCCGAGAAGCTCGTTCTTGCCAGCCTCGTACTCGCCACTAAGCGCCTCAAGCGCCTTCTTCAGTTCCGGGTTCACTTCCGGCCCTCCTTCAGTCGATCTACTTCCTTGGTGAGGAGATAGTTCCCCACCCCAACACCGTCAATGATGGACTGAAGGTACTGCTTCTCCTCCGGGTCCAGTTCCCTGTTGTCCTCCTCCCCCGCACCCTCGCCCTCGGCTGGCTCGGCCGGTGTCTCCGGCGGAGTCTCCTCGGGCTTGTCGTCGGGCGGATCGGGTGGCTGCTCGGTCGTCTCCCTCTCTGCTGCCTCCTTCCTTTGCATTCTCGCGTAGAGCTTCTTCGTCTCGTCGTCCCCGTAGAGCTCGACGTGGGCGGCGGTGAGGGCCTCTATGGCTTCCTCGACCACCTTCATGTCCACGCCTTCTAGGGACTTGGCCTGTCGCAAGAGCGGCTCCCTGCCGAACGACTTTAAGAGCATCCCTAGCTCCTGGCTCTTGGCGACACCCGTGATGGCTGCCAGTTCGTTCATCGCGAACAGGACGGGGGAGCACTCGTAGAGCTTGATCTCGTGGATCACCCTCGTCCCGAACATGAAGTCGTCGTCGTCCTCGTAAGTGGCCTTGCCAGCAGGCACCGAGTAGCCGATGGACATTTCATCCACGACCCCATCGGCCATGAAGGCGAGGCGGCCCTTGTTCTCGGGAGCATCCATCGTGGCTTGGCCGACGATGAAGAGGCCGAAGTCGTCCTCCTTGGCGGAGACGAGCCTGCCGAACGGCTCGTAGTGCTCCCACAAGCACTTGATCTTCCCTGTACCCTCGGGGCCGCGCTCGGCCAGAGTCTTCGTGAAAGCACCCGGCATGATGATGTCGCCGCCCGAGTCGCGGTTGCCGAAGACGGCGGCGTAGCCCTGCCATTGGCCGCTCTTGAGATCAACCTTAACCTCAAAGTTCAGGTCAACCTTTGAGAAGGACTTGTACTCCATGAGTGGTGCCACTAGTTGCCCTCCCGGTAGGCTTCTATCTCGTCGCGCTCCCGCTGCTGGCGCTCGCGCCTCCACTTGAATTTCATATACTCCACGAACTCCGCGACCCTCTTGGCCTCCGCGCCGTGGTAGACGGTGATGGTGCGGCCCGTGACCTCAATCCCTGCGTGACCGGCCAGGGCCTCGGCCACCTTCTCCTCGTCGGCCGGGCTACCGTTCAGGGCGTAGACGTAATGGTTCTCGTCCTCGTCAAAGTGGATGCCGTTGCCATCCTCCCCGCCTGCGGCCTTGACCGCCCGAGAGACGAGGTCGTCGGCCTCGCTCCTCGCGTAGGCCTTCGCGTCTTCGCCAACACCTCCGGGCATAAGCTCCCCGAGCGGCTCGTCCACGGGTTCCACGTCGACGACCTCGCCGCCCTCGGGCGGGGTGTTCTGATTGCCGGTGCCGGAGCCTATAGAAGGCTGGTTGATCCCCTGCTGGATCTCGCGGATCGAGCGGGTCGAGGCGGGCAGGTAGCCCTGATCGAGGCCCTCGATGTGGGCCGGGAAGCCGAGGCGCATCACCTGATTGACCACGTCGAAGGGGACGCCCATTGAGGTGAAGAGGCGGGCGGACTTCGCGGACTCGTGGATGTTGTAGCGCAGGGCCTCGACGTTCGAGGTGTCGAACCAGCAGTAGATGTCCTTGCCGAACTCGGGGGAGAGGGTGCGGTTGTAGAGGTTCTCCATCCGATCAAGGAACGGGATCAGGAGACTAAGCCACTTCATCCTCTCGGACTCCTCGTTGGCCGCCTCAAGGCCGACGCCCTTGGCATCCAGCCCGAAGGTCGTGTGGATGGAGGTGCGGTTCATCTTCCGGCCCTCGATCCAGTCCATCTCGACCGGGGTGAGGCTCATCGGGTAATACTTCGCGTTGTTGCCGATCAGGACGGGGGTGTGCGCGTTGTCAGCCCCCTGGTACTGGAGCCTAACCTGCCTTCTTGCCTCCTCGAACTTCTCCCTCGGGATGTTGTCCTGAAGCGCGAACACCGCGTCGGGCGCCGCCCGGTTGGCAAGCGAGATCAGGTTCCACCGCACAGCCTCGACATCGTTATCGACGGCCTTCGCCGCCCCCATCAGCACACCGATGCCCCAATAGAGGTTCGACGGATCGGGCAGCATGGCGTGTATCACATCCTGCGGACGGAAGTTCATGGGGCTGCCCCGCTTTTGCGAGAGCTCGTAGCGAAGCAGGAACTTCTTGCGGTCGGGGATCGGCTTCATAAGGTCCGGCATCATCGGCCAGAGGTGGACGAGGGTGCCGTCTCTTGACCTCTCCTTGATGTTGATGGCGTTGCCTCCGAGGAGGAGGTGTTGGGCCATCCTCTCATGCACACTCTGGCGATCAAAGAACGGGTTGGGGTTCTCTATGAGCTTCTCAAGAGGGTGGCCGACCTGCGGCTCAAGCAGATGCTCCTTGCGCTCGGCGGCGTCCTTGATGAACTCGGTGCGGTCCCGAAGCGGCACACCCTTCATCTCGTGCTCAAACTTCATCTTTGCGTCCCGGCTCACGAACCGACTCACGCGCCAGGGGACGCTGCTAACCGGCACGGCGATCCTGTCAACGCAGGTATGCACCCACTCGTTCGCCTCGTAGCCGTCGCGGATCGCAAGCTCGGTTGACCAGCGGTTGAAGGATGGCGTCGGGCCGATGCCGCCCGTGGGAGTGGGGGCAAGCATGGCGCCCGAGTTGACACCCTTCTCTTCCGAGGGTCCGCTCTCCGGGCGGTCGCCGGTTATGAAATTCAGGAGCCTCTCGGGGAGGTTCAGGGGGCGCTCCTCCAAAGATCACAAGTTTAGGAGTTGCGCTAAGTTGAGGCTAAGGTTAGCACATAGCGTTAGGGTCGTGTCAAATCAGGCTACCGCTAGGCCCCGCGCCCGCGCCGGCGGACGGGCGAGAACCGGGCCTGATCGCGCCGGATCAGATGCAAGACCCGGTTGGAGTACGGGATGCCCTCAAGCCGTGGAGGCTCGTAGGGGATGCGGGCGTATCCAGGCGGGGGTTCCGGCACGAGGGGCGGTGGGGCGTAGCGCACCAAGACGGCGAAGTCCGCCATGCCGGCGGTATCTCCGGCCGCGACGGACAGGGAGCGCACCGCCGCGAGTTGAACCGCGTCAACGGCGGCCCACGCATCGGATACGGCGAGAGCCTTTGCTAGGGCGGAGGCTCCGTCGTCGCCCATCCCGAAGCCCTCAATGCGGCTGATACGCAGGGCGCGAGACACCGCCATCGCATCCCCAAAGCCCAAAGGTTCAGAGACGGCGACGGACACCCTCTGCCGTGCCAGAACGGTCGCCGGATCAGCGGACCCGAGCGGCTCGACGGCCGTGAGAGAGCGCCCACTCTTAGCCTCCAAGGCGTCCGCAACCCCGGCGGCATCGGTGGCGTGAATCGCCACCTTGCGGCCCACCGATGCCGAGTCCAGCAAGCCGAGGGATTCGGCTTGCTGGACTACAACCTTGCGAAAAGCGGAGCCGAGATCCGCGATCCCCAACGGATCTTGCGTAAGGACGGAAACCACCAAGGGGTCTAGCTCAAGAAACAGAACCCCGTTCGCGTCCTCGGTGGCCCTGGTGCCGGGAGCGGCAAGATCCACGGTGAGGACCCCGTTCGCATCCTCGGCGGCCCACGCAGCGGCCCCGGCGAGGTCGAGGAAGAGGACCCCGTTCGCGTCCTCGTAAACTTGCGCCACGGCGGCTACCTGGCGAGGCCTATGACGGCTATGTCCGCGTAGTCCACATCCATGCTCTTGAGCGTGGCGACGTTATTAGATATTGAGAAGAACGGTTGAAGCGCCACGTTCGGGAGGTTCGTGGTGAACAGGATCTCGGCTCCGTTGTCGAGCGTCACCCCGACCTGCGTACCGCTTATCCTCCGCACCCGCACTCGATACCAAACATTTGCCGCCACGACGACCCCCGTGGTCGTCCTCGTCTCGGCGGAGGCGTTGCGGCTCACCCCGAACCAGGCCGTGTCAGCAAAGAGCTTCTCAAGGTACAGCCCCGAGGCCGACGGGTTCGTCGCCGGGTCCGCGCTCACACCCACTCTCGCCTGCGTATTGGCGTCCGTTTGGGTGAGACGCACGGAGAAGGTAACGTCAAAGAGGTCTGTTCCGAAAATCACACCCGCAGTAGAGGATACGCGCAGGCCGGTGTAGGCATAGGTGCCGCTCGTGGCGGAGGTGTCGCGCCGGACTATCCCCGGCCTCCCGGCCACGGCCGCAGGGTGAGTTGCGGCCCCGCCCGCGAAGGACCACCCCAAGGAGCCGAGTTGCCCCGTCGAGGTGTTACCCGAGATAAAGTCGTCGAACTCGCGCATGGAGACACGGAAGTCCTCGCCGGGACGCACGACCTCATAACCCGGCTCGACGTTGGCGTGTACCCTGCCGTTCACCGCATCGCTAACTACCACGGTGCCTAGAGCCTGGCGGCAATGGCCGGGGGTCGAGGGCTTGGTGGTCGTAAAGGTGCCGTTCGGGCCGAGCCAAACTTCCGTGCCGACGCCAAAGGCGGCGGTGTTGATGCCGGTGAGGACACCGATCTGCCACACCCGCCCGCTCGTCCCTGTCGGCACGGCCGCGACCACGAAGCCGACGGCGGGCATGGTGGATTCTGAAGTGTTGTCCGCCGGAGCTATGGTCAGCGCCTCGACACCCGGCGAGGCGTCCCATCCGGTGATCCTCACCAGCGTTCCCGCAGGGATCGTCGCCCCGGTGTTATTCCGCCCGACAAAGAGTTGGTCGCGCAGAAAACGGAAGCGCCCGCCCGTCTCCGTCCGCCCCTCCAAGACCGTGAGGCTATCCACGTTGAAAGTGTAAATCTTGGCGCCCGGCCCGAGCGGGGCGTCGGGGGGGGTGTTGAGGCGGTCCAGCAGGATGTACGGGATCTGCGCCCCACCGTCCGCAAGGGCCTTGATTAAGCGTCGGACAGCACCCACGGCGGCCTCTAGGCGCCGAGCAGTTCGTGGTTCCAGACAACCTCAAGCGTGTCGTTCGCGCCTTTGGCGATGCCGGTGGCGGGCGCTCCGGGGTTGGTGAGGATGCGGGCTATGGTCGAGGCGGCGGCGCTGGTGGCGTCCGCCAGGGCGTCGTTGACCAACACGGCCTCGGTGATGTTCGGGTGGGTGGCGACGGCTGCGGCCCAAGAGCTCTTGAACTGCCCGCGCCTCTTGGGGGTAGCGTCGGCGGTCAAGGAGGAGGTCGGGAAGCCCGAGTCGATGGCCCGCTGGCTGCCCGCCAGGTACGAGCCGAGGGCTGCGGCGGCGCCCGTCTTGGTGGGGCCGGTGGAGTTGATGCCGAGCTTCATGCCCGTGACCTGCGGCGGGCGGGTCGTACCCTCGGTGCCGATGGCGAGCGCCCGCTCAAGGTAGAACTGATCGCCTACTTGGGTGATGAGGTTCTTAACTATGCGCCGGAGCTTCTGATCGCCGTCCTCGGTGGTGAGGAGTAGCTCGGCGTAGCCCTTGATGCCGTAGTGATCCGCGAACTCTTCTGCGCTGTAGCCGTCCGGGAGGATCAGGCCCTCGCGCTCGAACCGCTGCTTGCCCCTGATCCTAGCGATTGACATAGTTGCCCCCCGAGTCCCTCGTCCACTCCGGCCCCGGCCCCTTGATCTCCTGCGGGGTGCCTTCGTAGAGAACCTCGCCCTCGACGAGCGGCGCCCGGCGCGAGACGAGGAGGTCAACTACCTCTTCCTTGGTGGCGTTGTGGGGGACGGGGATCTTCTCCTCGTCGGCCATCTCAAGGAGCGGCCCCTTATTCTGCTCCACCAACTGCTCTCGGGTGGTAAGCCGTGCTGCCAACGACTGAAGCTCCGAAGCGCCGACCGTGAGGGCCTCGCCGGACTCTGTCCTTACCGTGACCCTCGCGCCGTCCCCCGCCTCCGCGTGGTTGGACGACCTGGCCTGAATCTCCTCCGGCACTCGGTACTCCTCCTTTACCTCTTCAGGGATATGGCGGGCCAGTATGGATGGATCGACGGGAACTCAAACAAGAAGGATCATCCCCGACTCCGGCCCGCATTTGTTGGCAGGATACTACAGTCTCAAGCTCGGCCCATCAAGAACTCGGGGACGCCGGAGGTCTTCGCCCGGTGCGAGAGGGCTGCGGCGATGATGGAGTCGGGCCTATGCTTCTTGCCGTCGATCATCTCTTGGGTCAAGAACTTGTGCTCGTTGTAAGCGTGTTCGATGTAGGGGCCTTTGTACTCAAGGTTCTGCACAGCACCCACGTAGGAGTTCAGGATCTCGCGGGCCTCGGTTTGGGCGGAGAAATTGAAACCAGTCGAGTCAACGGTTAGATAGTCGGAGACAAC
>NZ_CADCTE010000137.1 GCF_902805515.1 uncultured Arthrobacter sp. | reverse complement strand
TGCTGGGTAGGGCGGCGGGTACTGGGCGGCGGAGGCCTGCCCCTGCGGGAATGGTGCTGCGGAGGGCGGCGGGTACTGCCCGGCCGGAGCCTGCCCCTGCGGGACTGGTGCTGGGTAGGGCGGCGGGTACTGGCCGGCCGGGACCTGGCCCTGAGGGTAGGGCGGGTACTGCCCGGCGTTGGGCACGAAGGGATACTGCCCGTAGGGGTACTGCGCGTAAGGCTGAATGGCCGGAACCGGCGCCGGCACGACTATCCGGTCCCGCCGAAGGCTGCCGGACCGGTCGAACATCCGCAGCACGACGACGGCGAAAGCCGCCGTCGTCAGCACCGAGATGCCGAGCCCGATGGCGGAGCCCTCCTTGGCGTTGACGTCCACGAGGCCCACGGCGCCGAGCAGGAAGATGGTCGAGTTGTTGTCGACGTGCGCAGCGATCGCCGCCTCAAGGCCGCCCGTGCGCCACGTGATCCACCCTGCGAAGACAGCGAAGAGGGCGACGTCGAGCTGGCCCAGGGGGTCATAACCGTGACCCAGCACGAACAGCGGGACCGGCAGGAGGATCGCGAAGGCGGGATGGCGCAGCCAGCTGCCGACCGCCTGCATGAGGTAGCCGCGGAACACGTATTCCTCGGCGGCGGCCTGGAACGGCACGAGCAGGAGGGTCATCGCGATCAGGATGCCTACCCGCGGACCCGCAAGGTCGAGGGTTGGGGGAACATAGCCGGGAAACAGCGGCTCAAGAAGGAAGGACAGCGCGATGCTGAGCGAGTAGATCACGGCGGCAGCGGCGAGGCACCGGCCGAGCCATCCCCACCGGATCCGCCCGTGGACCGAGGAAAGCAGCCCGATGGGCCGGGGTCCGGTGATCAGGGCCGCAAGGGCGAGCGCGGGAATCAGCAGGATGAGGGACACCATCGTGAAGCCGAACACGAGCGGGTCCGAGAGATCGAAGGACTCGAGTCTTTCGAGGTAAGAGGCTCCCAGCGCCGGGTCGAGACCGCCCCTGATCCCACCGATGACGAGCACGATGAGCATGAACACCAGGTAGAAGATGGTGCCGAGCAGCCCGGTCAGCAGGGGCTTCCACCAGCGGTGGCCGGCCCAGGAGCGCGTCAGGCGATGGAAGGGGAAGGCCTCGCCCGCCGGGGCGCCGGCTGGGTCACCGGCCGGGTCCGCCGGTGGCTCCGCCGCTCGGTTCGATGCCGCCACGGCCGACGGGCCTTCTGCAAATCGGTCCACTGTGTGCTTATCCATCTCTCGTCGAGACCGTACCCGCGGATCGGGTCCGTGCCTTCTTCTCCTTAACGGTAAACGTCGACCAAAGTAGCCCGGGCATCGCGCCGCGACCGCACCTGGCCGATGACTGTCACGGCGCAGGTCAGGACGGCGGAGAGGGCGATGCCCGCCCACAGGTCGATCTTCAGTGCCGCGGCCCCCGCGACGGCGCCGGCCAGGATGAGGGCGATGGCAGCGGTCCGGCGCACCCAGAAGAGGCTCTTTCCGCCCGCGATCCTCGAGTCGGAGGCAAGCCCGGTGATGGTGGAGGTCACCACAACCGTCGTGATCTCGGCGACCTTCAGGCGTTTCGCGGTGGCGGCCTGGATTCCCATCACCAGGCCCAGTGCCGACGTCGTGATGCTTCCCAGGGTCTCGTCCTCGGCGACGTCGACAATGGCCGTGAAGACGGCGAGCGCCACCATCACCCCTGCCACCGCGGCCAGGGCGGTGGTCGTCCGGCCCGACCAGCCCTCGGGTGCCCGGCGCAGCAGCCGCCCCGCGATGGCTGCCCCCACCATAAAGAAGGCCAGCGCAAGGGCCGGCCGGAGCACCGGAAGGTCGCTGCCGCCGGCGAACGCCATCCCGAGGAGCACGACGTTGCCGGTCATATTGCCGGTGAACACCCGGTCCAGGCCGAGGTAACCGACGGCATCGATCACACCGGTGGAGAACGTCAGCACGAGCATCAACACCAGGTGCAGCCGGTCGGTGGACAGGGACGTCTTCTTCATGCGGTCCTCCAGGGACGTGCCGGTGGAAATCGGGGGCAGGGAGCGGTCCCGTCCAGGGTTTCCAAGGACAGGCCGCAGGAACAGGCCGCCGGGACGGGCTCACGGGTCAGGCCGGCGGGTGGGATGGCCGCGGTCCAGGCCCGGCGGCCCCGCCGGAACGGATCCACCCGGCGGCCCCGGTGCTGGTGATGATCTTGTGAGGAATGTATACGAAAGCATATCGTCGGAGCAGAGAAGATATCCGGTATCAACGGGCCCCGCCAAGGGGAGGCCCGTCCACGCCCTGCCCGGGCCGAAAGGCGCTTCCATGACGTACACACCGGCGGGGACCTTCACCACCCGTCCCACCCTGCAGGGCACCTTCGGCATGACCGCTTCCACCCACTGGCTGGCGACGGCCTCCGCGCAGGCTGTCCTGGAGCGCGGCGGCAACGCCTTCGACGCCGCGGTCGCGGGGGCCTTCGTGCTGCACGTCGTTGAACCCCACCTCAACGGCCCCGGCGGTGACATGACGGGCGTCTTCGCCACCGCCGAGGACCCCACGCCGACCGTGCTCATGGGGCAGGGCCCCGCCCCGGCCGGTGCAACCCGGGAACACTACCTGGCCGAGGGACTCGAGCTGGTGCCCGGGGCGGGGGCGCTGGCGGCCGCGGTGCCCGCGGCCGTCGACGCGTGGCTGATGTTGCTGCGAGACCATGGCTCGTGGGAACTCGGCGACGTCCTGGCCTACGCGATCGGCTACGCCCGGCACGGGCACCCCGTCCTGGCCCGTGTCGGCGCCACCATCGCCACCGTCGCCGAGCTGTTCACCGAGCACTGGCCCAGCTCGGCAGCCCTGTGGATGCCGGACGGACGGCCACCGGCCGCGGGGGAGATCATCACCAATGAGGCCTACGCGGGGGTTCTCGACGGGCTCGTCGGCGCCGGGGCCGGGGCCGCGACCCGCGAGGCCCGGATCGACGCCGCCCGCCGCGAGTGGCGGACCGGGGCCGTGGCCTCGGCGGCGGCGGACTTCCTTTCCCTCCCGCACCGCCATTCGTCAGGGACCGACCACGCCGGGGTGATCACCCGCGGGGACTTCGCCGGCTTCAGTGCGGGGTATGAACCGGCGGCCACCTACGAGTTCCGCGGCTTCACCATCGCCAAGACCGGACCGTGGGGGCAGGGGCCGGCGCTGCTGCAGACCCTCGCAATCCTGGACGGGCTTCCCGATGACCACCTCGACCCCTCAACGGCACTCGGCGCGCACACCATCCTTGAGGCTCAGAAGCTCGCCATTGCGGACCGTGAGGCCTACTACGGCGACGCCGCGGTGCCCCTTGAATACCTGCTCTCGGAGGAGTACGCGGCGCAGCGCCGGGCCCTGATTGGTGAGCGGGCCTCAACCGAATTCCGTCCCGGCAGCGTTCCAGGACACGAACCGTTCCTCCCGCCGCTGAGGACCGAGTACACTCCGCCGGCGGCCGCCGGGAGGCCGTTCGCCGGGGCGGGGGAACCGACAGTCTCCCGCGCCGGGGAGACCCGCGGTGACACCTGCCACATCGACGTCGTCGACCGCTGGGGGAACATGATTTCGGCGACCCCCAGCGGCGGCTGGCTCCAGTCCTCGCCGGCCATCCCCGGGCTCGGCTTCTGCCTCGGTACCCGCCTGCAGATGACGTGGCTGGAGGACGGTGCCCCCTCAACGCTGCGCCCCGGCCGGCGCCCGCGCACCACCCTGACGCCCACCCTCGTCCTCCGGGACGGCGAGCCCGTTGTGGCCCTCGGATCGCCCGGAGGGGACCAGCAGGACCAGTGGCAGCTGCTGTACCTGCTGCGGACCATCGTCGGGGGCTACACCCCCCAGGAGGCCATCGACGCGCCCTCGCTCCACACGACGTCGATTCCCGGCTCCTTCTGGCCGCGCACGTGGGAACCGGGTGGAGCGGTCGTGGAGGACCGGCTGGGGGAGGAGGTCATTGCGGAGCTCGAACGCCGCGGGCACGTGGTGACCCGGGCAGGGGACTGGGCGCTGGGGCGGCTCTCCTGCGTCACTGCCGATCCGGCCACCGGGATCCTCAAGGCGGCGGCCAACCCGCGCGGCGCGCAGGGATATGCTGCCGGCCGCTGACCGGCATCCGGCCGGCATCGGGCGGGCTGATTCCTACTCCGCTATCCCGGGACGTCATGCAGGGAGTGGGCCGCCCGCAGGACGGCGCCAAGGAGGGCGCCCGCTGCCCGCTGGCCGCCCTAGAGGAAGGGGCGGAGCGGCGCGAGCACCGTTTCGCTGAACCGCGCCACGACGTGCCGGCTCTCCCACTCCTCGAGGGTGAGCAGGCGGGTGTTTGAGCTGTCGATCTCGAAGATCTGTTCCATGGTCCGGGCCAGATCCTTATCGAAGATTTCGAGGTTGGTTTCGTAGTTTCCGGTCAGGCTCAGTCGATCGATGTTCGCCGTGCCCACCGTCGACCATTCGCCGTCCACCGTCGCGGTCTTGGCGTGGATCATGGCGTTCTGGTACAGCAGGACCTGCACACCGCAGCGCAGCATCGAGGTGTAGAACCCGCGCGAGAGGCAGTCGGCAACGACGTGGTTGGAGTCCTCGGGCAGGATCACGCGCACGTCAACGCCGCGCTGGCTCGCCCGCAGCAGCGCGTCCATAATCTGCTGGTCGGGGATGAAGTAGGCGGTGGTGATGTAGATGGAGCGCGTGGCGCGGTTGATGGCGTCGAGGTAGACCCCCCGGATGGGGAACACGAGGTTCGCCGGGATGTTGTTGACGGCCCGGATCCGCGGCTCCCAGAATCCGGCGCTGGTGTCGGCCATCTTCGCCTGCCGCTTCGCGCTCAGGTTCCAGACGCTCACGAAGGCCTGGCGCAGTTCCCACACCGACGGCCCGGTGATCGCCAGGTGGGTGTCCCGCCACTTGGTGGCGTACAGGGAACCGATGTTGTACCCGCCGACGAAGCCGATGGCGTCATCGACCACCATCAGTTTCCGGTGGTCGAGGCCGGTGCCCCGGATGTTGGTGAACAGCACCGAGGGACGCAGGACCGGGAACCGGAACACATGGACGTCAGGGTGGAAATGGTAGAACGACGGGCGCACCACGAGGTTGGCGAAGCCGTCGTAGATCACGTGGACCTTGACGCCGCGGGCCGCCGCGGCGTTGATGGCGTCACGGAACCGCCGCCCCACCGCGTCGCCCTTCCAGATGTAGGTCTCGAGCAGGATCTCGTGCTCGGCCTTCTCAATGGCCCCGATCATCGCGCTGAAGAGATCTTCGCCGTAGGTGTAGACGGTCGTCGTGGACTCGTTGATCGTCGTGGTGAAGGTGCCGGGCCGGGGGAAGCCCTCACGGGTCCTGCGGATGCGTTTCTGAACGGCGTCGATGAGGACGGCGGAGGCGATGACGGCCGCCTGGACACCGAAAAAAAGGAGTGCAGCACGGCGGAGGGCGGTCGTGGCAAACTCCATCACAGCCCTGTGGTTCAGCGAGTCCATGCTTAGAGCCTATCGTTCGGACGGCCCGGTCCCGACCCGCATCCCGGGCGCCCGGTCGGCGGCGCTAGTGCGCCCCGACCAGGCGGGCCTCCGCCGCGGCCTTGGCCACCCCGTTGGTCCACGCGTAGCCGTGCCCGGGCAGGACGAACTCGGCTCCGGTGCCCTCGAGCGCATCGAGGGAGGCGAGGGCAGCGGCGGTGTTTGCGGTCGCGGCCCGGGCGACGATCTGCGGGCCCCTCCGGCCGGTGTAAGGGTCGAGGGTCACCAGTGCGTCACCGCTGATCAGCACGCCCCGCTCGGGGAAGGACAGCGCACAGTGGCCCAGGGTGTGCCCCGGAGAGGGGACCAGGACGGGGTTTCCCGGCAGGGCGGCGGCACTGGCGGACGTCAACGGCTCGAGTTTCTTCACCCCGCGCACCTTAAGCGCTCCGGCGGCCGTCATGCGGGCCAGCACCGGGACCGCCTGGGGATACCGCACCGGGTACAGCAGCGGCGTCCTCTCGCGCTGGTATCGGTAGGGGTGGGCGGCGATGTACGCGTCGTCCACGTGGCCGTAGACGGGGATCCCGTGCTGGCTCCGCAGGTATTCGGCGAACCCGACGTGGTCGAAATGGCCATGGGTGAGCACCACGGCCCGCACGTCGGCGAGGCTCCTGCCCAGGCTGCTCAGCGCGCCGATGAACTTCCGCCGCGTGCCCGGCAGCCCTGCGTCGACAAGGAGCAGCCCCCCGCCGTCCTCGACCAGATAGCAGTTCGTGTGCGCGTGGGTAATGCGATGGATGCCCTCGGCGATATTCGGTGTGAACACGTTGGATCCTCCCTGAGGCAAGCCGGAAAATTCCAGCCAAGCAGTGCAAGGGGGAGTTCCGCAAGGACCTTTCTTTCCAAACCCGGGCTTGCCCGATACGTTGGAGGTGTAGTCGATTTCACGCCGATGTGCCGGTGTGGGGCGCCGGTTTCCCGGTCCTTCCGGGGTGGATGCCCCAATGCCGGCGCGAGTCCAGAAGCGGTAGGGTCCGGTGATCAGCGAAAAGGACCAGCAGCGCCGCACCTGTGCGGCCTTCCGGCAGACGAGCCTAAGCCTTTATGAGCTCTGGCTGCGCTATGTCGGGCTCGGCGGGAATGCCGGCGAGGAGGAGGTGGACGCCTACCTCTACAGTTCGCTGCTGCTTCCGGCCTTTGAGCGGGACATGCTCGCGCACGCGGTGAATGAATTCATTGCAGAACAACCGGCTCCACCGCGCGCGCCCTACAGCGGCGAAGGTCGCGGAAGGTCCTGATCGGCTGATAAATTCGAAGACCAACCCCTGTTACGTGAAAGGGCGGCCATGTCCGAATCCAGCCCCAGTCCCCTCAAGCAGATCATGATTGCTGCAGCCGACCTCGAACAGGCGGAGTTCGAGCGCGACCGGCTGGCCCTGCTGTACCGGGATCTTGTGCTTGCGGCCTTCGCGGCGGGGGAGGAGCCGGGCACGCTGTCCGAAGCCACCGGGATCCCCGAAGCCGAACTCCTCCGGATCGCGGCGCTGGTCACTCCGGCCGAGCGCAGCCGGGAGGCCTCGCCCCGGTAGCCCTCCGGCTGGCAGCAGGCTCTCCGCACCCGCTGGGCCATCAGCCCTTGTTGCCCGTGGTGGCGATCCCCTCGACGAAGTGCCGCTGGCCGATAAAGAAGAGGATGATCATCGGCACCGTGGTGATCACGCTCGCCGTCACCACCAGTTCCCAGTGCCAGTCCCCGCCGAACCCGAACTGATCGAGCAGCGCCTTCAGCCCTCGGGGGACGGTGAAGGTCGAACTGTCCCGCAGGTAGATCAGGGGGCGCATCAGGTCCGTCCAGGCCGCCTGGAACTCGAACAGCAGGGTGACGACGAGGGCGGGCTTGCACAGCGGCAGCGCGATGCGCGAGAACATGTGCCAGTTGTTCGCCCCGTCCACCCGGGCGGCCTCGAACAGCTCGCGCGGCAGCCCCAGGAAGAACTGGCGCAGCAGGAAGATGTAGAACGCGCTGCCGAAGAGGTTGCCCGCCCAAAGCGGGGTGAGCGTGCCGACCTGGCCCAGGCTGTTCCAGATCAGGAAGGTCGGAATCATGGTGACCGCGCCGGGGAGCATCATGGTCGCCAGGACCAGGCCGAACAGCACATTGCGGCCCCGGAACCGGAAGAACGCGAAGCCCCACGCCACCAGGGCACTGGAGATGGTGACGGTGGTGGCGGCGAGCACCGTGACGAGCACGGTGTTGCCCAGCCACAGTGCGAGCGGAGCCTCCTGCCAGACGGTGAGGTAGTTCTCGAACGTGAACGACTTCGGGATCAGCCGGTTG
>NZ_CADCTE010000136.1 GCF_902805515.1 uncultured Arthrobacter sp. | reverse complement strand
GAACCGCTGATCCCCGTCTACGTCTTCTACTCGATGTTCGGGTTCCAGCGCACCGGTGACTCGATCTGGGCGGCCGCCGACCAGATGACCCGCGGATTCATTATCGGGGCCACCGCAGGGCGCACCACGCTCACCGGCGAGGGCCTCCAGCACGCCGACGGACACTCTCCGATCCTGGCCTCGACGAACCCGGCCGTCATCACGTACGACCCGGCCTTCGGGTACGAGATCGGCCACATCCTCCGGGACGGGCTGAACCGGATGTACGGCGAGAACCCGGGCGGATCCGAGTCCGACCGGAACCTCATGTACTACCTGACGGTGTACAACGAGCCGTACGTGCAGCCTGCCGAGCCCGAAGAGCTCGACGTCGAGGGCCTGCTCAAGGGCATCTACCTGCTCAAGCCGGCCAAGGTCGACGGTCCGCGCACGCAGCTGCTCGCCTCCGGCGTGGCGGTGCCGTGGGCGCTCGAGGCCCAGCAGATCCTCGCCGAGGACTGGGGCGTCTCGGCCGACGTCTGGTCGGTCACGTCCTGGAACGAACTGCGCCGCGACGGGCTCAACGCCGAGGAGGAGGCCTTCCTCAACCCCGGCGGCGAGGCCCGCAGGCCGTTCATCACCGAACAGCTCGAGGGTGCCACCGGCCCCATCGTCGCGGTGAGCGACTTCATGAAGGCCGTGCCGGATCAGATCCGGCAGTTCCTGCCCAACGAGTTCGCCACCCTGGGCGCCGACGGCTTCGGCTTCTCGGACACCCGTGCGGCGGCGCGCCGGTTCTTCAAGATCGACAGCCACTCCATCGTCGTCCGCGCCCTGGAGATGCTCGCCCGCCGCGGCGAGGTCGACGCCAACGCACCGAAGGACGCCATCGAGAAGTACTCGCTGCTCGATGTCAATGCCGGAACGACGGGCAACGCCGGCGGCGAGAGCTAAACCGCAGGCGGCATACCAGCAACGGCTCAGCAGCAGCTGGAACGACGACGGCGGGCGGCGGACGAAAGTCCACCGCCCGCCGCGGCGTTTAAGCACGCGCTTTGTAGCTCTTCCACAAAATGGAGCTTCCCGGGCGAAAACCGTATGCTCGGATCATGCCGCTCCCCGACAGCCCCGTTTCCCCGCCCCGGACCGCCGGGACGGCCAAGGGGTCATCCGTGGCGCCGCCCGATCCAGACACCGTCGAAAGACTCCGCTCCAAGATCGGGTCCCTCTCCACGGCGACGCTCCGGCAGCTCGACTCCGACCTTCCGTGGTACCGCGGGCTGCGCCCCGACGAGCGCTCGGCCCTGGGCATGGTCGCCCAGAAGGGCATCGCCTCCTTCGTCAACTGGTACCAGCGCCCGGTGTCCCCCGCGTGGGTGCTCAGCGATGTCTTCGGCACCGCCCCGACCGAACTGACCCGCTCGATCAGCCTCCAGAAGGCGCTCCAGCTGATCCGCGTCGTCGTGCAGGTTGTCGAGGACCAGGTGCCGTTCCTCGCGCCCCCGGCCGATCAGGCACCCCTGCGTGAGGCGGTCCTGCGGTATTCACGGGAGGTGGCGTTCGCCGCTGCCGACGTCTATGCCCGGGCCGCCGAAACCCGCGGGTCCTGGGACACCCGCCTGGAGGCGCTCGTCGTCGACGCGATCCTCCGGGGGGAGAGTTCGGACGCGCTGCGCTCCCGGATCGCCGCTGTCGGCTGGAACTCGCAGGCCCGGATCACTGTGATGGTGGGGAGTTCGCCGCCCGAACCCAACGCGTCCTTCCTCAACGAGTTGCGCCGGGTTACCGGGCGGCTCGCCGAAGACACCCTCGTGGGGATCCAGGGCGACCGCCTGATCCTCGTGCTTGGCGGCGTGCATGACCGCGACGCCTCCTACACCCGCCTCAGCGAGCTCTTCGGACCCGGGCCCGTCGTGTACGGGCCCGAGGCGGAATCGCTCGTCGCCGCGAGCAGCTCCGCACAGGCGGCCTTCGCCGGCCTCACCGCCGCCAAGGCCTGGCCCACCGCTCCCCGCCCGGTCTCCGCCGAGGACCTGTGGCCCGAGCGGGTCATCTCCGGCGACGACTCGGCGCGCAAGGCCCTCGTCCACACCATCTACCGGCCACTGCTCAACGCCTCCAACGGCCTTGAACAGACCCTGTCCGCCTACCTCACGCTCGGCCACTCGCTGGAGGCCACCTCGCGGGCCCTCTTCGTGCATGCCAACACCGTGCGCTACCGCCTGCGTCGGGTCTGCGACGTCACCGGCTGGGATCCGCTGATCCCCCGGGAGGCCTATGTGCTGCAGACCGCGCTGGTCGTGGGGAGGCTCTACCAGTCGGCAAAATCGGCGCCCGAGCGGTCTTCGACCCGCGCATCCGAGGTGCGCACCTTGTAGGGTTCCTACAAAGCGCCTACGGCAGCTTGGTTCACCCAAACACCCGAGAAAGCCCAACGTCTTTGGAAAGCTGGAAACGTGCTTGCAATCGTCTGCCCCGGCCAGGGGTCCCAAACGCCAGGATTCCTCAGCCCGTGGCTTGAACTGCCCGGTGTCGCCGGGCACCTCGCCCTCCTCAGCGACCGTGCCGGCGTCGACCTGGTCAAGCACGGAACGGTCTCCGACGAGGACACCATCAAGGACACGGCTGTCGCCCAGCCCCTGATCGTCGCGGCCGGTCTTGTCACCGCAAGGGTGCTCCTCGCAGACCGGCCACTGACCGCAGGGACCGTCGTCGCAGGCCACTCGGTCGGCGAGCTGACAGCCACGGCCATTGCCGGAGCGCTGACCGAGGCCGACGCCGTATCGTTCGTCCGCGTCCGCGCCACGGCAATGGCCACAGCCGCCGCCGCCGTGCCCACGGGGATGAGCGCGATCCTGGGCGGAGACCCGGCCGACGTCGCGCAGGTCCTCGAACGCCTCGGGCTGACCGCCGCCAATGCGAACGGTGGTGGCCAGGTGGTCGCTGCAGGCACGCTGGAGCAGCTGGCGGCCCTTGCAGCGGATCCGCCCGCGAAGGCCCGGGTGATCCCGCTGAAGGTCGCCGGCGCCTTCCACACCTCGCACATGGCACCGGCGGTCACCGCCCTTGAGGAGCTGCGGCCCTCGCTGTCCCCGGCCGAGCCGCTTCCCACGCTGCTCTCCAACTTCGACGGACAGCCTGTGAGCACCGGCGAGGCAAACCTTGACAGCCTGATCCTCCAGGTTTCCCGCCCGGTCCGGTGGGACCTGTGCATGGCGGCAATGCAGGAAATGGGCGTCACGGGCATGCTTGAGCTCGCACCGGCAGGAACACTGACAGGCCTCGCGAAACGCGGAATGCGCGGTACGGCCGCATTGCCCGTAAAATCTCCGGAGGACCTTGACGCGGCCCGAGCTTTCATCGACGAGCATTCGCGTCTCCTGGACACCGATTCATCTCTGGCAGAAGGACATCAGTGAGCACTCCGGCTTTGCAGCAGGCCCCCCTGCGCGAATACACGCGGATCTACGGCGTCGGCGCCTACCGGCCCGAGGTGATCGTCACCAACGACGACGTCGTCCAGTGGATCGACTCCTCCGATGAGTGGATCCGCCAGCGGACCGGCATCGTGACCCGCCACCGCGCGCCGCGCGACGTGAGCGTCATCGACATGGCCGAAGCCGCGGCGAGGGACGCCCTCGCCAGCGCCGGCATCGACGCCAAGCAGCTCGGCGCGGTGCTCGTCTCGACGGTCACCCATCCCCATGCCACCCCGTCGGCCTCCGCGCAGCTCGCGGACCGCCTCGGCGCGACGCCGGCACCGGCCTATGACATTTCGGCTGCCTGCGCCGGATATTGCTACGGCATCGCCCAGGCAGACGCCCTCGTCCATGCCGGCACCGCGGAATACGTCCTTGTCGTCGGCGTCGAGAAGCTGTCGGACTTCATCGACAACTCCGACCGCACCATTTCCTTCCTGCTCGGCGACGGCGCGGGCGCTGTCATCGTAGGCCCGTCGGAGACGGCGGGCATCGGCCCGTCGGTCTGGGGATCGGACGGCAGCAAGCACGAATCGATCCGCATGACCCGCTCGCTCCTCGACACGCGCGACTACTCGCTCGGCGCCCTCGCCACGCCGGCGCCCGGCGCTTCCGAGGGTGGGGCCGCCGACGAGGCCATCGACGGTGCTGCCGCCGACCCTACGGCCGAGAGGGCCGCCCTCTGGCCGACCATGGTCCAGGACGGGCCCACGGTGTTCCGCTGGGCGGTCTGGGAGATGGCCAAGGTTGCACAGCAGGCCCTCGACGCCGCAGGGATCACCTCGGAGGACCTCGCGGCCTTCATCCCCCATCAGGCGAACATCCGTATCATCGATGAAATGGTCAAGCAGCTGAAGCTGCCCGACCACGTCAGCGTGGCACGTGACATCGTTGATGCAGGAAACACCTCGGCCGCGTCAATTCCGCTGGCGATGCACAGGCTCCTGGAGGAACAGCCCGAACTGAGCGGCGGACTCGCCCTCCAGATCGGCTTTGGAGCAGGTCTCGTCTTCGGCGCGCAGGTCGTCGTCCTCCCCTAGGTTTCCACGCCCAAACCGCCGACGGTGGTTTGACCCATCACGCCGGGACCGCCCGGCAGCAAAAGAAAAGGAGCCACTTATGGCTAGCAACGAAGAAATCCTGGCCGGCCTGGCCGAAATCGTCAACGAAGAGACGGGACTCGCACCCGAGTCCGTCGAGATGGACAAGTCCTTCACCGACGACCTCGACATCGACTCCATCTCGATGATGACCATCGTCGTCAACGCCGAGGAGAAGTTCGGCGTCCGCATCCCGGACGAGGAAGTCAAGAACCTCAAGACCGTAGGCGACGCCGTTACCTTCATCGCCGGCGCGCAGGCGTAACACCTGCTCCGCGAGGAGCGACGGCGGCAGCCTCCGGCCCGAGCGCCGGAGGCAGCCGCCCTTCTTCACCCTGGTTCCCGCCGGAAGGCGTCGACCGACCCAACGCTTTGAAAGAGTGACCCCATGCCCCGCAAAGTAGTCATCACCGGCCTCGGTGCGACAACGCCCATCGGCGGTGACGTACCCACCATGTGGGCAAACGCCCTCAAGGGTGTTTCCGGTGCTCACACCATCGAGGCCGACTGGGTCCAGAAATACGAACTTCCCGTCACGTTCGCGGCCCAGGTCTCCACGCCGGCCAGCGACGTCCTCTCGCGCGTTGAGGCCAAGCGGATGGATCCCTCGACCCAGTTCGCCGTCGTCGCCTCCCGCGAGGCCTGGCGCGACTCCGGCATCGAAGAGGTCGATCCGGACCGTCTGGCCGTAGCCTTCGCCACCGGCATCGGCGGGGTGTGGACCCTGCTCGACGCCTGGGACACCCTGCGCGACAAGGGCCCGCGCCGCGTCCTGCCGATGACCGTTCCCATGCTGATGCCCAACGGCCCGGCCGCCGCGGTCAGCCTCGACATCGGAGCGCGCGCCGGCGCCCACACCCCCGTCTCGGCCTGCGCCTCGGGCACCGAGGCCCTCCACCAGGGCCTCGAACTGATCCGCTCCGGCAAGGCCGACGTCGTCATGTGCGGCGGCGCCGAGGCGGCGATCCACCCCATGCCGATGGCCGCGTTCGCCTCGATGCAGGCCCTCTCGCGCCGCAATGACGACCCCGAGCACGCCTCACGGCCCTACGACCTCAACCGTGACGGTTTCGTCATGGGTGAAGGCGCCGGCGCCTTGGTGCTCGAAGCCGAGGAGCACGCCCTCGCCCGCGGTGCCCGCATCTACGGCGAACTGGCCGGCACGTCCGTCACCGCCGACGCGTACCACATCACCGCGCCGGACCCGGGCGGACTGGGTGCCACCCGCGCCCTCAAGGCCGCACTGTTCGACGCGCGGGCCCTGCCCTCGGACGTGGTCCACATCAACGCCCACGCCACCTCCACGCCGGTCGGCGACAAGCCCGAGTACATCGCACTGAAGGAAGCGCTCGGCGCACACGTCGGCAACGTGGCGGTTTCGGCCACCAAGTCGCAGACCGGTCACCTCCTGGGTGCCTCGGGCGCCGTCGAGGCCGTGATGACCGTCCTGGCCGTGTACGACCGGAGCGCCCCGGTGACGATCAACTTGGAGAATCAGGACCCCGAGATCCCCCTCGACGTCGTCACCTCCGAGCGCAAGCTTCCCGGCGGGGACATTGTCGCGCTGAGCAACTCCTTCGGCTTTGGCGGCCACAATGCCGTCGTCGTTATCCGGAACGTCTAGCCTCCCGTAGCACAAAAGAAGGGCGCCCCCGTCCAGGGTGCCCTTCTTTTGTGCTATGGGATAGCGGCCGCGAGTTTGACCGGCCGCTGTGGGGTGCCTGTCAGCCGACCTGGTGGAGCCAGCGGACGGGAGCGCCTTCGGCTGCGTGGCGGAACGGCTCGAGCTCTTCATCCCAGGATTCGCCGAGCGCAAGGGACAGCTCGTTGTAGACGGCGGACGGATCGCCGGCGCCTGCCTCGTAGGCGTAACGGATGCGGTCCTCGGAAACCATGATGTTCCCGTGGACGTCGGTGGTGGCGTGGAAGATGCCGAGTTCGGGGGTGTGGGACCAGCGTCCGCCGTCAACGCCGGCGCTCTGCTCCTCGGTGACCTCGTAGCGCAGGTGCGCCCAGCCGCGCAGGGCCGAGGCGAGCTGCGCTCCCGAACCCTGCGGTCCGGTCCAGGCGAGTTCGGCGCGGTGCATTCCGGGCGCGGCAGGCTGCGGCCTCCAGTCCAGGTCGGCCCGCTTGTCGAGCACCGACCCAATGGCCCACTCGACATGAGGGCACAACGCGGAAGGGGCTGAGTGCACGTACAAAACACCGCGGGCCATCACAACAGACATTCCATCCTCCATAGCTTTAGGTACGTCTTCCCCAACGACCTGCATGGCAGATGAAACGGTGCAGCTTTGCGTGTGCTTTGACGACACTGCCCTTTGTGCAGTGTGCCGGATGACTAACTAGGAATCATTGTGCCGTACAACTCACCGGAGCGCCACTGTAACTACTCAGGTAATTGTAAAAACTACTTGCTTTCCGGCGAGCCTCTGAATTCCATTCCACCGGACGTATTATGCGCGGGGATGTGACTGCTCGTAACTCCGGCGCAACCGGTCCACCGAGACGTGCGTATAAATCTGGGTTGTCGCCAGGCTGTTGTGGCCGAGGATCTCCTGCACTGCCCGAAGGTCGGCGCCGCCGTCGAGGAGGTGTGTGGCGGTGCTGTGGCGGATGGCGTGCGGCCCCGAGGCCGAGGTGCCGCCGAGGGCGGCGAACAGTTTTTGGACGGCGCCGCGCACCGCGCGCTGGTCGATCCGGCCACCGCGCCGGCCGAGGAAGACGGCCGGCCCGCTGGCCGCGGTGGAAAACTGGGGCCGGCCGCGGCGCAGCCAGTCATCCAAAGCGTGGGCCGCCGGCACTCCGAAGGGAACCGTCCGCTCCTTGTTGCCCTTACCGAGCACCGTGAGGGTGCGCCGCTCGGTGTTGAGGTCGTCAATGTCCAGTCCGGTCAGCTCTCCGACGCGGATGCCGGTGCCGTAGAGGAGTTCAACCAGAGCCCGGGACTGAAGGGCGCCTCCCTCCCCCGCCGCAGCCGCCTCTTCGAGGGAAGCGAAGATGGAGTCAAGCTGGGCACGGGTGACGACGTGGGGAAGCGACTTTTCCCGTTTCGGCGCCCGCAGCCGGAGCGCGGGATTGACCGAGATCAGCTCTTCGCGCTCGGCCCAGGCCATGAAGCTGCGGGCAGTCGCCGCGCGCCGGGCGATGGTTGAGCGGGACAGCCCCGCGCTGTCGAGCGAACCCAGCCAGGCCCGGAAGTCGCTGAGCTCCATGTCCTCAAGCCGTTCGGTGCCCCGCGCCTGGACGAAGCCCAGCAGCAGCTCGAGGTCGATCAGGTAGGCCCGGACCGTGTGCTCAGAACGGTTACGTTCGGCCTCAAGATACCGCCTATACCTATCGACAGCGTCGGCGAACGACGGTGAGAGGTCGACCGCCGGCTTGCCTGCGGGAGTCTTCGAGACAGCGATGTCCTGCTCCCTTCCGGCTTTGTACAGTTCTTGGACCTCTACTCTGCTCCTTCCTGGTGACCGCGTCCAACAGGCGCTCCGGGCACGAGGTCCCTTTGTTTCCCGCGGGACCTACTACGCCCGGCGCCGCCCCGTGGGCTGCCTGCTCCCACCATGGCTCTCAGGGCCGACCTCTGCGCCGCGCCGGCCCCGGCGGTTTCCCCTGCCAGGGGCACCGCGCTTTCGATCGCCGCCATTTCCATAACCATTTCCATTGGCGGACCCGCAGCGGAATTCGCCCCCGATGGCGCAGCATTCTCTACTTCACCAGCCGCCGTGCCTTCTGTTCCGCTTGTCACCGTGCTCTCTCCGGCGGTTGCCGCCGCGCTCTCGGCCGGAACGGCCGGCCCGGCTGTGATCCCTGTCCTCCCTGTTTCCCCGGCAGCACGCCGCGCTGTTTTGACGCCTTGCGAAACGGCTGCTCCTTCGAGGTCGAGCAGGAACCGTTTGGCGTCGATTCCGGCCGCATAGCCAGCGAGCGCCCCATTTCCCGCAACGACACGGTGGCCCGGGATGAGGATCGACAGGGGGTTCGCCCGTACAGCGGCTCCGACGGCCCGGCCCATGGCGGGGTTGCCCAGTGCCGCGGCAATGCTTCGGTAGGTGCGTGTCTGGCCGTAGGGAATTCGAGCGACGGCGGCCCACACTCGGTGTTGGAATCCCGTGCCGGCTGGGAGGAGCAGCAGCTGGAAGGAGCGCCGGGTTCCTGCGAAGTACTCTTCGAGCTGTCTGGCTGCGTCAAGGAGAACCGCGCCTGCATCCCTTCCCGTAGAGCCTCCGTGCTCCCTTGGCACGATTCCGTTCGGCTCCGTGCCGACGGTAACACTCGACTCGCTGCCCGGCGGGGCCCCCACCTCCGGGGGTCCGGCATCCTGGTGTCCGGCATCCTGGGGACCCGCCCGGTGTTCCTGCCAGGGCTCCCCCAGCAGCACCACCCCGGGCTGCGGGTCGTGCCGTTCGTGGTAGGCACCGACGAGTCCGCCTTGTGCCGCCACAAGAATGAGGCCGCCGATAGGACTTTCAATTCGGTAATGCTGTCTCATAGCAGATTCTCCTCGTTCTCCTTCAGGTGCAGGATTTTTCCCGGCTTCTTTTGTCACGATTTCGGTGTCCGCTTCCACCCTTCCGGGCCGCGGAGGGCGAGACCTGCGAGCTCGAGGCGGGCCAGCCCGGCCAGGACGTCCCGTGATCCGAGCCCGGCTACCGAGGCGAGCTTGTCGATTGAGGAGTAGATCCTCAGCGGGAGGGCATCGAGCAGGAGGATGTCCTGGACGGCCAGTCCATCGTGGTCGCTGGACGGAACGGACACCTCGGTCTCAGCGTTGGTCCCGAGTGGACCAACGAGCTCAGCCACCTCGGACGCCTCCGTCACGCAGATGGCGCTTCCGTCCCGGAGGAGACGGTGGCAGCCAGCGGAATTCGCTGAAAAGACCGAGCCCGGGACGGCTCCCACGGGGCGCCCGAGCCCGGCGGCGTGGTGGGCGGTGTTGAGGGCGCCGGACCTCCACCGGGCCTCCACTACGACCGTGACGGCGCCTAGCGCTGCAATGAGCCGGTTCCGCGCTAGGAAGCGCCATCGGGTAGGGGAAGAGCCCGGCGGAACCTCGGAGATGACGAGTCCGTCCTGCGCGATGGTGCGCAGCAGTTCCTCGTGGCCCGCCGGGTAGTAGCGGTCAACACCGCAGGCCATGACGGCGATCGTCGGTGGCTGGGCCGTGCCCGAGGTTCCGAGCGCAGCGCGGTGGGCCTGGGCATCGATGCCGTAGGCCCCGCCGGAGAGAATGGTGAGGCCCTTCATGGCGAGTCCTGATGCCATCTCGGCCGTGACTGAGGCGCCGTAGTTGGTGCTGTCGCGGGACCCCACAACTGCCACCATCCGCTGGAGCGGGGGTATTTCAGCCGGTCCGCGGGCCCACAGGCACACCGGTGCTGCAAGCTGGAGGTCCTCGAGGGCGGCTGGCCAGTCCTCCGCTTCCGGAGTCAGCAGGCGCCCGCCGAATCGAGCCAGGGTCGCGAGGTCCCGTTCGGGGGCCAGGTCGTTCCGGCGGGGTGCCCAGCGTTCAAGCGCCCGGTCAAGCAGGTTGCTCTGGCGTTCGCCCGGCGCGAGCAGTTCCTGGATTTCCTGCCTCAGGTCACCGGCCGCCTTCAGATCTCCGGTGGCAATGCGGAGCGCGTCGAGAGGACCGGCCGCGGCCACCAAGGCGAGCCCGACGGCGTCCGAAGGTTCGAACAGGCGTGACAACGCTGCGCGCGCCATCGCGGTACTGCTGTCCTGGGCGACATTCATGCGGCCCGCTCCTGCAGGCGGAAGCCCAGAGCCACGGACACGTCATCGGGGTCGGGACGGACGTGTCCGGCGAGGTCCGAAACGGTCCAGGCGACCTTGAGCACCCGATCCCAGCCTCGGGCGCTGACCAGGCCGCGTTCCAGGGCCTGGTCCAATGCTGCGGTCACCCCGCGCGGCAGGCGGAGTTCATCCCGCAGGATCCGGCCTCGAATTTCGGAATTTGTCGAGCAACCCCAGCGGGAGAGCCTTTGCGCCTGTGCGCTCCGTGCCGCATGCACCCGAGCGGCAACGGTGGAGCTGCTTTCCCCTGCCGTTCCGTTGACATAGTCGTTCAGTGCAACCCTGTTGACCGCAAGCTGCAGGTCGACCCGGTCGAGCAAGGGACCGGACAGTCGATTGAAGTAGCGCCGGCGCTGCTGTGCCGTGCACTGGCATTCAGCACCCTTGCCCGAGGCGAGGCCGCACGGGCACGGATTGAGGGCGAGTACGAGCTGGAAGCGGGCAGGATAGGCCGCCGTTCCCGCCGAGCGGTGGAGCACCAGGGAGCCACTCTCAAGCGGCTCACGGAGGGCCTCGAGCACCCGCCGCTCATACTCGGGCGCTTCATCGAGGAACAGCACGCCCCGGTGCGCACGGGAGGCCGCACCGGGCCGCGGTATGCCACTTCCACCTCCGATGATGGCGGCCGTCGTCGCCGTGTGGTGGGGGCTCTCGAAGGGCGGCCGGCGCCGAAGGGTATTGCAGGGGGTACCGCTGAGCGAGTGAATGGCCGTGACCTCCATGGCGTGCTGGTCATTCAGGTCGGGCAGGATGCCAGGCATCCGTTCAGCGAGCATCGTCTTCCCCGCACCTGGCGGACCGACCATCATGAGGTGATGCGCGCCGGCCGCAGCGACCTCCAGGGCGAACCGTGCCTCAGCCTGACCTGCAACATCCGCAAGATCGCGGTGCGCTCCGGCCTCCGGCTGGGCACGGTCCGCCTCCTGCTGCTCGGGTTCACTTCCACCGAGTGACTGCACCGCTGCAGGATCGGCACCGTAGGCCAGGAGCACCTCGGCGAGGGAACGGTAACCGCATACCTGCGCGCCTGGGACAAGTGCTGCTTCGGCCCGGTTGCCGACGGCCACGACGACATCGCCGTATCCGGCGGAGACGGCCGCCATCACCGCCGGAAGGACGCCGCGGATCGGGCGGAGCCGACCGTCGAGGCCGAGCTCGGCAAGAAACACCGTCTGTCCGAAGCCCCGGACGTCCCCCGCTGCAGCCAGCGCCGCCATCACGATCGCAAGGTCAAAGCCAGAACCACGTTTGGGAAGCGACGCCGGAACGAGATTGACGGTGATCTTGCGGCGGCTGAGGGGGACCCCGGCGTTCCGTGCGGCCGCCCTGATCCGGTCCTTCGCCTCGTTCAGGGACGCGTCCGGCAGGCCAAGGAGTACGAATGCCGGCAGGGTCTGACCGATGTCCGCTTCGACCTCCACGATGTAGCCGTTGAGCCCTACCAACGCGACGGAGTACGTGCGGCCCAACGCCATCTAGATCACCGCCCGGACGTGTTCGATCTGGAGACTGCCCGCACCGTCGTCGAGGATGGCCACGGCATCGATACGGAAGCCGGCGAAACGCTGCTGGTGCGCCCGGGCCCACTTGGAGGCCAGCACGTAGAGCCGCTCCAGCTTCGCCGTGCTGATCGCCTCCAGCGGGTGCCCGAAATCCTGGGAACTGCGCGTCTTGACCTCGACAATGACCAGGGTTGCGCCATCCACCGCCACCAGATCGATCTCCCCGGTGGGACAGCGCCAATTCCGGTCCACCACCTGAAGCCCCCGCGCTTCAAGGAACTCCGCAGCGGCCGCCTCCCCCCGCCGTCCCAGTTCATCCTTCGCCGCCATCGACGCCACCTCCACCACCAAGGATGAAAGGCCCAGGGGAGGGGGTGGTGAGCGACAGCCGCTATGTGGATAACCCGTCGGTCCGGCTCAGATGCGGCCGAGCGGCAAGCTCGAGATTCACCAAGGAAGAATGCGGTGGGCCGGCGCCATGGAGCCTGAAGGCGAGTAAGCTCGCATGCAATAAAACCGGCTCATCAACCGCGCACGAGGAGGGACCAGCAATGACACCCATCGAAGACAGGACGGCCGGAGGGTCGGAAGCGGACCAGCTCGAGCAGCAGGCCCCGACCGTTGCGGATGGCGGCGAGGACGACGCCGGCGCCGGCGTCTTCGCCGTAGGCAACGGCGGATCGGAGGCCGACGTCCTTGAACAGTCGGTCGACCTGCCCGACGATTCCGATTCGGAATACCCGCGGGACAGCAACGAGGAATAGGCGCAGCTACCGGACCGTCTCGCGGTCTGAAAAATCGGCCGCTGCTGAGCCGGTTGCAAGACCACGCCGTGCTCCTGCCCACTGACCGCCAATGGTCAGTGGGCATATCCGGACATGCCCACTGATCGACGCCCGTGGATGGGCACAGCAGCCAACTCGGGGAAGGGCCCGCTGCCGAAGGATGGGCGCAGGCGCCAAGAAAGAAGCCCTAGCCGCCCAGGGGCCCGTCCTTGGGCAGGGCGAGGTCGTCCGACTTCGAGAGTTCCTCGACATTGACGTCCTTGAACGTGATGACCCGGACGTTCTTCACGAAGCGCGCCGACCGGTACACGTCCCACACCCAGGCGTCCTGCAGGGTGAGGTCGAAGTAGACCTCCCCGTCGGCGGAGCGTGCCTGCAGGTCGACGTGGTTCGCAAGGTAGAACCGCCGCTCGGTCTCGACGACATAGCTGAAGAGACCCACGACATCGCGGTACTCCCGGTACAGCTGGAGCTCCATGTCGGTTTCGTAGTTTTCAAGATCTTCGGCGCTCATGAATCCATCATCCCCCAATTTCGAGGCCGGGGATTCCCGGCCGTTCGGTGCTTCCCAGCCGCCAGGATCGGCGGTGGTAGTCGGTTGGTCCACGGCCGTCGATGGCGGCCCGGTGGGCGGCCGTCGCGTAGCCCTTGTTGACCTCCCAGCCGTATTCCGGGTGCTCCCGGGCGAGCGATGCCATCAGGGCATCCCGCTCGACCTTGGCCAGGACACTCGCGGCCGCGACGCTGAGGCAGTCGAGGTCGGCCTTGATGCGGGTGGTGACCGGCGAGTCGCAGCCGGTGGGCATGGGCCCGGTGTCGAAGAGGCTGCCCTGGCCGCCCGCCGAGAGCCAGTCGTGGTTGCCGTCGAGGATGACGGCGTCGGGCCGGACGGTCGCCAGGACCTGCTCCCACGCCCGGTTACCCGCCGCCCGCAGCGCGGCCATCAGCCCGTCGGCGTCGATCTCGGCCGCACTTGCATGCCCGACGCCGTAGGCGGCGGCCCAGCGCCGGATTCGCGGCACCAGGGCGGTCCGCTCGGCAGCTGAAAGGAGCTTACTGTCCCGCACCCCGCGCAGTCCCTTGACCGCATCGAGGTCGATCACCACCAGTCCCACCGACACGGGACCGGCCAGCGCTCCGCGGCCCACCTCGTCGCACCCCGCGACATACCGGTGGCCGGCCTGTGTGAAGGTGCGCTCGAAGGACAGGGTGGGTGCCTTGGAACGGGCGGTACGGACCGAAGCCATCAGTTCTCCGATGCGCCTTCGGCCGGCGCAGGAATGTTCTCGAACACGTCGGGGTAGCTGTCGAGGACGGAGGCGTTGCCCAGGGGCCAGGCGATGACCGAGGCCTTCCCTTCGATGGCGTCGACGTCGATGAACCCGCCGTCCTTGTCCTGGTTGGCCCGTGAGTCCGCCGAGGCGTTGCGGTGATCCCCCATCACCCAGATCTTGCCCTCGGGCACGGTGACTTCGAAGGGGGTGTCGGACGGTGCCGCCCCCGGGAAGAGGTACGGCTCGTCGAGCGGTTCCCCGTTGACGGTGATGCGGCCGTCGGCGTCGCAGCATACTATCCTGTCGCCCTCGAGCCCGATGACGCGCTTCACGAGGTGCTGCTGCGACTCGTCCGGGGCGAGCCCCACGAACACGAGCGCTTCGCTGAGCCAGCTGGTGTCGGCGTCGGCCGCCGCTTCGGGCAGCCACTTTTCCTCGTCCCGAAAGACGACGACGTCGCCGCGCTCGAGGGCGAAGGGTTCGGGCACGAGCTGGTTGACGAAGATCCGGTCATCGATCTGCAGCGTGTTTTCCATCGATCCCGAGGGGATGAAGAAGGCCCGGAAGAGGAAGGTCTTGATCAGGAAGGAGAGGACGAGGGCGATGACCACGATCGTCGCGATCTCCTTGAGCCAGCCGAGGAAGCCGCCGCCCTTGCCGCCGGAATCCTTCGCTGCGGCCCTTGAGCCTGCACCCGCGGACGATCCCGCACCGGCAGGGGCCTCAGGACCGGTTGCGCCACCGTCGGCGGGTACGGCGTCGGGTCCAGCGGGGGTGGCACCGGCCGGCTGCGGGCCGCCGGCCCGGGCGGCCGACTTCCAGTGGAAGCGTCGTGGCATTTAGGAATTCCTCTGCGTCTTGGCCGGCGGTGGAGCTGCCGTTCTGTTCCTGCTGAATCTCTGTGGCGTTCCGCTCAACGCCCTCCCCCGGTCAATCGATGGCACCGGCCCGGTCCAGCGGCCACACCAGGTGCTCCGCCCGCCCCAGGACGCGCTCCTCGGACACGAATCCGCCGCCCGGAGCGCCGAGCAGCGCACGCGAATCGGCCGATTCGGAACGGTGATCACCCATCACCCACAACCTACCCTCCGGAACGGTGACGTCGAAGGGAGTCTCGCTGGGCGCGTCGCCGACGGAGAGGTACGGCTCGTCGAGGGCCTTTCCATTGACGCTCACCCGGCCATCCTCTCCGCAGCATTCGACCCGGTCGCCGCCGACGCCGATGACCCGCTTGACGTAGACGGTATCCGACCCGCGCAGCCCAAGCCACTGCCCCACCATCCCTGCGGCCTTCTGGGCGGTGCTGCGCGGATCGCTGATCGGATCGAAGGACCCTCGGCCGTCAAAGACGATGACGTCGCCCCGCTGGATTGGCCGGTCGCCGAAGGTGCTCTTGCTGACCAGGATGCGGTCGCCCTGGCGCAGCAGGGGTTCCATGGAGGCCGACGGAATGAAGAACACGTCGATGACCACAGCCCGCAGGACGGAGGTGAGCACGATGGCGAGAATCAGGACCGGTAGCACAAAACGCCAGCCCCACACAGGAGACCGGCGTTTTGTGTGCTCCCGGGCCGTAGGCCCGGGAGCGTTGTCTTTCCGCACCAAAAACGGGTTACTTGACCGTCTTGGGATCGCGCTTTTCCTTGATCTTCGCTGCCTTGCCGCGCAGGTCGCGCATGTAGTACAGCTTGGCGCGGCGCACGTCACCCTTGGAGACGACCTCGATCTTGTCGAGGACCGGGGAGTGAACCGGGAAGGTACGCTCCACACCGACACCGAAGCTGACCTTGCGGACGGTGAAGGTCTCGCGGATGCCGTCACCCTGGCGTCCGAGCACGAAGCCCTTGAAGATCTGAACACGGGTGTTCTTGCCTTCAATGATGTTCACGTGGACGTTGATGGTGTCGCCGGCGCGGAAGTCCGGGATGTCGTTCCGGAGTGAACCGGCGTCGACCGAGTCGAGAATATGCATCTTTATACTCCTGGTGAACGCCACAGGTCATTCACGTTGGTCGCAGCGGTCAAGGCCGGTGAAGCAGGCAATTACCGCCGAAGAAAGTTAGCCGGCAGCACCGCTACCCGGGGCCGGCGTGCCGAGCTGTTGGCTGCGCTCCCCCTGTGGCAGGGGCGGGCCCAGCAGGCACAAGCCCCAATTATTCCATAGAGAACAGGCAGGGGCTAATCTGCGGCGTCCGGGCGGGGAACGAGCCGCCCGTCCACGATGTCGATGCCCGCATTGGCCAGGGCGGCACGGTCGGCCGCGGTGAGCGAGGGAACGTCGATGGCGTCCAGCAGGTCCGGGCGGCGGGCCGCCGTGCGGAGGAACTGCTCGGTGCGGCGGAACTCGGCGATCTTCGCGTGGTTGCCGCTGAGCAGCACGGGCGGGATGCCGCGGCCGCGCCAGAACGAGGGCTTGGTGTAGACGGGGTATTCGAGCAGCCCGTCGGCATGGGACTCCTCGACGAGGGATTCGGGGTTGCCCACGACGCCGGGGATGAGGCGGCCGACGGCCTCGACCATGGCGAGCACCGCCACCTCTCCCCCGTTGAGGACGTAGTCGCCGAGGCTGACCGGCAGCACGTCGAAGGACTCCGACGCCCACTCGAGCACGCGCTCGTCGATGCCTTCGTAGCGGCCGCAGGCGAAGACCAGGTGCTCGCGGGCAGCGAACTCGTGGGCCAGGGCCTGGTTGAACACCGTGCCGGCGGGCGAGGGCACCACCAGGAGCGGACGCGAGCCCGCCGGACTCTGCTCTCGAATCGAGAGAAGGGAAAGCGCCCACGGTTCGGGCTTCATGACCATTCCGGCGCCGCCCCCGTACGGGGTGTCGTCAACGGTGCGGTGCTTGTCGACGGTGAAGTCCCGCAGGTCGTGCACGTGCACATCGAGCAGGCCGTCCTTCCGGGCCCTGCCGATCAGGGAGACATCGAGGGCCGCCAGATACTCCGGGAAGATCGTGACGACGTCGACGCGCACTATCGGCCGTCCCCGGCCGCCCGGCTCGCTCCGTCGGGCAGTCCGTTGGCCTCGCCGTCGACCCCGCCGTCCAGCTCGTCCCCGTCATCCGGCGCGGAGTTGGAGCCGGGAAGGTTCAGCTCGAACAGGCCGGCGGGAGGATTCACGGTGACGAACCCCTCCTCGGGGTTCACCTCGGGGACGATCTCCCCGACGAACGGAACGAGGACTTCGTGGCCGTCGGTGAGTTCGACGACGAGCAGGTCCTGGACGGTCATGGTGCGAAGTGCGGTGACCTTCCCGACGACGTTCCCCTCGTGGCGCACGTCGAGCCCGACGAGCTCGTGTTCGTACCAGGCGTCATCGTCCTCATCGTCGGTGGTGTCGCTGTCGATGAACAGCGTGCCGCCGCGGAGCGTCTCGGCCGTATTGCGGTCGGGCACCTGCTCGAAGGCAACGATGAGGGTCTCTTTGTTCCAGCGGGCCTTGGCGACCGTCAGCTCGGGCAGCGTGATGCCCTCGGCCCGGAAGACCGCCCCGGGCTCAAAGCGGTCCTCGGGGGCGTCGGTGAACAGCTGGACGGTGACCTCACCCCGGATTCCGTGGGGCTTGCCGATCCTTGCGACGAGTACTTCCATGGTGCTGCTCCTGCGCTCCGGTGAGGGACATCGGGGGTGGAAAAATTCTGCGGCGAAACGGGTTCGGCCCCATCACCATCAACTGGTGAGGGGCCGAACGGTAAAGCAGGGGTGCGGGCTCAGGCGTGCCGGCGGTCGGTGTCGACGACGTCGACCCGGACCGGCTCGCCGTCCGCAAGTGCTGAAACGACGGTGCGCAGGGCGCGTGCCGTGCGGCCCTGGCGGCCGATGACACGGCCCAGGTCCTCCTGGTGGACCCTCACTTCGAGGGTCTCGCCGCGGCGGTTGCTCTTCGCGGACACCTGGACGTCGTCCGGGTGATCCACGATGCCGCGGACGAGGTGTTCCAGCGCTTCAGCAAGCAACTTACTCGGCCTCGGGTGCTTCCGCGGCCTCTTCGGCCTTCTTGGCCTTGGGGGTGATGGCCTCGGGGACGATCACTGAACCCTTTTCGGGAGCAACGAATGCTTCCTTGGGCGCCTTGGTCCGCAGAGTGCCTTCCTGGCCCTCGAGACCCTTGAACTTCTGCCAGTCACCGGTGATCTTCAGCAGTGCCGAGACCTGCTCGGTCGGCTGGGCGCCGACGCCGAGCCAGTACTGCGCACGGTCGGAGTTGATCTCGATGAACGAGGGCTCCTCGGTGGGGTTGTACTTACCGATTTCCTCGAGGGCACGGCCATCACGCTTGGCGCGTGCATCCATGACGACGACACGGTAGAAAGGTGCGCGGATCTTGCCCATGCGCTTGAGGCGAATCTTTACGGCCACTTGTGTGGTCACTCCTTGATAATGAAAGGGGCGAACCCGTCATCCTGCTCCCGTGGGGCGGGCCATTCGGAGGGGTTCAAAGGACACAATTCACGCACAGAGAGAGGGGCTGCACGGATCGAGTACGAATCTATTGTGCCAGACGGTGGGGTGTTTGGGCGATTCCTGCGGCGGGCGCGCCTACGGCGACCCGGATGCTGTTGTTCCAGGGGTCGCGGAAGCGCAGTTCCACCCCCGTGGAGTGCCGTTCGATGCCCGCGAACCGCAGCCGGTCGGCGAGTGCATCGACGTCGTCGGCGGCCGGCACGGTGATGAGGACCTCGCCGAGTCCGAGGGTGTCCTGCCGCGGCCCGGCCCCCCTGCTGTTCCAGACGTTCATCGCCATGTGGTGGTGGTAGCCGCCGGCGGATACGAAGAGGGCCTGCCCGTGCCAGCCGGCCGTGCGCTCGAAGCCGAGGGTGTCGACATAGAAGGCCTGCGCGGTGTCGATGTCCCCGACTTGGAGGTGGACGTGCCCGACGCCGGCGCCCGCCTTCCGCAGGCCGCCGGCGGCCGATTCGGTCAGGTGGTCGGTGAGGTACTGAGCCGGCGGCAGGGCCCGGTTGTCCATCACGACGCTCCGGGACGGGCCGGTGCCGGTCCATTGCCAGGTCGTCCGCGGCTTGTCGAAGTACAGTTCGATCCCGTTGCCTTCGGGGTCGGTGAAGTAGAACGCCTCGCTGACGAGGTGGTCGGCGCTCCCGACGAACCGGCTGTCCGGATGGCGTGCTGCGCTGGCCACTGTCGCAGCCAGGTCGGTCCGGCTGGCGAAGAGCAGTGCCGTGTGGAACAGGCCCGCCTCGGTGGGCGCCGGAAGGCGGAGCCCGGCGGCCGGGGAGAGATGGATCAGCGGGGTGGACCCGCGCCCCAGGTACAGCCCGGCCCGGTCACCGCCGTCCGGCCCGGCAAGCTGTACGAGGCCGAGGGCGTCGGTGTAGTAGCGGGCCATGGCGTCCAGGTTGCCAACCTTGAGCGTGACGGTTGCCATTCCGGTGTGCGGCGGCAGCAGATCGATGGTCATGGTGTCCTCCTAGGTAAGGTCCTTATGGAGTTAACACTTGAAGCTTCAACTTATTCCCGGAGGGGCGGGACGTTCGACAGCGGACGAGCGCAGAAAGTCCCGGACCACCCGGTCCCCTTCGTCGGTGTCGTGGGGGCGGTGGGCTCCGGGAGTGACGCGGTGCACGGCCCCGGTTCCCGCAAGGTAGCCCGCAACCTCCTCGTACAGCGGCTCCCATCCCCCGGTCAGCACCAGGGTGGGCACGCCCGGGACGATGTGCAGCGGCGCGGTCCACGGCGGGGCCTGCAGCCGCAGCCGCCGGGCGCTGCGGCGCTCGTCCTCAGTGGCGGGCTGCTCGGCCTCGGCCGCGAAGAGCAGCCGGACGAACTGCTTGAGGAACTGCTCGTCGGTGAGTTCGCTGCGCTGCTCGAACAGCGGGGTGACGAGTTCGATGTGGGCGGCCGTGACCGGCAGGTCGGCCGTGAGTGACAGGCACGCCGGTTCGATCAGGGTGAGCGAGCGGATCAGGTCGGGCCGCTCGACGGCGGTGATCATCGCCGAGATCGCGCCCTGGGAATGGGCCACCAGGTGGCCGCCGTCGCCGAGGGCCTCGGTGATGATCCGCTGGTCCTCGCCGTGGTCGGTCGGCAGCGGCTCGGCCTCGGCGTCGAAGCCGTGCCGGCGCAGGAACAGGCAGTCATAGCGAAGCGCCAGTCCGTGCTGCCGCGGCCAGGCGGCCGCACCAAACGAGCCGCTGCCATGGACAAAGACAATGCGTTCCTGCGTCATGCTGCCAATCTGTTGCCGTCAGCCCGTGCCGCGGCCCGCCGGCGGTGCGGCAGGCCGGGCCTGCGGCCGGGGTCGGGTGCTACTTGCCGAGGAACTTCTCGAAGCCCTTGGGCAGGTTCAGCGACGCCGGGTCGAAGTCGCCGGCGTTTCCGAACGCCGCACCGGTCGGTGCGGCGCTGCGGGCCGCGCTGCGCCGGGCCTCGGCTGCCGCAAGTTCCTGGGCGGCCTTCGCGGGGTTTCCCGAGCGGGCCTTCTTCTTGCCCTTGGCCGCGGCGGCCTTCTTGCGCTGGCCGCCGAACCCTCCGGGACCGGCCATCCCCGGCATGCCCGGAATGCCGCCGCCCGAGGCCATCTTGCGCATCATCTTCTGGGCCTGGCCGAACCGCTCAAGCAGCCCGTTGACCTCGGAGACGTGCACGCCCGAACCGCGGGCGATGCGTGCCCGGCGTGAACCGTTGATGATCTTCGGCGCGAGGCGCTCGTGCGGGGTCATCGACCGGACGATCGCTTCGACCCGGTCGATCTCGCGCTCGTCGAAGTTTTCGAGCTGCTCGCGCATGCCGGCGGCGCCGGGCATCATCATGAGCATCTTCTTCATCGAGCCCATGTTGCGGATCTGCTGCATCTGGGCAAGGAAGTCGTCGAGGGTGAAGTCCTCCTGGTCGGCGAACTTCTTCGCCATCCGTGCTGCTTCGTCCTTGTCCCACGACTGCTCGGCCTGCTCGATCAGGGTCAGGATGTCGCCCATGTCGAGAATGCGCGAGGCCATGCGGTCGGGGTGGAACAGCTCGAAGTCCCCGAGGCCCTCGCCGGTGGAGGCGAACATGACGGGCTTGCCCGTGACCGAGGCGACCGAGAGGGCGGCACCGCCGCGTGCGTCGCCGTCGAGCTTGGTCAGCACGACGCCGGTGAAGTTGACGCCTTCATCGAACGCGAGCGCGGTGTTCACCGCGTCCTGGCCGATCATGGCGTCGATGACGAAGAGCACCTCGTCGGGGCTGATCGCGGCACGGATGTCAGCGGCCTGCTGCATCAGTTCGGCGTCGACGCCGAGCCGTCCGGCGGTGTCAACGATGACGACGTCGTGGAGTCGAGTACGGGCCTCGGCCACGCCCTGGCGGGCGACGGCGACGGGGTCCCCGGTGGCGGCCTCGAATTCGGAGCTGACCCCGGGGTGCGGTGCGTACACCGGGACGCCGGCCCGCTCTCCGTTGACCTGGAGCTGGCGCACAGCGTTCGGGCGCTGCAGGTCGGCGGCGACCAGCAGGGGGCTGTGGCCCTGGCCCTTGAGCCACTTCGCGAGCTTCCCGGCCAGGGTGGTCTTACCTGCGCCCTGCAGACCGGCGAGCATGATCACCGTCGGCGGCGTCTTGGCCAGCCGGATCCGGCGGGTCTCCCCGCCGAGGATGCCCACCAGCTCCTCGTTGACGATCTTCACGACCTGCTGGCCCGGGTTCAGGGCCTGGGACACCTCGAGTCCGAGCGCGCGCTCCTTGACGCTGGCGGTGAAGGCACGCACCACGGGAACGGCGACGTCGGCGTCAAGCAGGGCCCGGCGGATTTCCCGGACCGTCGCGTCGATATCTGCTTCGGTCAGGCGCCCCTTGCCGCGGAGGTTTTTGAACGTCGCGGTCAACCGGTCGGAGAGTGAATTGAACACAGGCCGTGAACTACTTTCATCGGAGGTTGGAAAGACTCAATCTCAAGGGTACCAAGGAGGCTACGGAAGCGGGTCCGCCGGGCGCCCGACTGCGAGACATGGGCGCCCGAAAGTGGCAGGGTGTAGGGGTGAATACTTCTTCCCTTACAGAACCCGGAACGGTTGCCGTCACGGCCGATACGCGCGTCCGGACGCTCCTGATCCTCGGCGCCTCCGGCGACCTCACCGGCAGGCTCCTGCTGCCCGGACTCGGCCGGCTGATCCGAACCGGCCGGGCCAAGGGGCTCACCCTCGTCGGAGCCGGGTCGGATCCCTGGGATAACGAAAAGTGGCGTGCCCGGATCGACGAGTCCTTCGCCGCGGCGATTGAGACAAGCGGTGAGCAAGGCAGGCGGGCCCTGCAGGAGGTGCGGGACACGAGCACCTACCACCACATCGACGTCACGGCCGGAGGGGTGCTCACCGAGCTCGTCGCCTCCCTCGAAGGTCCCGTCGCGATCTACTTCGCCCTTCCCCCGACGGTGAGCCAGCTGGCCTGCACCGCCGCCGCCCAGTTCGGCCTTCCGGCAGATACACGGCTGGTGATGGAGAAGCCGTTCGGCACCGACCGGGAATCGGCCCACCAGCTCAACCTCGGCCTCGCCAAACTGGTCCCGGAGCACAACATCCACCGGGTCGACCACTTCCTCGGCAAGGCCACGGTGTTCAACATCCTGGGCATGCGCTTCGCCAACCGGATCCTCGAGCCGGTCTGGAACAACCTCCACATCGACAAGGTCGAGGTGATCTTCGACGAGGACCTGGCCCTGGAGAACCGCGCCCGCTACTACGACCGCGCCGGCGCGCTGCGCGACATGATCCAGAGCCACCTGCTCCACGTCATGGCGCTGCTGGCCCTCAACGCCCCCTCCACACTCCACGAGCGCGACCTCCGTGACCACATCGGGTCGGCGCTTCGCGCCAGCTCGATCGACATGAGTGTTCCGGGCAGCAGCCGCCGCGCACGGTACACCGCCGGCAGCATCAAGGGCCGCGAGGTGCCCGACTACACGGCGGAGCCCGGCGTCGACGGCTCCCTGGGCACCGAGACCCTCGCCGAGGTGACCGTCTCCATCAACAACGACCGGTGGGCGGGCGTGCCGTTCATCCTCCGGTCGGGCAAGGCCCTCGGAGTGAAGCGCAAGGAGGCCCTCATCACCTTCAAACCGGTGAACCACCTCCCGCATGGTTTCACCGGGATGGATACCCCCACGCGCCTGCGCATCGGGTTCGGCCCCGACACGCTTCAGCTCGACCTGGACGTCAACGGCCCCGGCGACATGTTCTCCCTCGACCGCGCGACCCTGACGGCCGAACTGAACGCCACGGACCTGCTGCCCTACGGCGAGGTCCTTGACGGGGTGCTCTCCGGCGACCCGACGCTGTCGGTGCGCAGCGACATCGCCGAGGACTGCTGGCGCATCGTCGAGCCGGTGCTTGCGGCGTGGGCCGCCGGTGAGGTGCCCCTCGAGGAGTACCCCGCCGGAACCCAGGGCCCGACGTCGTGGGAGACCTCGAAGCTGGACACTCCGCTGCCGGGCGCCTGACGGCGGGGGCTCGCCCCGACGGCTGGCCACCGCAGACAAAAGGAGGCACCCCCGGCCGGGGGTGCCTCCTTTTGGGTGCCTGCTGACTTATCCAGTGCCGTAGGACCTATTCGGTGCCGGTTGACGGCGGAGGGTTCAGAGCGCCGCCTCGCCGCGCTCCCCCGTGCGGACGCGGACGGCGTCCTCGACGGGGATGACCCAGACCTTGCCGTCGCCGGCGCTTCCGGTGTTCGCGGTCGAGACGAGTACGTCGACGATGTCGCGGACCCACTCGTCGGAGACGAGCACCTCGACCCGCGCCTTGGGGAGCAGGTCCACCGTGTACTCCGCACCCCGGTAGACCTCGGTGTGCCCGCGCTGCCTGCCGTAGCCGCTGGCCTGGCTGACCGTCAGGCCCTGCACGCCGTAGGTCTCAAGGGCGCCGCGCACATTGTCGAGTTTGTCCGGTCGGACAATCGCTGTCACCAGTTTCATGAGTTCACGCTCTCCGTCTGCTCGATGGTCTTCTTGTCACGGAACTGGTCGGCGAACGGGTGGAAGGACCCGCCGACGCCGAGGCCGCCGAACTCGTAGGCCGTCTCCGCGTGCTCGGACAGGTCGACGCCGGCCACCTCGTTGTCGGAGGTGATGCGGAACCCGATGGTCCGGTGGATGGCCACGCCGATCAGTGCGGTCATGACGGCCGACAGCGTGATGGCGACGAGGACCGAGACGAGCTGGGCGACGAGCTGCGCGGCTCCGCCTCCGTAGAACAGGCCGCCGCCGGCGCCGTCCACCGGAAGGGCGATGAAGCCGAGGGCCACGGTGCCGGTGACGCCGGCCACCAGGTGCACCGCGACCACGTCGAGGGAATCATCGAAGCCGAGGCGGTACTTGATGCCCACGGCGAGCGCGCACAGCAGCCCTGCGACGAGGCCGAGGCCGATCGCGCCGATCGGGCTCACGTTGGCGCAGGCGGGGGTGATGGCGACAAGGCCCGCCACGATCCCTGATGCTGCCCCAAGGGAGGTGGGCCGTCCGTCGCGGAAGCGCTCGGTGACCAGCCAGCCGACCATCGCGGCAGCGGGGGCGGCCATGGTGTTGATCCAGATCAGCCCGGCCTCCTCGGCCGTTGACGCCGCGCCGCCGTTGAAGCCGAACCAGCCGAACCACAGGAGGGCGGCGCCGAGCATCACCAGGGGGATGTTGTGGGGGCGCTGCGCCGGGTCCTTGCCGAAGCCCTGGCGCTTGCCCAGGATCACTGCGAGCACCAGCGCCGCGACGCCTGCACTGATATGCACCACGGTGCCGCCGGCGAAGTCGATCGCCTCACCCACGGCGCCGCCGATGAGGCCGTCGGCGCTCAGGAGCCCGCCGCCCCACACCATGAAGGCGAGCGGGCAGTAGACAAGGGTGACCCAGATGGGGACGAACAGCGACCACGCGCCGAACTTCGCCCGGTCGGCAATCGCGCCGCTGATCAGGGCGACGGTGATGATCGCGAACGTCACACCGTAGCCGGCGCCGATCAGATCCTCGGTGCCGATCAGGTCCTGAAGCCCGAACGAGGCGAAGGTATTGCCGAAGAGCTGGGCCACTCCGTCCCCGCCGGTCATTGAGTAGCCCCACAACACCCAGACGATTCCCACGAGGCCCACCGCGATGAAGCTCATCATCATCATGTTCAGGGCGGCCTTCGCGCGGGTCATGCCGCCGTAGAAGAAGGCTAGACCCGGCGTCATAAGCAGTACCAGGGCGGCCGAAACCATGACCCAGACGTGACCTGCTGTCAGATCCATTTTCACGTCCTCTCAGAGGTGGCGGGCACTTCCCGCTCCTCAAGAGTGACGTGCCGGTGTTTCCGGGCATGAGGGTTTAGGTTTCGCGCAGGTTACTGGTTCCGCGCCCACGTAAAAGGGCGGTGACGGCCGTGTTTCGGTGGTGTTTCCCACCGCACCACGGGCCGTCCCGCCCTGGGCCCGGCGGCGCTCCCCGAAGCCGGGGAGCGCCGCGCGGCTCTAGTTAAGGAGGGCGTCCACGAAGCTTTCGGCCTCGAAGGGCGCCAGGTCGTCGGCGCCCTCGCCGAGGCCCACCAGCTTCACGGGTACGCCGAGGCTGCGTTGGATGGCGACGACGATGCCGCCCTTGGCGGTGCCGTCGAGCTTGGTGAGGACGATGCCGGTGACGTTGACGACCTCGGAGAACACCTTTGCCTGGTTGAGCCCGTTCTGACCGGTGGTGGCGTCAAGGACGAGGAGCACCTCATCGACGGTGCCCTGCTTCTCGATGACCCGCTTGACCTTCCCGAGTTCATCCATCAGGCCGACCTTGTTCTGCAGGCGTCCGGCGGTGTCGATCATCACGACGTCGACCTCCTGGTCGATCCCGGCCTTGACCGCCTCGAAGGCGACCGAGGCGGGGTCGGCGCCGTCGATGTCGGACTTCACGGTGGGCACCCCGACGCGCTGGCCCCAGGTGGCGAGCTGCTCGGCGGCGGCGGCACGGAAGGTGTCGGCCGCGCCAAGGAGCACGTCCTTGTCCTCGGCGACGAGCACCCGGGCGAGCTTGCCCACGGTGGTGGTCTTGCCCACACCGTTCACGCCCACGACCAGGACGATGGCCGGGCGGTCGAGGTGGCGATCGGTTGCCAGCGACCGGTCCATGGTGGGGTCGACGAGCTTGATGAGCTCCTCGCGGAGCATCTCCTTGACCTCTTCGGGGCTGCGGCTGCCCGAGACCTTGACGCGGGCGCGCAGCGCGTCGACCAGTTCGGTGGTGGGCTCGGTGCCGAGGTCGGCCAGCAGGAGGGTCTCCTCCACCTCATCCCAGACGTCCTCGTCGATCTTGTCCCGCGACAGCAGCGCCAGCAGGCCCTTGCCCAGGGCGGTGTTGGAGCGCACCAGCCGGGCGCGGAGCCGGGCCAGCCTGCCCTGCACCGGCTCCGGCCGCTCGGTGGTCGGTAGCTCAATGACGGCCTCGTCGAGTCCGCTGAGATCGTCGGGGACGACGACGCCCGGGGTGGTCGCCAGTTCGCCGTCGACAAGGTCAACGGAGGTCGCCCCGTGAACGTCGAGACCGCCCCTGTCATCGGCATCCCGAATCGTCGGGTAGGCCCCGGGAGGCGTGCGGCGCCCCTTGAGCAGCAGGACGGCGGCGGAGCCGACGACTGCGATGGCGATCACGAAAAAGATTACGATCTGGAGAGTCTCATTCACTGTTCCAGCTTCTCACACGAGGCGATTGAGCATCCGGCCGCCTGCAGTGGAAGACTCCTTCCTATGGTTCGAAATCCCCAGCGCCCCGGCCTTCGCAGGCTGCTTCCCTTCCCTCCGGCCGGCCGGCCCATCCGCAAGGAGCAGGAGCGGATTCCGCGCGAAATCAAGGTGCTGATCGCCTCCGCGTTCGTCATCGCCATCGGCTTCGGGCTCGTCGCCCCGGTGCTCCCCCAGTTCGCGCAGAGCTTCGATGTGGGAGTCACCGCCGCCTCGGTGATTGTCAGTGCCTTTGCCTTCACCCGGCTCATCTTCGCCCCGGCCGGCGGCCGGCTGATCGAGCGTCTCGGCGAGCGGCCGGTGTACGTGGTGGGTCTGCTGATCGTGGCGCTGTCGACGGCGGCGTGCGCCTTCGCGGAAAACTACTGGCAGCTGCTGATCTTCCGCGGGCTCGGCGGCATCGGCTCGACCATGTTCACCGTCTCCGCGCTGGGCCTGATCGTCCGCCTGGCGCCGGCCGGAATCCGGGGGCGGATTTCGAGCGCCTATGCATCGGCCTTCCTGCTCGGCAGCATCGGCGGCCCGATTCTCGGCGGGCTGCTGGCCGGCTTTGGGCTGCGGGTTCCCTTCCTTGTCTATGCGGGGGCGTTGCTGATCGCTTCCGCCGTCGTGTTCTTCCAGCTCAAGGACACCCAACTCGGGGACCGGCGGGCCGGAGCCGCCCAGTCGGTGCTCACGGTGCGGGAAGCCCTCAAGGACTCGGCGTACCGGGCGTCGCTGCTGTCGAGCTTCGCCAACGGCTGGTCCTCCTTCGGTGTGCGGCTGGCCCTGGTTCCGCTGTTCGCTACCGTCGTGCTCGACGCCGGCCCCGGCATCGCGGGCATCTCGCTCGCGTTCTTCGCCGGCGGGACGGCCCTGGCCCTGACGGTGTCGGGCCGCCTCGCCGACACCTGGGGGCGCCGCCCGATGCTCCTCATCGGCCTGGCCGTCAACGGTCTCGCCATGGCCGCCCTCGGGTTCGCCGGAAACGTCCCGGTCTTCCTTGCCATCTGCGTCATCGGCGGCGTGGGCGCCGGCATCCTGAACCCGGCCCAGCAGGCCGTGGTGGCCGACGTCGTCGGCAGCGAGCGCAGCGGCGGGAAGGTCCTTGCGGTCTTCCAGATGGCCAGCGACACCGGGGCCATCTTCGGGCCCATCCTCGCCGGCATCATCATCGACCAGCTCCCCTCCGGGTCCTTCGCGCTGGCGTTCGTGGTGACCGGGGCGCTGACCGCGGCGGCCTTCGTGCTGTGGCTCGGCTCCCGGGAGACGCTCCCCGCCCGCGGCTCGGCCGCACCGCCGACGGCGGCCTGACGGCTCAGGCGCCCACCAGCCGCTGGCTGATCACCGCCGAGACGCCGTCTCCGCGCATCGACACCCCGTAGAGGGCGTCGGCGACCTCCATGGTGCGCTTCTGGTGGGTGATGATGATCAGCTGGCTCGACTCCCGGAGCTCCTCGAAGATGGAGAGCAGCCGGCCCAGGTTCGTGTCGTCAAGGGCGGCCTCCACCTCGTCCATCACGTAGAACGGCGAGGGCCGGGCCCGGAAGATCGCCACCAGCAGGGCGACGGCGGTCAGCGAGCGCTCACCGCCGGAGAGCAGCGACAGCCGCTTGATGCGCTTGCCGGCGGGCCGGGCCTCCACCTCGATCCCGGTGGCGAGCATGTCCCCGGGGTCGGTCAGCACCAGCCTTCCCTCGCCGCCGGGGAAGAGCCGCCCGAAGACGTGCTCGAACTGGACGGCGGTGTCGCGGTAGGCGGCGGTGAACACCTCCTCCACCCGCTCGTCGACCTCGCGGATGATGTCGAGGAGATCCTTGCGCGTGGCCTTGAGGTCCCCCAGCTGGGTGCTGAGGAAGGTATGGCGTTCCTCGAGGGCGGCGAACTCCTCGAGCGCGAGCGGGTTGACCTTCCCGAGTGCGGCCAGGTCACGCTCGGCTCGCCGGAGCCGCTTTTCCTGCTCGGTCCGCACGAAGGGCACACCCTCGGCGATAACGCGGCCGTCGTCGTCCACCGGAAGCCGCAGTTCGGCCCACTTGTCCTCCGGCGCCGTGGCCGAGGGGACGGGCAGGTGCGGCCCGTATTCGGCCGTCAGGTGTTCGGGGGTGAGCCCAAGTTCTTCGACCGAACGGTTCTCCAGCGCCTCGATGCGCAGGCGCTGGCCGGCCCGCACCAGTTCGTCGCGGTGCAGGGCGTCGGTCAGGCGGGCCAGTTCGGCCACCAGCGCCTCATAAGCCGCCCGGGCCTGGCCCAGCTGGGCCTCGGTGTCCGCCGCACGCCGCTCGGCGGCCGCCCTGAGCCGCTCCGCCGCGGCGATCGAAGCGGCGATGAACTCGAGCACCGTGCCCGCCGCAGCAGCGACGGCCCGGGCCCGGGCCGCCTGCGCCTGCCGGATACGGGCCCGCTCGGCCGCCTGCAGGCGTGCCTGCCGTTCGCTGGCCGCGGCGCGCTCGAGGGAGGCGGCCCGGCTGGCGAGCGCGTGGAGCTGCTCCTCGGCGCTCCTCAGCGTGAGCCGGGCGTCCATCTCGGCCTGGCGTGCGGCTCCGGCGGCGGCGGAGAGCCGGTCCCGCACCTCGGTCGAGGGGTCCGGGTCATCCGGCAGCTCCTGGACCGCGGCGAGCCGCTCTTCGGCGTCCTTGAGCTTCGTGCGCTCGAGCCCGAGCGTTCCCTCGGCGGTTTGGGCGAGCTTCCGGAGACGGTCGGCCTCCCCACCGGCGGAGCGCACGGCCGAACCGAGCTGACCGAGTTTCTCCTCGACGGCCGAGAGGCGCGCGTCGGACTCGTGGAGCTTCTCCAGCGCCGCGGCGGCGCGTTCCGCGGCGAGCTGTTTCTGCACTGCCGCGTCGGCGAGCCTGCGCGTGATGTCCTCCGCCTGGGCTGACGCGTGCTCCAGCCGCCGGGTCGTCTCCTCGACGGCCGCCTGGATCTCCAGCAGGCTCGGAGCTCCGGGCGAACCGCCCCGGGCCGTGGAGGCCGACACGGTGTCGCCGTCCCGGGTGACAGCGGTCAGGCCCGGCTGGCGCTGCACGGCCGCGTGCGCCGCATCGAGGTCCTCGACGACGACAACCCCGTCCAGCACCGCCGCGAGCGAATGCCGCAGAGCCGGGGCCGCGGAGAGGAGATCCAGGACGTACCGCGCACCGGCAGGCAGGGCGACTGCCGCTCCGGCCGTCGAGCCGGTGTCCGGGCCGGCGCCTGCCAGTTCGGAACCGGAGGACAGTGCCGCCTTCCCGCCGGAACCTGCAGGACCGGCGACGACGACGGCCACCTGCCCGGCGTCGTCCTCCTTCATCCGGCGCAGCGCCGCCACGGCGGTGCCCGCATCGGCAACGGCGACGGCGTCGGTGAGGCCCGCGAGGGCCGCGGCGACGGCGGTTTCGTAGCCCGGTTCGACCCGGATCAGTCCGGCGAGCGGCTCTCGAACCCCGGGAATCCCGGCAGCCAAGAGCGCCTGTGAGCCGTCCCGCTGCCGCAGGCCCTCCGACTGCGCCCCGCGGCGTGCGGCCAGGGCGTCCCGCTCGCGTTCGGCGGCACGGCCGCTTTCATCCAGGGCCGTTGTGATCCCCGCGAGCCGTTCGAGCTCGGCCTGAGCATCTTCGTAGGCTGCATCCAGGCCCTCCTCGCCGTCCACGGCGCCGGCCACCTGCTCTTCCAGGGCGGCGAACTCACGTTCGGCCGCTTCCTGCCGCGCCAGCGCCTCGGCGATGGAGCCGCCGAGGCGGCCCAGTTCGGCCTCGACCGATTCGACCCGCGACCGGGCCGCTCCCACCTGGCCGGCGAGGCGGGCCACCCCTTCCCGGCGGTCGGCTGCGGCGCGCAGCAGCGCCGTCAGTCGCTTCTCCTCGGCCGCGGCAGCCTCCTCCGCTTCCGCCCGGCCGACGATGGCCGATTCGAGTTCCCGGGCGTTCTCCCGGATCTGGGCCTTGAGCTCCTCCTCCTCGGCCCGAAGCCGGCGGGCCTGCCGGTCGAGTTCGTCGGGGTCCCTGCCCCGGTCGGGGGCGGCGGCCGGCACGCCGAGCAGCTTGGAGCGTTCGGCCGCGAGGGCCTGAAGCGACCGGTACCGCTCGGCGACGGCCGTGAGCCGGTACCAGTCGTCCCGCGCCCGGGCCAGGGCCGGTGCGGCCTCGGCGGCGAGCCGCTCGAGTCCGCCCTGACGTTCCCGCTGCGCCTCGAGGAGGGCTTCGACCTCGGCATGACGCTGGCGGGCCGCCGTTTCGTCCGCCGCCTCCCGGGCGAGTGTCTCCTGCAGCTGGACCAGTTCGTCGGCGAGCAGCCGCGCCCGCGCGTCGCGGACCTCGAACTGCACCTGCTGGGCCCGGCGGGCCACCTCGGCCTGCTTGCCCAGCGGCGTCAGCTGCCGGCGCAGCTCCGCCGTCAGGTCGGTCAGGCGCGCGAGGTTCGCTTCCATCGACTCGAGCTTCCGCACGGTCTTCTCGCGGCGGCGGCGGTGCTTGAGGATGCCCGCTGCCTCCTCGATGAAGCCCCGGCGTTCCTCGGGGGTTGCGTGGAGGACCTTATCGAGCTGGCCCTGGCCGACAATGACGTGCATTTCCCGGCCCAGACCCGAATCCGACAAAAGCTCCTGAATGTCAAGTAACCGGCAATTCCTGCCATTGATCGCGTATTCCGATCCGCCCGAGCGGAAAAGCGTACGGGAAATCGTCACCTCGGAATATTCGATCGGCAGTGCGCCGTCGGCGTTGTCGATGGTGAGGGTGACCTGGGCCCGGCCCAGCGGCGGCCGCCCCGCCGTGCCCGCGAAGATGACGTCCTCCATCTTGCCGCCGCGCAGGGTTTTGGCGCCCTGTTCGCCCATCACCCACGCCAGCGCGTCCACGACGTTCGACTTGCCGGATCCGTTGGGTCCGACGACCGCCGTGACGCCCGGCTCGAAGTCGAACGTCGTCGCTGATGCGAACGACTTGAAGCCTCGCACGGTTAGACTCTTCAAATGCACAGTGGTCAGGTTCTCCAAAGGGGGCGGGTCTTCCCAATCTACTGCGTGTAGCACGGTTCGACGCGCATCCGCCGCGACCGTGTGCGAACAAAAAAGGAACCACTTGGAGGAATACCAAGTAGGCTTTCCAAAGGTTCGGAAGCATCCCAAGGCGCCCCGGCACGACCTCCAAGGTGGTATTTTCCCCCTTGGATCGGGGCGTTCATCAGTTGACGAGGCAGGAAATTTGACCGGTAACGCGACGTTTCGACATGAAAATACGGCTCTGCTCGCCGTCACGAGCGTGGAGGCGCCGGTAGTCGTCAGTTCCGCGGAATTCGACGAGCGGCTGGCCCCGAGCCTGAAGCGCCTTCGGCTCTCCAAGAGACTGCTCGAGCGGGTAGCCGGCGTCACCGAACGCCGCTGGTGGTCCCCCGGCACCGCCTTCGACGACGCCGCCATCGAGGCGGGTGCGAAGGCCATGGCGGAGGCGGGCATCGAACCCGGCGAGGTGGGGCTGCTCATCAACACCTCGGTCACCCGGCGGAACCTTGAGCCCTCGGTCGCAGTGAAGATCCACCACTCCCTCGGGCTTCCCTCCTCGGCGATGAACTTCGACGTCACCAACGCCTGCCTCGGCTTCGTCAACGGCATGACCCTGGCCGCCAACATGATCGACTCGGGCCAGATCAAGTACGCCCTGATCGTGGCCGGCGAGGACGCCCAGGGCACCCAGGAGGCGACGTTCAACCGGCTGAACCGGCCCACCTCCACCCGGGAGGACTTCCTCAGCGAGTTCGCCACCCTGACCCTTGGCTCCGGTGCGGCAGCGGCCGTGATCGGCCCGGCCGACCTGCACCCGGGCTCCCACCGCATCCTGGGCGGCGTTTCCCGGGCCGGGACCCAGCACCACGAACTGTGCGTCGGCGGGGTCGACGGGATGTACACCGACACCAAGGGGCTGCTCGACGGCGGGCTCGAACTGGTGGTCGACGCCTGGCACGAAGCGCAGACGGACGGATGGAAGTGGGACTCGATGGACCGCTATGTCACCCATCAGGTCTCCAACTCCTACACGAACGCCATCATCAAGGCCGTGAACCTGGTGCGTGAGCGGGTGCCCATCACCTTCCCCCGCTGGGGGAACGTGGGGCCCGCGTCCCTGCCGATGACTTTGGCGCAGGAAAGCCAGTCCCTCAACGCCGGGGACCGGGTGCTGTGCCTCGGTGTGGGCTCGGGGCTCAATACCTCAATGATGGAGATTGCGTGGTAGCTCTCCCCGGCGTTGACCCCTCGTGGTCGACGTATCTCGACGTGCCTTCGTCGGCTCCCGCCGACAATCCCGGAACCGTCCGCACCTGGCACTACCTCGACAACGCCGCCGCCCTCCGGGAGTCCGGCACCGAGGTCCGCGGAACCCTGCTGTGCGTCCACGGCAATCCCACCTGGTCCTACCTGTGGCGCACGCTGCTGCCCGCCGGAACGGAGGCCGGCTGGCGCGTCGTCGCCGTTGACCAGCTCAACATGGGCTTCTCCCAGCGGACCGGAGTCTTCCGGCGCCTTGCCGACCGCGTCACCGACCTCGAGGATTTCGCCGCCGCGGCCGACCTGCGCGGCCCCCTGGTCACCGTCGGGCACGACTGGGGCGGCGTCGTCAGCCTCGGCTTCGCCCACCGCAACCGGTCCCGCCTGGCCGGGGTGGTCCTGACCAACACCGCGGTGCACCAGAACCCGTCCCGGCCCCTGCCCGCTCCCCTGCGCCTTGCCCTGCTTCCCCCGGTGCGCCGGACCGGAACGCAGACGACCACGGCGTTCCTCGACATCACCCACTCCCTGGCCCGGCCGAAGCTCGCCCCTGAGGTCCGGGACGCCTTCCGCGCGCCCTACCGCACCGGGGAATCGCGGAAGGGCATCGCCGACTTCGTCGCCGACATTCCCCGCGACCGGTCCCACCCGAGCTTTCCGGCCCTGACGGAGATCGCCGAGGGGATCCGCACCCTGGACGTTCCCTCGCTGCTCCTGTGGGGTCCGCACGATCCGGTCTTCACGGAGACCTACCTGGAAGACCTCACCCGCAGGCTGCCGCATGCCGACGTCCACCGCTTCGAGGACGCCGGCCACCTTGTCCAGGAGGACGCCGACGTCGCCGGGACACTCTTCTCCTGGCTCCGCCGGCGGGACGTGGCGGCGGACAGCACCACAGGCACCGGGGCCACTTCCGACGCGGGCAGGGTTTCGCGTTCCGGAGACGCCGATGACCGCGCCTTCACCCCCCTGGAGACCCGCCTCACCGAAGCCGCGGCCGCCGACGGTTCGTCGCTGGCCATTGCCGAGATGGACGCCGGGCGGATGCGCCGCTCAATGAGCTGGGCCGGGCTGGAGACCGACATCGCCGCCGTCGCCGCGGGGCTCGCCCGCTCCGGCCTGGGCGCCGGCAGCAGGATCAGCCTGATGGTTCCGCCGGGGGTTGACCTCACCGTCCTGATCTACGCCTGCCTGCGGATCGGCGCAGTGATCGTGGTCGCCGACGCGGGACTCGGTGCCCGTGGGCTCTCCCGCGCCGTCGGAGGTCACCGCGGGCCGGGCGCCGCCGGCGGTCGCCTGCCGGGGCAGGCGCGGCTCGCGGCCGTCCGGGCTCCCGGGGCGCAGCTCCAGCGAGGCGGCGTCGCCGACCAGCGCGCGGCGCTCGTCGGCGTACGCGGTCGACAGCAGCGTGGGCAGCGGGACGTCGACGGCCGCAGGGTCGCCGTACCACGCCTCCCGGTCGGCGAACGCGAGCTTGCCGCACTCGACGACGGTGTGGACCATGTCGAGGGACAGGTGACCCATCGCGGCCAGGTCGTAGCCGGCGAGCAGCTGCAGCTGCTGCAGCAGCACCGGGCCCTGCCCCCACGGCCCGGTCTTGTGCACCGTGAGGCCGGCGTAGTCGACCGACACCGACGGCTCGACCGTCGGCTGCCAGCGGGCGAGGTCGTCGCCGGTCAGCAGGCCGCCGTGCCGCTCTCCGGAGGTGTCCATGACCTCCTGCGTGGCGCACCACTCGGCGATCGCCTCGGCGACGAAGCCGCGGTAGAAGACGTCGCGGGCCCCGGCGATCTGCTCCTCGCGGCCGCTCGCCGCCGCCTCGGCCTCGGCGAGGACGCGGCGCCAGGTCTCGGCGAGCACGGGGTTGCGCGAGCGGGACCCGGCCGCAGGCACCTCGCCGCCGGGCAGCCAGGTCGCCGCCGACGTGGGCCACTCGTCGCGGAACAGCTGCTCGACCCTCGCGACCGTCGTCGCCGTGGAGGCGAGCAGCGGGAAGCCGTCGGCGGCGTACGCGATCGCCGGCTCGAGCACGTCGCGCAGGCGCCAGGTACCGCGCTGCTCGAGCAGCAGCGTCCAGGCCCCGAAGGCGCCGGGGACGACGGCGGCCAGCAGCCCGGTGCCCGGGACGAGGTCCAGGCCGAGCTCGCGGAAGCGCTCGAGCGTGGCGGCCTGCGGGGTCGGGCCCTGGCCGCAGTAGACCTGCACGTCGCCGTCGGGGCCGGCCACCATGAGCGGCACGTCGCCGCCGGGTCCGTTGAGGTGCGGCTCGACCACCTGCAGCACGAACGCGGTGCTGACGGCGGCGTCGACGGCGTTGCCGCCGCGCTCGAGCACCGACATGCCGACGGCGCTGGCCAGCCAGTGGGTGGAGGCGACCATCCCGAAGGTGCCGGTCAGCTCGGGGCGGGTCGTGAACATGCAGGAGTCCGATCGGTGGCAGGGGGTCGTGCGGGGCGGTTCAGCGCTCGTGCGCGACGGCGCCCTGCGCGGCGGCGGCGGCCGCCACGTCCGGGGCA
>NZ_CADCTE010000135.1 GCF_902805515.1 uncultured Arthrobacter sp. | reverse complement strand
ATGGTCCTTGGCACCTATGTGCCCCACATCATCGACGAAAACATCGTCTCAGCCCTCGAACCCCTGCTGGCCCACGACATTTCCCTCGAGGGCAAGGCCTACTCGGATATCGAACACTGGGCGATCCACCCGGGCGGCCGGAGCATCCTCGATAAGGTCGAGGCCAAGCTCGACCTCACTTCGGACCAGCTGGCACCGGCGCGGGAGATCCTGCGCAACTACGGCAATATGAGCAGCGCAACGGTGATGTTCGTGTTGAAGAACATCCTCGAGCAGCCCTCCTCCGGCGGCAACGGACGGGTCTGCTCGATGGCCTTCGGACCAGGCCTCACCGTGGAGACGGCCCTCCTCACGAAGATCGGATGACCCCCGGCGGATTCCTCCTGCGGCGCGACGCCGGAGCCGTCGAGGAGATGGACAAGCCCGACTGTGACCCGCTCACGCTTGAGCGCACCTACTCCCAGTTCGGCCTTGTCAACGCGGTGGTAGCCGGCTGGAGGCACACCTATCGAACGCTCGTGCGCCCCCAGCTTTCCCGGAACCGGGAAAACACCCTGCTCGATATCGGCTCGGGCGGCGGGGACGTTCCCCGGGCGCTGGCCCGCTGGGCCCGCCGCGACGGGCTGGCCCTGGCCATCACGGCCATTGACCCTGACGGGCGCGCCCACGCCTATGCCACCTCCCGCCCGGAGGTTCCCGGGCTGAGCTTCCGCAGGGCGCTGAGCTCCGAGCTCGTCGCCGAGGGCAGACGGTTCACTGTAGTGACGTCGAACCATGTGCTACACCACCTCGACCCCGGCGCCCTGTCGGGCCTGCTCGATGACAGCGCGCGGCTGGCCGAGCGCCTCGCGGTGCACAGCGACATCGCCCGCAACAGCATCGGCTACGGCCTCTTTTCGGTGGGGACCCTGCCCCTGCGCGGTTCGTACATCCGCCGGGACGGGCTGACCTCGATCCGGCGCAGCTACACCCCGGCCGAACTCCGGGAGGTCCTGGCGGCCGACCGCCGGTCCGGGTGGAGCGTGGAGAGCGCCGTCCCCTTCCGGAATCTGCTCGTCTTTCGGGCCGGCCCGGATGCATGACGTGGTGGTGGCCGGGGGCGGCCCCGTTGGCCTCTACGCCGCCCTCGAACTGCGCCGGGCCGGCCTGGACGTCGTCGTGCTTGAGAGGCGCACCACGCGCAGCGGGCACTCCCGGGCCATCGGCATCCACCCTCCGGCCCTGGCGGCGCTGCAGGCAGGGGACGTGGCCGGGGCCCTTGAGGCGCGGGGGGTGCGGATCACCGAGGGAATTGCCCGCAGCGCAGGACGGCAGGTCGCAACCCTCTCCTTTGCCACCCTCCCCGGGGAGCACCGCTACGTGCTGGCGGTGCCGCAGGCCGTGACCGAGGAGGTGCTCGAGGACCGGCTCGCCGGGCGCTTTCCCGGCACCCTGCGCCGCGGAATCACAGTGACCGGCCTTTCGGAGCGGGGCGACCGGGTAGAGGTCCATGCCGCGGGGCCCGGCGGTGCCGAGGTCTTCGAGGCGCGTCTCGTCATCGGCGCCGATGGAGCACGCAGTGCCGTGCGGGACTTTGCCGGCATCCGTGCTCCGGGAAGGTCCTACCCCGACTGCTACCTCATGGGCGACTTCCCCGACGGGACCGGCGACGGCGACTCGGCCGTGCTCTACCTCGAGGCCGCAGGCATCGTCGAGTCGTTCCCGCTGCCGGGCGGGGTGCGCCGCTGGGTGGTGCGGCTGGGAGCGCCCGCCGAACCCGACGCGCAGTTGCTCTCACGCCTCATCGGGCAGCGCACGAACGTGGCGGTGGACCCGGCCGGGAACACCATGGTGAGCAGTTTCGAGGTGCGTTCCCGGCTGGCCGAGCGGCTTGTCGCCGGCCGGGTGCTGCTGGTGGGCGACGCCGCCCATGAGATCAGTCCTATTGGGGGCCAGGGGATGAACCTGGGCTGGCTCGACGTCGAGGCCCTCGTGCCGCTCATCACGGCACACCTGTGCGACGGCGCCGACGTCGGGCAGCAGTTGGCCCGGTTCGATCGGACGCGGCGCCGGGCCGCGGGCCTGGCGCGGCGCAAGGCCCACCTGAATATGGCCCTCGGAAGGCCCCTGCCTCCCCCGGTGCTGGCGGCCCGCAACGCGGGCCTCGCGCGCCTTTTGTCGCGGCCCGCCGTCTCTTCCGGGATTGCCCGCGCCTTCACCATGCAGTGAGGCTTCGGCGGGCGGCCGGGCCTAGCGGTTCCCCTGGATCTTTGCCAGCAGCTCCTCGAAGGGCGCCGACACCTCGGGTCCCCGTGCAGGCCGCGGGCCGACCGAGCCGAGGATCAGTGCCACCAGCTCCTTCGCTGCCCGGCGCGACCTTTGCTCGAGCCCCGGAGCGCCGTCCCCGCTGCCGGCACCCCAGTCCTGCGGTGCGGCGTAGACGGTGGTGGGAACGACGACGGCCCGCAGGTAGCTGAACAGCGGCCGCAGGGCATGCTCGAGCATCAGTGAGTGCCGTGCGCTGCCGCCCGTGGCGCCCAGCAGCACGGGCATCCCCTCGAGGGCCTTGGGGTCCAGGACGTCGAAGAACGACTTGAGCAGCCCGCTGTAGGATCCGGAGAACACCGGGCTGACGACGATCAGCGCGTCGGCCGCGGCGAGCCGCTCCTGGACCGCGGCGAGAGCCGGCGGGGCGAAACCCGTGACGAGGTGGTTGGCAATATCGAGGGCAAGCTCGCGGAGCTCGATTGTTTCGACCTCGGCGGTGGCACCGGCCGCCCCAAGGGCCTCAACAGCCGACTCCGCCAGCTGATCGGCAAGCATCCTGCTTGATGAAGGAACGCCCAACCCCGCCGAAACGACAACAATTGAAGGTGTAGCCACCGGAAAACCCCTCTCGAATTACATACATTTGCATGCATATGACTCAACCCGGGGGACGCCCATTTCATTCCCCGCCGCGGCGGGGAACGCACCTGCAGCTCAAACGGCAAGTGGCTCCCGGCGCCATGCGCCGGGAGCCACCTCTTCCTCAGCGCCCCTGCGGAGCCGCCGGGGGCCTACTTCCTGCCGAAGATTCCGTCGAGCACGTTGGTGGGCCGCTGCATCTCCCCCTGGTGGGCCGAAAGGACCACCACCGTACCGCTGACGACGGGGAGCGCCCACTGCAGCATCTTGAGCTGCGACTGGGCCTTGGCGAGCTCATCCGAAGCACCGGGGCGCGGCTCCGTCGCGCCTTCGCCACCCTGTTCGGCCAGTTCGGCAACCTTCTTGCCCATCATGCCCGCATAGAGGGAGAGCGCCATGCCGGCCACCGTCACTACGCTCTTGATCACCGTATTGCCCCCCACGCCCTCCTGCTTGGCCAGGCGGCCCTTGTTGCCGTAGATCAGCCCGATGCCGCCGACCGCGTGCACGACGAACGCACCGATCTGCACCGGGGTCCACTTCGCCCATCCGAGGGTTGAGAGGCGTGTGCGCTCCCGGGGGTCCTTCGCTTTACCGGTGGCGCCGTTCAGCCCCACCGCACCCATGAGGGTTCCACCGAACCATGCGGCCGCGCCGAGGTCGTGGGCGGATCGAGCCAGAAGGTTTCCTGCCATGATGTCGTACTCCTTAGTTCTCGAAAATCGACCTACCCTCTACCTTTATCAGCCTGCTTACGATTACGCTACGGGAAGCCCCGAAAACAGGAAGTACGCGAATGCCGGCACGCGAACCCGTCCGGCGAAGGGAGCAAGCGGTGGCAACGAATGGCACGGATCTCGACGCGGTATGGCCCCAGTGGAGGGAAGCGGTCAATATGACGGCCGCGGAGCTGAAGAAATGGCTTGACACCGACGAGTCGCTCTCCGTCGGCCAGAAGGACGGCGGGGAATCGGTCGGGCACGCCTCGGGCCGCCGGATCGTGGAGATCCTCGAAACCCGCAAGCCGGACCTGACCGAGGACGATGTCCAGCACATGGCGAAGGTGGTCGGCTATGTGCACCGGCATCTCGCGCAGACTCCCGGCAAGGACGACCTCGAACACTCGAGGTGGCGTTACTCCCTGATGAACTGGGGCCACGATCCGCTGAAGTAGCCCGCCGGCCTAGGAGGGCTTGCTGAGGGCGCTCTGCTTGTGGGCCGCCTGCTTGCCCGATTTCGCACTCTCGACGATGTAGTAGGGCTCATCGGAGGATGCCTTGAACTTCTGGCCGTCAAAAGTGAATTCCTTCTCCCGCTTCTCGACGACCTTGCCCTCGGTCGTCCCCTGCGGTGTGTTCCAGGTGACCTTCTCGCCCTTGCGGAATGACATCGATGCGCCCCTTCTGTCCGGCCTGCGGGTACGTAAACCCTACCCGCAGGCCGGCGGGCAGCACAGGCCCGGCTCAGTCGGCCAGGTGCGTCGGCGCAAAGAGGCGCAGCAGTGTCTCGACGACGACGACGTTCGGTCCCTCGGCCGCAAGGCTCTCCTCGAGGGCCTCCCGGACGTCGGCAGGGGCGACCCTCCGCGCCGGAACGCCGAAGGCCTCGGCGAGCTTCACGAAGTCGGGCCGGGCCAGCTCGGTGGCCGTCGCCTTGCCGAAGGCGCCCTCCATGTATTCGCGCAGGATGCCATAGCCGCCGTCATCGACGATGAGCCAGGTGACGGGGAGGTTATGCTGTTTCGCCGTCGCCAGCTCCGCGATGGAGTACATGGCCGAGCCGTCGCCGGAGACCGCGAGCACCCGCGGCGGCAGGCCCTTTGATTCCAGGCCGACGGTGCCGCCGATGGCGCCGGGGAAGCCGTAGCCGAGGCCGCCGGCACCCTGTGCCGAATGGAACTGTCCGTCGCGTGAGTCCCAGCAGCTCCACGCCCAGTAGGCGGAGATGGTCATATCCCAGAAGGTCTGCATTGAGTCCGGCACCGCTTCGCGGATGTCGGCCATGAATTTGCGCTCCATCCCGAGGTCCTGGGCGTCGAGGCGCGCCGAGACCTTGGCGAGGGTCTCCGCGACCAGCGCGGCGGCGTCATAGCCCTCGGTGCGTCCGCGGTCGAGCGCCGGCAGCGCCTCGTCGAGGGCCTTCAGTGCCTGGCCTGCGTCGGCCCGGATGCCGAGCGCCGGGCGGTTCGATTCGAGGACGCGGGGTTCGGCGTCGATCTGGATGATGCGCCCGCGCGGCTCGAGCGTGAAGTAGTTGGAGGTGACCTCACCGAGGGAGGAGCCGATGACCAGCAGGAGGTCGGCGTCCTCGAGCACCTCGGTGACGTGGCGGTCCTCGACCCAGGACTGCAGCGACAGCTCGTGGTTCCAGGGGAACGCGCCGTTGCCGCCGGGTGAGCACACGACGGGGGCGCCGAGCTTTTCGGCGATGGAGAGCAGCTCGAGTTCGGCCTTGCCGCGGCGCGCTCCGCCGCCGGCGACGATGGCGGGACGCTTGGAGGCGGTGAGCCACTCGATCGCTTCACGGACGAGTTCGACGCGCGGAGGGTTGTCGAACGGCTCGGCGAGCGCATCCTCGACCCGCGGCACCATCACCGGGTCCAGCAGCACGTTCTGGGGCACCTCGATCCAGACCGGTCCCTGCGGCGAGGAGACGGCTTCGGTCCAGGCGTCCTGGATCGCCGAGGGGATCCCCGAGGCGTGCTGGATCAGCCGCTGGCTCTTGGTGACGTTCGCCGCCGAGGCCTTCTGGTCGTCGAGCTGGTGGAGCATGCCCTTGCGCCGCGCGCCGAGGCCCTCGAGCGGGATCTGGCTGGCGATCACGATCATCGGGACGCCGGTGGCGTAGGCCTCCTGGAGTCCGGCCAGCGAGGTGAGCGCCCCGGGACCGGTGGAGAGGAAGAGGACGCCGACCTCACCCGTGGCCCGGGAGAAGCCGTCGGCGGCGAACGCCGAATTGTTTTCCACCCGGGAGGAGACGAAGCGCAGCGGCGAGCGGGACAGGGCGTCGAAGAGCCCGAGGGCATGCTGGCCCGGGATTCCGAAGACGGTGGTGGCACCCAGGGCGGTCAGCGTCTCGACGACGAGGTCACCGCCGTTGCGCTGGCCGGTGAGGAGGGGCTGGGGCGGAACTGAGGCGGCGCTGTCGGTGATTTCCATTCAGCTTTCCTTTGAAGGCGAGGTGAGGTTGTCGGCCATGAGGCTGACGAGGTCGTAGGCGACATGGGAGGCCGCGACGCCGGTGATTTCGGCGGTGTCGTAGGCGGGAGCCACCTCGACGACGTCGGCGCCGACCAGGTTCAGGCCGCGCAGTCCCCTCAGGATCTCAAGGAGCTCACGGCTTGTCATTCCGCCGGCCTCGGGGGTGCCGGTGCCCGGGGCGTGGGCGGGGTCGAGCACGTCGATGTCGACCGAGACGTACAGCGGCCGGTTGCCGATGCGGTCCCGCAGCCGGGCGATGACCTCGTCGACCCCTTGGCGGAACACATCGGAGGAGGTGACGATGCCGAAGCCGAAGCGCCGGTCGTCCTCGAGGTCCTTCACGCCGTACAGGGGTCCGCGCGTTCCGACGTGCGAGATGGCCTCGGTGTCGAGGATCCCTTCCTCGACGGCCCGCCGGAAGGGCGTCCCGTGGGTGTATTCCGCGCCGAAGTAGGTGTCCCAGGTATCGAGGTGGGCATCGAAGTGGAGCAGAGCCACTGGTGAGCCCGCCCGTTCGGAGGCCGCCCGCAGCAGGGGCAGGGCGATCGTGTGATCCCCGCCGAGGGTGACGAGCCGGGTTCCGTCGGCGGTCAGGTCGAGTGCGTTGGCCTGGACCGTCTCGATGGCCTCATGGATATTGAAGGGGTTGACCGCCATGTCACCGGCGTCGGCAACCTGGACGCGTTCGAACGGCGAGACGTCGAGCGCCGGGTTGTAGGGGCGCAGCAGGCGTGATGCCTCGCGGACGTGGTTGGCGCCGAACCGCGCCCCCGGCCGGTACGAGACGCCGGAGTCAAAGGGAACGCCCACCACGGCGATGTCAGTGCGGTCCACCTGGTCGAGGCGCGGGAGCCGCGCGAAGGTCGCGGCGCCGGAGTAGCGCGGCACGCGGGCCGAATCGATGGGGCCGAGGTGGCCACCTGCCGTAATGCGCAGTTCTTCCATGGGCGTCGTCCATTCCTCAGGGGTGCACACCCGGCGCACCGAAGTTGCTAAATATGCATCAATTGTTTTGCACAAGGCTAATTGTGGGCCGGGTCACGGGTCAAGGTGCGGACCGCCCGAAGACGCCGGGGCACCGTCGTCGACCCCGCCTATTTACCCGAGGCTGCCGGCACCAGGGTCCACAGGATAACGGCCTGCTCCCCCGAGGGGTTGGCCCAGGTGTGCGGTTCGCGTCCGGGGAAGGTCACCGTATCCCCCGCCTGCAGTTCGAAGCGCTCATTGGAGAAAATCAGCTCGAAGGAGCCCTCCACCACGTGCAGGGTCTCAACCTCGCAGTCCACCGAGTACAGTTCGGCCTCCCCACGCCCGTGCGGCTCGATCACGGCCCGGATCATCTGCAGGCGGCGCTCCGAGCGGGCGGTCATCAGCCGCTCGATGATCCCCTCGCCGCCAAGGCTGATCCGGGGAGCCTCCTCAAGGCGGGTCAGGTGGGTTTCGGGGGCCAGGAACAGGTCGCCGATGGAGATGGAGAGGACCTGGCACAGGGTGACGAGCGACGCCACCGAGGGCGAGGTGAGGTCGCGCTCGACCCGGCTGAGGAACCCCTTCGTCAACCCTGTCGCCTCCGCCACCTGCTCGATGGTCATGCGCTGGGACTGCCGGGCGGCGCGGATGCGGGAACCGATCGCCACCGGGGCGTTGGTGGGTTCAACAGGCAGGGCCTTCATGGCAGTCCTCCCAGGGGGAAAGGGAACGAACGGGAGTCAAGATAGAGCATAGCGATCGCAGCGTCGCTTCTATGAAGCGCCCGGATGGTTCCCGATTGACGAAGTGACCTTTATCACTCTAGCCTATGATGAAACAAAAGTTGCTTCGTGTGCAACAACGATTGGGTGGGAACAATGGAATATCTTAATGCGGCGATAGTGGTCGTCTATCTCGTGGCCATGCTCGGCTTCGGCTGGTGGGGCAAGTCCCGCACCCGGAACGCGAGTGACTACCTGGTGGCCGGCCGGCGCCTCGGGCCACTGCTCTACACGGGCACCATGGCCGCCGTGGTCCTCGGCGGGGCCTCGACCGTCGGCGGCGTCGGCCTGGGCTACACCTACGGAATCTCGGGGATGTGGCTCGTCGTCGCCATCGGGGTGGGCGTGCTGCTGCTGAGCCTGCTGTTCGCCCCTTCGATCCAGCGGCTGAAGATCTACACCGTGTCGCAGATGCTCAGCCTGCGCTACGGCTCGGAGGCGACGAAGGTCTCGGGCATCGTCATGCTGGCCTACACCCTGATGCTGTGCGCCACCTCCACCGGCGCCTATGCCACGATCTTCGTCGTCCTCTTTGGCTGGGACCGCGCCCTCTCGATCGCCATCGGCGGGATCATCGTGGTGATTTACTCGGCGGTCGGCGGCATGTGGTCGATCACCCTGGCCGACATGGCGCAGTTCGTCATCAAGACGATCGGGGTCTTCGCCCTGATGCTTCCGTTCGCGCTTTCCTCGGCCGGAGGGTTCGAGGGAATCTCCGAGCGCGCCGGCGCGGAGTTCTTCGACATCACCGGCATCGGCGCCCAGAGCATCCTCACCTACTTCGTCGTCTACACCCTGGGCCTGCTGATCGGCCAGGACATCTGGCAGCGCGTCTTCACCTCCCGCACACCGGAGGTCGCCCGCTGGGGCGGAGCCACCGCAGGCATCTACTGCATCCTGTACGGGGTGGCCGGGGCGCTGATCGGGATGTCCGCGAGCGTCATCCTGCCGGACATCGAGTCCCAGGACGACGTCTACGCCGACATCGCCCTCAACGTCCTGCCGATCGGGATCGGCGGCCTGGTCCTGGCCGCCGCGGTCGCCGCCATGATGTCAACGGCGTCGGGCGCGCTCATCGCAGCGGCGACGGTGGCCCGCACCGACGTCCTGCCCTACGTTCGGAGCTGGTCGCGGCGGGGCGCGGGCAGCGCGCACCAGCCGGCACCGGAGGCCGGCGGGCACGACGTCGGAAGCAGCCGGTGGTGGGTGTTCGGCCTCGGCGTGACCGCCATCCTGCTCGCGGTCGTGGTGCAGGACGTCGTCGCCGCCCTGACCATCGCCTACGACATCCTCGTCGGCGGGCTCCTCGTCGCCATTATCGGCGGCCTCGTCTGGAAGGGCGGCAACGGGCTCGGCGCCGGCATCTCAATGGCCGTCGGGACGGTCTTCACCCTCGGCACCATGATCTTCCTCGAAGTGAACGCCGAGAACCAGTACGAAGGCATCTACTCGAACTGGCCGATCTACATTGGACTGGGCGCCTCCGCGGTCGTCTACATCATCGTGTCAGTGGCGAGCCGACCTACCGATCCGGCCGTCATGGCCGCGTGGGAGGACCGAGTCGCGGGCAACGTGCCCGACGACGACGCTCCGGCCGTCGAAGCGTCCGCCGGCGGCGCATCGGTCCTTCCGGAACGCCGGTAGCCGCACCTCACAGCCCAAGGGCTCCTCCCGCAGCGCGGGAGGAGCCCTTGGGTTTTTCGATCAGCTGTTCGTCCGGCTACTCAGCCGGCGCCGGTTTTGTGGGCGTCGTTCAGGGTCAGTCGTCAAGGGCGGTGGAGCCGCCGTCCCGGCGGTCCCGCCGCTCCCGCCGTGTCCCGGAGGAACCGGCCGCGCCGGTGTCCTCGGAGCCCCTGCCGTGCGCACCGGTCCCGGGGGTCCCGGGGGAACCGGCCGTGGCCGGCACCGAGGGCTCCGCGGCGAACTGCTTCGAGGATTCCTCGGTCTCCGGGGTGACACCGCGCGAGGCGACGCCGGGGCGGTCCTCATCGGAGCGCTTGGCGGCGGCGAGCTCGGCCAGCTCGATCGCCTTGGGGTCGTCCTTGGGGAGGGTGCTCAGGCCGTGCCCGCTCTCGTCGAGGGCCGTGGCCTGTTCGGCCTTTTCGACCTCCGTCTCGGTGATCGCCTCGTCCTCCTCCTGGTTCCATGCCTTGATCGCCGCCCAGGTGACAGCGGCTACCGGCACCGACAGGATGGCGCCGATGATTCCGGCGAGGATGGTGCCTGCAGTCAGGGCGAGCAGGATGACCAGGGCGTGGACGCTCAGGGTGCGCCCCATGACGACCGGCTGCAGGAAGTTGCCCTCGAGCTGGTTGACCACGATGACGACGATGATCACGATCAGCGCCGCGGTGGGACCGTTGGAGACAAGTGCAACGAGCGCTGCGAGAACCCCGGCCAGGGTGGCCCCGACGAGGGGGATGAACGCCCCGATAAAGACGATCACGGCCAGCGGAAGGGCCAGGGGGATCTTGAGGACCACCAGGGCGATGCCGATGAAGACGGCGTCGACGAGTGCGACGATGGCCGTCCCCCGGACATAGCCGCCGAGCACGGCGAGGCTGCTGTAGCCGACCCGGCGGGCCTTCACGAGCCGCTTGCCCTTGAAGGCCCTCAGGATGAAGGCCCAGATCTTCTCGCCGTCCTTGAGGAAGTAGAACAGGATGACGGCCATCAGCAGGCCGCCGGCGATGAAGTTGGTCGCGGCACTCAGGCCGGAGAGGGCACCGGCGCCCGCGGTGCTGCTGGTGGCAAAGTCGATCACCGCATCCCGGGCCTGCTGGATCTGACCCGAGTCAACGGGAATCGGGCCGTCCTCGACAAAGGCGTAGAGCTGGTCAAAGCCCCTCACGGCGCTGTCGACGAGCTCACCGGCCTGGTTCTGCACGGCGAACACAATGCCGGTGATCAGCCCGCCGAAAAGCAGGAGGAGAAGCAGGAAGGAAAAGCCTGTGGCCGCGGAACTGGGCCAGCCCTTGCGGCGGAGCCAATGTACGAGGGGCACAATCGCTGCGGCGAGGATCAGGGCAAGCAGTACCGGGATCACCACGAGGCGCACCTGGATCAGCGCGTAGACCGTGACCACGGCGAGCAGCAGCATCAGGAGGACCTGGGCGCAGCGCAGGCTGGCCCGGCCAAGGCTGTCCTTCCAGGGATTCGTCGTTTCTGGCGTGTTGACGCTCATGATGCCTGTCTTCCGGTAGGTGTCGTTGTCTTGCTGTCCAGGAGGCGGGTGCGTACCTCGCGGCGCAGCACCTTCCCGATCAGTGACCGGGGCAGTTCGTCCACCGCGAAGATGCGGCGGGGAACCTTGTAGGCGGCCAGCCCGTCCCGGCAGCGCTTGCGGAGGGATTCCTCGTCGAGTTGCTCGCCGTCGGCCATCACGACAGCGGCGACGACGTCCTCCCCACCGCCGGGCCGCGGCAGGCCGACGACCGCGGCGTCGGTGACCGGGCCGCAGGCTCGAAGGGTGTCCTCCACCTCGGTGGGAGCCACGTTGAAGCCCCCGGTGATGATCAGTTCCTTGATCCGGTCGACGATGCTGACGTACGAGTCGGCGTCGACGCTCACGATGTCACCGGTGCGGAACCACCCGCCCTCGAGGAGCACGGCGTCGGTTTCTGCGGGCTTCTGCCAGTAGCCGGAGAACACCTGGGGACCGCGGATCAGCAGTTCGCCGGCCTCTCCGGGCGGCCTCTCAACGTCCACGCGATCGGGGTCGACGACCCGGATGTCGGTGTTGGGGAACGGGACGCCGACGGTGCCCGGCCGCCGGGTGGGGCCGATGGGATTGCCAAGGGCCACCGGGGAGGTCTCGGTGAGCCCGTAGCCCTCGACGAGGTACCCGCCGGTGGCCTTCTCCCAGCGGGCCACCGTCTCCGGGGGCAGGTTCATGGCACCGGAGATGGCGAACCGGATGCTGGAGAGGTCGACCCCCCGCTCCTCGGCGGCCGCGGCGAGCCGGTCGTAGATGGGGGGAACCGCCGGAAGGAATGTGGGCGGGCTCTTCCGGACGGCCTGCAACACGAGGTCGACGTCGAACCGCGGAAAGAGGACAAGCCGCGCCCCGATGCTCATGGCGAAGGTCAGGCACAGGGTCAGCCCGTAGGCGTGGAACATCGGCAGCACCGCGTAGACGACCTCCTTCCCTTCGACGAGTCCGGGCACCCACGCACGGCCCTGGGCGGCGTTGGCGAGCAGGTTGCGGTGCGTCAGGACGGCGCCCTTGGGGGTTCCGGTGGTGCCGCTGGTGTACTGGATCACGGCGGTGTCCCCGGACGCGGGTCGGGGATGCCCCTGCCCCAGCGGCGGGGACGCCAACAGCCCTTCCCAGCGGTGGATGGGGTGCGGCCCGGCGAGTTTTTCCGAGGGGGTCAGGGCGGACCGGGCGCGGCGGGCGGCGGGAAGCGGCAGTTTCAGCGCGAGGCGTTTTGCGGCCGGGAGGGCGCGGGTGAGGTCAACCGAGACGATCGCTTCGAGCCCGACGTCCTTCGGGAGCCGCTGGACCTGCGGAACCACCTTGTCCCACACCACGGCGACCTTCGCGCCGTGGTCCTCGAACTGGTGGCGCAGTTCCCGGTCGGTGTAGAGCGGGTTGTGTTCGACGACGATCGCCCCGAGCCGGAGCACGGCGTAGAAGGCGGCGATGTGCTGTGGGCAGTTGGGTAGGACGAGGGCCACACGGTCCCCTGCTGTGACCCCCAGCCGGCGCAGGCCCTCGGCGATGCGCAGGACGTCGGCACCCAGCTTCCCGTACGGAGTCTCCGCCCCGAAGAATTCGAGTGCCACGCCGTCGCGGTGACGGGCGGCCGCGGACTCGAGCAGGTCGAACAACGATCCGTCCGGGACCTCAATCTCGTGCGGCACGCCGGGCGCGTAGCGCGCCGTCCACGGACGGGAGAACTCCGATTTCATAAGCCTGCTTCCTGTTTTGACCCTGCTGACTCTACCGTGCCGCACCGGCGTCACGGTAGCGCCTCCTGTGTATTCTCGACGATCCGGCGCGCGGATTGGTTCTTCCCCGCCGCGGCGCCGGGAAACCGCGCATCCGGACGACCAGCACCCCGGTCGAAAACACGTCGGGCGCGGACACGTTAGACTATCGCCAGCGAAGGGGAGTAGCTCCGCGGCCGGTGTGCCGCGAGGCCTGTCGACATACTGGCGTCAATTGAGCCGCCCGGCAGTCCACCGCCTTGAGGGCGGCGAGCGAGACCTTCGGCCGGAACACGTCCACGTGTTGCAGGCCGGAGCTCCACGTACCCGGCGATCACTGCAGCAGGTTTAGAGGAGCATTCAGTGAAAGCCGCCCAATCCAGGCACGATCCCCGTGACCTCAAGCGCTGGCGCCAGTACCTTGCCGACGAGCGCGCCGAGGCGGCCACCTACCGGGACCTCGCCCGGCGCCGAAGCGGCGAGGAACGCGACATCCTGCTCGCCCTTGCCGACGCCGAGGGCCGCCACGAAGCGCACTGGCTGAGGCTGCTCGGCGACGAGGCGGGACGCCCGGTCCGCCCTTCGGTGCGCAACCGGCTGCTGGGGCTGCTGGCACGGCGGTTCGGCTCGGTGTTTGTCCTCGCCCTGGCCCAGCGGGCCGAAGGGCGCTCCCCCTATGCGGCCGATCCCACCGCGACCAGCGCGATGGCAGCCGACGAGCAGATCCACGAGGAGGTGGTCCGCGCGCTGGCGACCCGCGGCCGGAACCGCCTCTCGGGGAACTTCCGGGCCGCGGTCTTCGGAGCGAACGACGGCCTCGTCAGCAACCTGGCACTCATTATGGGCATCGGGGCGACGGGTGTCTCCACCGGGTTCATCCTTGTCAGCGGCCTTTTCGGCCTGCTGGCCGGCGCCCTCTCGATGGGCGCCGGAGAGTATGTTTCGGTCCGTTCCCAGCGGGAGCTGTTGTCCGCGACCCGTCCTACGCAGGTCACGCTGACGGCCTCCAAGGAACTCGACATCGCGGCGAACGAGCTCGTGCTCGTGTACCGGGCGCGGGGAATGACGCCGGAGGCCGCCACGCACCGAGCCGAGGAACGGATGGGACTCGCGGCCTGTGACTGCGACCCGAGCTTCTCCCTGCAGCCCGAGAACGACACTCCGGAGGACGCCCACGAGCAGGTCGGCACCGGGCTGGGCGCCGCGGCGTCGAGCTTCTGCTTCTTCGCTTCCGGAGCGGTGATTCCGGTGCTGCCCTACCTGGTGGGCCTCACGGGCCTGGCCGCTATCGTCACGGCGTGCGTTCTCGTCGGGCTGGCACTGCTGGCCACCGGCGCCGTAGTGGGGCTGCTGTCGGGTGCCTCCCCGCTGAAGCTCGCGCTGCGCCAGCTCGCCATCGGGCTCGGCGCCGCGGCGGCCACCTACCTGCTGGGAATGCTCTTCGGCACGACAGCCATGTAGCGCCGAACCGGAGGCCCCGGGGAGCCTCCGTCCGGTCAGGGCTGCCCAGTCACGTACTCCTCAAGGCGGACCAGCGTCTTCTCGATGCTCGCCGGGTGCCGGCGCGGGAATCCCGCGAGCAGCAGGACCAGCTTCCACGGCACCGGTCGGGCGTCCCACTGCTCGGTGACGAGGGTCGACTCCCCGCGGGGTTCGAGGACGTAACGCCACACGTGGCGGGAGAAGTGGCGCCAGGCGATCCGGTGCCCCTCCTCGAACTCGACGACCCGGTTCAGGATCCGGTAGCGGGGCCCGAGCTTCATGTTCATCCCGAAGCGGGCGCCCGCCGAGAGCCGGGCCGGGCCGCCGGGCTGTTCCCCGCGGACGGTGCCGGAGCCGTCGATCACGCTGTGAAGGGCCGGGGTGGCGAGCACCTCGAAGATGCGCGCGGCCGGCGCCTTGATCAGGCGGCTGCGGGTGATGAGGTAGCGGGAATGCTTTGGCGTCGTCGTCGGCGTCGTTGTCATAGCCCCATTGTGCCCGAGGCCGCTCCCCCCACCTACCGCGTGTGCCGGGTGCACCGGCCATCCGCAGGCGGAGAGCATACCTGCGGGCAAAAAGAAGCCCCGGTCCGCCGTGGGGCGGGCCGGGGCTTCCTTGGGGTAGCTTTCGACGTGTTGCTTCGGCGCCGTTAGAGCGTCGCGTAGACCTCGCGCAGCAGGCGGGCGGTCTCGGACGGGCTCTTGCCCACCTTGACGCCGGCGGCCTCGAGGGCCTCCTTCTTCGCCTGGGCGGTTCCGGCGGAGCCCGAGACGATGGCGCCGGCGTGGCCCATGGTCTTGCCCTCCGGGGCGGTGAAGCCTGCGACGTAGCCGACGACCGGCTTGGTCACGTGGGCCTTGATGTACTCGGCCGCACGCTCTTCTGCGTCGCCGCCGATTTCGCCGATCATGACGATCGCCTTGGTCTCCGGGTCGGCCTCGAACGCCTCGAGGGCGTCGATGTGGGTGGTACCGACGATGGGGTCGCCGCCGATGCCGATGGCCGTGGAGAAGCCGAGGTCACGCAGCTCGAACATCATCTGGTAGGTCAGGGTGCCCGACTTCGAGACGAGGCCGACGCCGCCCTTGCCGGTGATGTTCGCGGGGGTGATGCCCACCAGGGACTCCCCCGGGGTGATGATGCCGGGGCAGTTCGGGCCGATGATGCGGGTGACCTGCTTGCCGTCGGCGTCGACCTTGGACTGGGCGAGGGCCCAGAACTCGGCGGTGTCCTGCACGGGGACGCCTTCGGTGATGACGACGACCAGGCCGAGGCCGGCCTCGATCGCTTCGACGACGGCGTCCTTGGTGAAGGCCGGCGGCACGAACACGATGGAGACGTCCGCTCCGGTCTCGGCGACGGCTTCCTTCACGGTGCCGTAGACGGGCAGGGTGACGTCGCCGTGGGTCACGGTGGTGCCGGCCTTGCGGGCGTTGACGCCCCCGACGACCTGCGTGCCGGCAGCGAGCATGAGCGCGGTGTGCTTGGTGCCTTCGCCGCCGGTGATGCCCTGGACGATCACCTTTGAGTCTTTATTGAGGTAGATAGACATGGTGGGTTGCCTTTACTTTCCGTAAGCCAGCTCGGCGGCCTTGTCGGCGCCTTCGTCCATGGTGTCGGACAGGGTGATCAGGGGGTGGTTGGCTCCGCGCAGGATGGCGCGGCCCTCCTCCACCTTGTTGCCGTCCAGCCGGACCACGAGGGGCTTGTTGGCTTCGTCGCCGAGGATCTCAAGGGCCTTCACGATGCCGTTGGCGACCTCGTCGCAGGCGGTGATGCCGCCGAAGACGTTGACGAACACGCTCCGAACCTGGGTGTCGTTGAGGATGACGTCGAGGCCGGCGGCCATGACCTCGGCGGAGGCTCCGCCGCCGATGTCCAGGAAGTTCGCCGGGCGCACGTTGCCGTGGGATTCGCCTGCGTAGGCGACGACGTCGAGGGTCGACATCACGAGGCCGGCGCCGTTGCCGATGATGCCGACTTCACCGTCGAGCTTGACGTAGTTGAGGTCGTTGGCCTTGGCCTTCGCCTCGAGCGGGTCGGCCGATTCCTTGTCCTCGAGCGCCGCGTGGTCGGCGTGGCGGAAGTCTGCGTTTTCGTCGATGGTGACCTTGCCGTCGAGGGCGAGGATGTCGCCGCTGCCGGTCTTCACCAGGGGGTTCACCTCGACCAGGGTTGCGTCTTCCTTGACGAACACGTCCCACAGCTTCAGGATCACCGCGGTGACGCCCTCGTGCAGTTCCGGTGCGAACCCTGCCGTCTCGACGATCTCCTGGGCCTTGGCGGAGTCGATGCCGACGCCCGGGTCGACGGCAACGCGGGCCAGCGCCTCGGGGCGCTCGACGGCGAGCTGTTCGATGTCCATGCCGCCCTCGACGGAGCACATGGCGAGGTAGTTGCGGTTGGACCGGTCGAGCAGCACCGAGAAGTAGTACTCCTCGGCGATGTCGGCGCCCTGGGCGATCATGACGGTGTTGACCGTGTGACCCTTGATGTCCATCCCCAAGATGTCCGAGGCATAGCGGTGGGCTTCGTCGGGGGTCTTGGCCACCTTCACGCCGCCGGCCTTACCGCGGCCACCAACCTTGACCTGAGCTTTGACGACGACAACTCCGCCGATTTTTTCAGCTGCTGCTTTGGCTTCTTCAGGGGTGTGCGCCACGATGCCGGCGAGCACGGGAACTCCGTGTGCCTCAAAGAGATCGCGCGCCTGATATTCAAACAGGTCCACGGGCTAGTGTCCTTCTACGTCGAAGTAGGTTTACACAGGGAACTTTAGTCCCTTGGCACTGGGGGCCTTTTCCAGACTACCCGTTTCGTGAGGAAGGCCACACTTCTATGAGTTGTAGAAAGAATTGGAATTAAGTTAGGCGAAAACCGGAATTTATCCGGCCTTTGTAAGCGGCGCATAACGCAGCAGGAGGCGCTTTTCGCCCTCGCCGAAGCGCACCTTCGCCACCGTCTTATCCCCGGCTCCTTCGACCGCCACCACGGTCCCGTTGCCGAAGGTCGTGTGGTTCACCTTGTCCCCGGGTGCCACGGAGAGAACCTCCTTCTGGGGCTGGACCCGCCCGATGGCCTTGGCCGGGGAGGCCGTTGCCGCTCCGGCGCCGGACGCACCTGATCCCCAGTACGATCCGCTGAAGCGCGGGCCGCTCGTCGGGCTGGCATTCCAGGCCGGCAGGGACGCCCCTTCGCGCTTCCACTCGATGAGCTCGTCGGGGACCTCGGAGACGAACTGGCTGGCCGGGTTGTACTGGCTCTGTCCCCACATGCTGCGGACCTCGGAGCGGGTCAGGTAGAGCCGGCGGCGGGCACGGGTGAGACCGACATAGGCGAGCCGGCGCTCCTCGGCGAGTTCCTTCGGATCGGTCGCCGACCGCTGGTGGGGGAAGATTCCCTGTTCCATGCCGGTGAGGAAGACCACCGGGAACTCGAGGCCCTTCGCCGTGTGAAGGGTCATCAGGGTCACGACGCCCTGGCGCCGCGCCTCCGCGACGGCCTGCTCGACCTCCTCGGCGGAGCCCTCCGGCGCGTCGGGGATCGAGTCCGCGTCGGCGACGAGGGAGACCTGTTCGAGGAAGTCCCCGAGGGTTCCCTCAGGATTGTCGCGCTCGTATTCGCGCACGACGGCGACGAGCTCGGCGAGGTTCTCGACGCGGGATTCGTCCTGGGGGTCGTTGCTGGTGCGCAGCTGTTCGAGGTACCCGGTCTGCTCGAGGACCGCCTCGAGCGCCGCCGCGGCGCCCGAGCCCTCCGCGACCTCGGCGAGGTCGTCGATGAGCTTGACGAAGCCAGCCACGGCATTCACCGACCGGGTGGCCATCCCCGGCGCGTCGTTGGCCCGCCGCAGCGCCTCCATGAAGCTGATGCGGTGCCGCTCGCTGAGCGCGGCGACCGCGTACTCGGCACGGTCCCCGATGCCCCGCTTGGGCTCGTTGAGGATCCGGCGCAGGTTGACGACGTCGTCCTGGTTCACCAGGACCCGCAGGTAGGCCAGGGCGTCCTTGATCTCCTTGCGCTCGTAGAAGCGGGTGCCGCCCACCACCTTGTAGGGCAGGCCGACCCGCAGCAGGATTTCCTCGATGGAGCGCGACTGCGCGTTGGTGCGGTAGAACACTGCAACGTCTCCGGGGCGCAGGTTTTCCTCGTCCTGGAGCCGGTCGATCTCGTCGGCGATGAACCGGGCTTCCTCGTGTTCGTTCTCCCCCACATAGCCGACGATTTTTTCGCCGTTGCCCTCGGCCGTCCACAGCCGCTTCTCGGGCCGGTTGGGGTTGCGGGAGATCACGGCGTTGGCCGCGCTCAGGATGGTCTGCGTCGAGCGGTAGTTCTGCTCGAGCAGGATGGTGCGGGCGTCCTTGTAGTCGTTTTCAAACTCGACGATGTTCCGGACGTCGGCGCCGCGGAAGGCGTAGATCGACTGGTCGGAGTCGCCGACGACGGTCAGCTCGGCGGGATCGTCGGTGGTCTCCCCCGGCACCCCGACAATTTCCCGGACCAGGGCGTACTGGGCGTGGTTGGTGTCCTGGTATTCGTCGACGAGGACATGGCGGAACCGGCGGCGGTAGTAGTCGGCCACTCCGGGGAAGGCGCGGAACATGTAGACCGTCTGGGCGATCAGGTCGTCGAAGTCCATGGCGTTGGCCGAGCGCATGCGCTGGGCGTAGCCCTTATAGACCTCGGCGACGGCGGTCTCGAACGGATCGGAGGGATCGGCAGCGTCGGCGTAGGCCTCCTCGTCGATCAGCTCGTTCTTCAGGGCGGAAATCTTGTGCTGGATGGCCTTGGGCGCGAACCGCTTCGGGTCCAGGTCGAGGCCCTTCGCGGTGAGGGTGATCAGCCTCAGGGTGTCGGCCGAGTCGTAGATGGAGAAGTTGGAGTTGAGTCCGACGCTCGCGGCCTCCCGGCGCAGGATGCGCACGCAGGAGGAGTGGAAGGTGGAGATCCACATGCGCTGGGCAACGTCCCCGATCAGTGCCTCGATGCGCTCGCGCATCTCGGCCGCCGCCTTATTGGTGAAGGTGATGGCGAGGATCTCCCCCGGCCGCGCCCGCCCGGTGGCCAGCAGGTGGGCGATGCGGTGGCTGAGCACGCGGGTCTTGCCCGAGCCGGCGCCGGCGACGATGAGCAGCGGGGACCCGCTGTGGCGGACCGCTTCCTCCTGCTGCGGGTTCAGCCCCTCGAGGAGTTCGCGGGCGCGCTCCTCGCTGGGGCGTGCGGAGACGGGGCTATGTGCCAGTGCCGGATCGGACGGCGCGGAGACCTGCCCGCCCCGGAGCGGTTTCGAACCTGGGTTCTTGGGCGCGGGGTACGGGTCGAAAAGCATATCCATGGTGCCATCCAGTCTAGGCGGTGGGGCTGACACGCAGTGCCCCGGCATGCTGTTGGCGGACAGGAAGCGGACAGGGAAGCGCCCGCCGGCGGATCTCCTCCGGCGGGCGCTTCGGGTTGGGGAATGTATTCCGGCCGCAGGACCGGGTGGAAGTGCTAGCGGGGGCTTCGCAGGTCCTCGGGTTCAATGCCGAGCATCGCGAGCTTGCCGCTCTTGCGGTCGGCGAGGTAGTCCTTCATCTCCCGCTTGATGACCGGCAGCAGCAGGTACACGCCCAGCAGGTTCACGAAGGCGCAGACGAACAGCGCGGCGTCGGCGAAGCTGATGACCTGGCTGAAGGTCAGCACGCAGCCGGCCACGGTGAAGAACAGGAAGATGACCTTGTAGAGGATCTCCGAGACCTTGCCGCGGCCGAAGAGGAACTCCCAGGCCTTCAGCCCGTAGTAGGACCAGGTGATGAGCGTCGAGTAGGCGAAGAGCGCCACGGCGATGGCCAGGACGATCGGGAACCACGGGAGCACTGTCTCGAACGCATCGGAGGTGAGCGTCACGCCGTCGGGCGGGCCGTCGCCGGCCTGGACCTGGTCGATACCGGCCTGGAGGCTCGGTGCGCCGGCGATGATGATGGCGAGTGCCGTCATGGTGCAGATGATGACCGTGTCGACGAGCGGTTCGAAGAGGGCGACAAAGCCTTCGCTGACGGGGCGGCGGGTCTTCACCGCGGAGTGGGCGATCGCTGCGGACCCGAGCCCTGCCTCATTGGAGAAGGCGGCACGCTGGAATCCGACGATCATGACGCCCACGATGCCGCCGGCAATGCCGGAGGGCGCGAAGGCGCCCGAGATGATCGCGCCGAAGGCGGCGGGGACCTGGCCGATGTTCACGATGATCACCAGCAGGCAGGACGCCACGTAGACGAATCCCATGGCGGGGACGAGCTTGCTGGTGGTCGCGCCGATCGACTTGATCCCGCCGAGGATGACGGCGGCGACCAGGACAGCCAGGATGACACCGAAGATCAGGGCAGAACCGGCGCTGCCGAAGAATCCGTCCTCACCGCCGGTGACGTTCTGCACCTGGGCGAAGGTCTGGTTGGCCTGGAACATGTTGCCGCCGGCGATGCCGAAGATGAGGATGGCGACGGCGAAGATCCCGGTCAGGATTTTCGCAGGGACCCTGCCGAGCTTGCTGAAGGCGATGGGGAGGTATTTGAACGGACCGCCGCTGACCGTGCCGTCCTCGTGGACTTCGCGGTACTTCACGCCGAGGGTGCACTCGGCGAACTTGCTGGCCATGCCGAGCAGTCCGGCGAGGATCATCCAGAAGGTCGCACCGGGTCCGCCGAGGGCCATCGCGGCGCCGACGCCGGCGATGTTGCCCAGCCCGACGGTTCCCGACAGGGCGGAGGTCAGCGCCTGGAAGTGCGGAACCTCTCCGGGGTCGTCCTTGGCCGAGTACCTGCCCCGGATCACCTCGGTGGCAACCTTCAGCCCCCGGAACTGGATGAAGCCGAAGTAGATGGTGAAGATGACACCGGCTGCGATGAGCCAGGCCACCACGGCGGGGAAGCTGACCTCCCCGATGGTGATCGGGTAGAAGACGACCGCCGAGAAGCCGGTGGCGATCGGCTCGAAGGCCGCATTGATGGCGTTGTCAATGGCGGCGAGCCATCCCACGTCCTCGGCCACAGCATGGGGTAGCGCCTGGGAAATTTTCATCCCTCAAATCAACCCCGAAACCGGCGTGACTGCAATCACATACTGCGTGTTACGGCGAAATAAAGTACAAAAAAACAAAATTGGCAAGAGGATCAGCGCGCGATCTCGTCGCATCTCGACGTCGGCGGAATCTCCCTGTAAGATCTGCGCGCCGCCCAACACCCCTGCAGTTCGGTCGGGAGCTTTTCAACACACGAGCGGAAACAGGTAAGCTGGGAGCGCTTGACGGGGGTGGATCCACTCCGCCCCGACACGCCTCTGTAGCTCAGTAGGATAGAGCGTCCCTCTCCTAAAGGGAAGGTCGTCGGTTCGATTCCGGCCAGGGGCACTTTGATGAATGAGGCAGCCCTGCCCCAATTCCCGAGGCGGCCATGACCCACGTACTCTCCATTGCCGCCCTGTGCCTGCTCGACGACGCCGGGCGCCTCCTGCTCGTGCGCAAGCGCGGCACCGCTCTGTTCATGCAGCCCGGTGGCAAGCTCGAGCCCGGGGAGAGCGCGGCAGCCGCCGCGGTGCGCGAGCTTGAGGAGGAACTTGGCTTGGCCGTGCCGGCCGCCCGGCTTCGGCTGCTCGGCCGCTGGTACGGACCCGCCGCCAATGAGCCGGACACCTTCATCGACGCCGCCGTGTTTCTCGGCCCGCTGGAGGGCACCCCGGTCCCTGCCGCGGAGATCGAGGAGATCGGGTGGCTCGACCTGGCGGCGGCCGGGAGCCGGACCGACCTCGCCCCGCTGCTGACCGAGTTCGTCGTCCCCGCGCTGGGCGCGCTGCCTCCGCCGGAGGTTACGGCGTGGCAGGCGCCCCGCTGAGCACTTCGGGGTCCTCGTCCGGCGCGGCATTCTTCTGCACCGCGAACTGCGTCCGGTGCAGCTCCGCATAGCGGCCCCCGCGCTCCAGCAGTTCCTCGTGGGTGCCGCGTTCTGCGATCCGGCCGTCCTCCACCACGAGAATCAGGTCGGCGCTGCGGATCGTCGAGAGCCGGTGCGCGATCACCATGGCGGTCCGCCCTTCAAGCGCCTCGGTCAGGGCGGCCTGCACGGCGGCCTCCGAGGTGGAGTCGAGCGCCGCCGTCGCCTCGTCGAGGATGACCACACGCGGCTGGGCCAGCAGCAGCCGGGCGATGGTCATGCGCTGGCGCTCCCCGCCGGAGAGCCGGTAGCCGCGCTCACCGACCATGGTGTCGAGCTGGTCGGGGAGCGAACGCAGCAGCGGCTCCAGGCGGGCGCGGCGGACGGCGTCCCAGATCTCGTCCTCGGTCGCCTCGGGGCGGGCAAGCAGGAGGTTCGACCGGATGGTCTCGTGGAAGAGGTGCCCGTCCTGGGTCACCATGCCGAGGGTGGAGCGCATTGAGGCGAAGGTGAGGTCACGGACGTCGGCGCCGGCCAGGCGCACCGCGCCGCTGTCGACGTCGTAAAGGCGCGCCAGCAGCTGGGCGATGGTCGACTTCCCGGCGCCGGAGGTACCCACCAGCGCCACGGTCTGGCCGGGCTGGATGGTGAAGGAGATGCCGTGGAGCACTTCCTCGCCTCCGCGGGTGTCGAGGGTGGAGACCTCCTCGAGGGAGGCCAGGGAGACCTTGTCGGCCGACGGGTAGGCGAAGCGGACGTCGTCGAACTCGATGGTGACGGGACCGGGCGGCACCTTGCGGGCGTCGGGCTTCTCCTGGATCAGGGGCAACAGGTCGAGGATCTCGAAGACCCGCTCGAAGCTGACCAGGGCGCTCATGATTTCGACCCGCGCGTTCGCGAGGGACGTCAGCGGCGCGTACAACCGCGTGAGCAGCAGGGCGAGGGTCACCACCTCGCCGGTCTCGAGCTGCCCGCCGAGGGCTAGGGTTCCACCGAGACCGTAGACGAGCGCCAGGGCAAGTGCGGAGACGAGCATCAGCGCGGTGAAGAAGATGAACTGGAGCATGGCCATGCGTACGCCGATGTCGCGGACACGGGCGGCGCGGACGCGGAATTCCTCGGACTCGGCATCGGGCCGGCCGAACAGCTTCACCAGGGTGGCGCCGGGTGCGGAGAACCGCTCGGTCATCTGGGTGCTCATCGCCGAGTTGTGGTCGGCCGCCTCACGCCGCAGCGCCGCGAGTTTTCCGCCCATGCGCCGCGCGGGGACGAGGAACAACGGCAGCATCACGATCGCGAGGACCGTCACCAGCCAGGAGGTGCTCAGCATCACGATAAGGGTCAGGGCGAGCGCCACCGTGTTGCTGACCACGCCGGAGAGGGTTCCGCTGAAGGCCTGCTGGGCGCCGATGACGTCGTTGTTGAGGCGGCTTACCAGGGCACCGGTACGGGTTCGGGTGAAGAAGGCGATCGGCATTTTCTGGACGTGGTTGAACACGGCGGTGCGCAGATCGAGGATCACACCCTCGCCGATGTTCGCCGAGTACCAGCGGGTGGCCAGGCTGACGGCGGCATCCGCCACCGCGACCAGGGCGATGACGACGGCGAGCCAGACCACCGTCTGCGTCGAGCCGCGGGCGACAATGACGTCGACGACCTGCCCGGCGAGCACCGGGGTTGCGACGGCGAGGAACGCGGCGCCCACCGACAACAGGATGAAGAGCGTGAGCTTCACCCGGTAGGGCACCGCGAACGCGACGATGCGCTTCAGCGTTTCCTTCGAGAATTTGTTCGTGCGGTCCTTGGCGGTGGAGATCCGGTAGAGGGAACTCCACGCCGCGCCTTCCATGCTCATGCAGGTGCCTTCCGTTCAGCCTCTCCAAGCTTAGGCGCTCGGGCTGCCCGGCTCCCGGAGTATGCCCAAGGCACAATTTGAGACGGTTTTTCAAGGGTCTGCGGGAACGTTCGACATACGGCGTCACACTGGGTCGCCACCACCGCGGAACAATGACAGGGTTCAATGTTGTTGCACATTGTAGAAGGCGGTTTACCGCGCCGCCCGCAGACACCCCCTCAAAGAATTTAAGGACCTCATCATGACCTTCCGTCTGTCCGTCCTCGGCACCGCCGCAGCGCTGGCCCTTGCCGTCACCGGGTGCTCGGCTTCGTCCGATTCCGGAGGAGCAGGCGGCGGAGCCACCGAGGCGGCGCCGTCGACCCTCCAGGAAATCCAGGAAGCCGGCGTTCTCACCGTTGGCACCGAGGGCACCTACAAGCCCTTCAGCTTCCACGAAGAAGGCAACGGCGACCTCACCGGGTACGACGTCGAGGTGATCACTGCCGTCGGGGAGAAGCTCGGCGTCGAGGTCGAGTTCGAGGAAACCCAGTGGGATGCGATCTTCGCCGGGCTTGAGGCGGGCCGTGTCGATGCGATCGCCAACCAGGTCTCGATCACCGACGAGCGCACCGAGAAGTACGACTTCTCCGATCCCTACACCGTCAGCAACGGCGTGATCGTCACCAGCGCCGACAACAACGACATCTCCTCCTTCGAGGACCTGAAGGGCAAGACCACCGCGCAGTCGCTCACGAGCAACTGGTACGAGATGGCCAAGGAGGCTGGCGCCGAGGTCGAGGCCGTCGAGGGGTGGGCCCAGTCGGTCTCCCTCCTCCAGCAGGGCCGGGTCGACGCGACGATCAACGACGAGCTGACCTACCTCGACTATCAGAACACCGAGAAGGATGACTCCATCAAGATCGCCGCGGAGACCGAGGACACCTCGGAGAGCGCCGTGGCCTTCAAGAAGGGCAGCGAAGACCTGGTCGAGGCCGTCAACGACGCCCTGGACGAGCTGCGGGCCGATGGTACCCTTGCCGAGATTTCGACGAAATACTTCGGCGCCGACGTCAGCAAGTAATCCCACCCGGCCCGCCGGCGGCTGAGCCGTCCGGCGGGCCGGCAGATGGATCCGGAACCTCCACCCGGAACCCACCGCCGGGCAATTCGACGCGGCCGCGCGCATATACGCGGAGGGAAGGACGACTAAGTGGATTGGGAGCTGTTCCGGAGTTCGTTCTGGCCCATCCTCCGGGGCGGACTGACCGGAACCATCCCGCTGACGCTGATGTCCTTCGTGCTTGGCCTGGCACTGGCCCTGGTCCTCGCCCTGATGCGGATCAGCGGCAAGCGCCTGCTCTCGGGGATCGCCCGCGTCTATATCTCGCTGGTCCGGGGCACTCCCCTGCTGGTGCAGCTCTTCATCGTCTTCTACGGGCTCCCCTCGATCGGGGTGGTGATCCCGCCGTGGCCGAGTGCCGTGATCGCGTTCTCGCTCAACGTCGCCGGGTACGCCGCCGAAATCCTGCGGGCCGCAATCCTGTCGGTGCCCAAGGGCCAGTGGGAGGCCGGGCACACCATCGGCATGTCGCGCCGGCGCACCCTGCGGCGGATCATCCTTCCCCAGGCGGCCCGCGTATCGGTGCCCCCGCTGTCGAACACCTTCATCTCCCTGGTCAAGGACACCTCCCTGGCGTCGCTGATCCTCGTCACCGAACTGTTCCGCGAGGCCGAGCAGATCGCCGCCTTCAGCCAGGAGTTCATGCTGCTCTACCTTGAGGCCGCATTGATCTACTGGGTGTTCTGCTTCGTTCTCGCCGCCGGGCAGGGAGCACTCGAGAAAAGGTTGGACCGCTATGTCATCCACTGATCCCGCTCCGGCCCGCACGCAGACACCCGGTGAAGTGCTGCTCAGCGCCACGGGCCTGCAGAAGTCCTTCGGCAGCAACATGGTGCTCCGCTCCATCGACCTGACGGTGTGCCGCGGCGAGGTCGTCGCCCTGGTCGGGCCCTCAGGGTCGGGCAAGACAACGGTGCTGCGCTCCCTCAACGGGCTCGAGGTGCCCGACGGCGGGACCGTCGCCTTCGACGGCGGCCCGTCGGTGAACTTCGGCGGAGCCGTCTCCGGCCGGGAGCTGTCCGCCCTGCGCGACCGCAGCGCCATGGTGTTCCAGCAGTACAACCTGTTTCCGCACATGACGGTGCTCGAAAACGTCATCGAGGGCCCGGTGCAGGTGCAGAAGCGCCGCCGGGCCGAGGCGGTGCAGGATGCCGAGAAGCTGCTCGACCGGGTCGGGCTCCTCGCGAAGAAGGACCAGTACCCCTTCGAGCTCTCCGGCGGGCAGCAGCAGCGGGTGGGGATCGTCCGGGCGCTCGCGCTGCGGCCCGACCTGCTGCTCTTCGACGAGCCGACCTCCGCCCTCGACCCCGAGCTGGTGGGCGAGGTGCTCAAGGTCATCAAGGACCTGGCCGAGGAGGACTGGACCATGGTCATCGTCACCCACGAGATGGCCTTCGCCCGTGAGGTCGCCGACGAGGTGGTGTTCATGGACGGCGGCGTCGTCGTCGAGCGCGGCCACCCGGACCAGGTGCTGCGCAACCCCAAGCACGAACGGACCCGGCGCTTCGTCCAGCGCCTGCTCCACCCGTTCTAAGGGGAACGGCGCCCTGCCGCCGTCGTTGTCTTTCCGCCGAAACTGCAGCTCACCACGCTTTCGCGGCACCGAAGGGTGGTTAGCTGCACACTCGCCGGGATGCGCCCACCCCCGGCGGGCGAACGTCAGGCGATTCCCAGCTCCCGCCGCACCAGCGGCAGCACCTCGGTGCCCAGCAGTTCGATCGACTCGAGGACCTTCGCCTGCGGTACGGAGGAAAAATCGAACTGGAAGATGTGGCGGTCGTGCTGCATCTGCCCGTGGGTGAGCACGATCTTCTGCGCCACCTCCTCCGGGGTCCCGACGAAAACCGCGCCGGCGCGCGCCGCCTGCATGTTGTACGTCAGGCCGCTCGGGGTGGGGAATCCGCGCTCCGCCGAAATCCGGAGCATCGTATCGAGCCAGTACGGCCGGAACAGTTCGCGGGCGCCCTCGCGCAGCACCAGGCCCACACTGCTCACCCCGACCCGCAGCCTCCCCAGGTCGTGCCCTGCCTCCGCGGCGGTGGCCCGGTACAGCTGGGCGTGTTCGGCGAAGTTTCCGACCGTCCCGCCGAGCATCGCGTACATCACCGGGCGGCCCAGTCGCGCGGCCCGGACCGTCGAGGTCATCGTTCCACCGGTCGCGATCCAGATGTCGAGGCGTCCCGAGGGCGGGCGCGGCAGGACGAGCGCATCCCCGAGCGCGGGCCGGAACCGTCCGCTCCAGGTGATGCGCTCCTGCGCGTCGAGCTGCAGGAGCAGGCCGATCTTCTCCTCGTAGAGCGCGTCGTAGTCCTCGAGCGCGGCACCGAACAGGAAGTAGGACTCGATGAAGGACCCCCGCCCCGCCGTCAGTTCGGCCCGGCCGCCGGAGAGCAGGTCCAGCGTTGCGAACTGCTGGTACACCCGCACCGGGTCCTCGGTGCTCAGGACGGTCACGGCGGAGCCGACGTGGATCGAGGTCGTCTGGGCCGCGGCAGCGGAGAGCACCGGAATGATCGATGAGACGGCATAGTCCGGGCGGTGGTGTTCGCCGATGCCGAAGTAGGAAAGGCCCACCTCATCGGCAAGCCGCGCCCGTTCGAGCAGGTGCGCCATACGCGCCTGAGGGGAGACCCGCTCTCCGGTGACCGGATCGGGGTGGAGGTCGCCGAAGCTGAAGACGCCCAGTTCCACGGACTACCCGGCGGCCGGCACCGAACGGCCTGCCGGACCGGCATCCGCGGCGGAACCGGCCCCGGCGGCACCGGCATCGGCGGCCGAACCGGCCCGGATCCGCTCGGGGTGGGAGTAACAGTTGAGCGAGGAGCCCCTGCTGAAGCCCACCAGCGTCATTCCGGCGTCGTCGGCCAGGTCGGCCGCCAGCGACGACGGCGCACTGACGGCGGCCAGGATGGGGATTCCGGCGAGCTGGGCCTTCTGCACCAGCTCGAAGGACGCCCGTCCTGAGACCTGGAGGATGGTGCCAGTCAGGGGAAGCCTGCCCTCCCGCAGCGCCCAGCCCACGACCTTGTCGACCGCGTTGTGCCGGCCGACGTCCTCACGCAGGCACAGCAGTTCGCCGTCGGCCGTGAACAGCCCGGCGGCGTGCACCCCGCCGGTGCGGTCGAACAGTTTCTGGGATTCCCTCAGCCGGTCCGGCAGCCCGAGCAGCACCCCGAGGTCAACCCCTGCCGTGTCGGTCCTCAGGTCGAACCGCGAGGACTTGCGCACAGCGTCGATCGAGGCGGTGCCGCAGATTCCACAGGAACTCGAGGTGTAGACATGGCGTTCAAGGGCCGTGTCGGGAAGCACCGTGCCCGGCCGCAGCTGCGCCTCCACGACGTTGAAGGTCTGCCGGCCCGACTCGTCAACCCCGGCGCAGTACCGAAGGCTCGGCAGCTGGCCGGGCTCCCACACCACGCCTTCGGAGACCAGGAAGCCGGAGACGAGGTCGAAGTCGTCGCCCGGGGTGCGCATGGTCACGGTGAAGGCCGACCCGCCCAGCCGGATCTCAAGGGGTTCCTCACCCGCCAGCGCGTCCTCGCGCCGGCGGGGATCCGCCGTTGAGCGGAACGTCGTGATGCGGCGCCGCTGGGTGACCCGGTTCATGGGGAGCCTCCTCGAGATGGTCTATCTCGAGGGTAGCCGCATTACTGCGGAGTGGGCCATGGCAGGTCGATGGCCTGCATCGGCTGGTCGGTGGCGCATCCGGCGGGTGGAATCACCATGACCCCGTGGGCCAGAGCCAGTCCGCGGAGCATCCCGGAGCGCTGGTGGGTGCTGGGCTGGGCCCGCCCGTCCTCATTGCGGTACGGCACCAGCCTGCTCCTGCCGGGCAGGGGCTCGAAGTCGGCTCCGCTGAGCACCTGGCGCAGCGGCGGCAGCGGCGCTCCGCGCAGCCCGGCGATCAGCGGCCCGGCCACGGTGAGCATCGCCATCATCGCCGCGAGCGGGTTCCCCGGCAGCCCGACCAGGAACCGTCCGTCGGGCAGCCGGGCCAGCAGGGTTGGATGACCCGGCCGCATGGCAATCCCGTCGATGATCAGCTCGGCCTCAAGCGCCGCAAGGGCGCGCCGGATGTGGTCGGCGGATGACCCTCCGGTGCCGCCGGTGGTGATCAGGACGTCACCCGAGGCCCGGGCGAGCGAGGCGGCATCGGTGGCCTCGGAACTGATGGCGTGCACGACGTCGTCGAAGTCGTCGCGGGCCCGGCCGGCGACATCGACGTGGCCGCCGAGCATCGCCACGAACGCCGGCAGCTGCGGTCCGAAGGTGTCGCGCACCTGTCCGGGCTGCGGCAGCCCGGCTTCGATCACCTCGTCCCCGGTCATCAGCAGCGACACCCGGGGGGCCCTCAGGACGGCCAGGGTGTCGTGGCCGCACACCGCCGCGAGGGCGATCTGCGCCGGGTTCAGGACGACGCCGGCGGGAATGGCGGTCGAGCCGCTGGCTGCCTCCTCGCCCGCGGGGCGGATGTGCTCCCCCGGCGCGGGTTCGTCGGCGCGGGCAAGGTCGTTGCGGTTCAGGGTGTCCCCGCGCACCAGCCCGTGCTCGGTCCGCAGGATCCCGGTGGTGTTCGCGGGCACGGTGCCGCCGGTGAGGATGAAGGTGGCCTGGCCCGACTCAAGCGGAATGATGCCCGAGTCGCTGTGCGGTGCGTTCAGCCTGCGCGGGTCCTCAACCGGCGGGTGGACGAAGGTCCACGGCGGCGGACCGCTGACGGCCCATCCATCCATCGCCGATGAGGCGTAGTGCGGAATCTCCTGAAGCGCGGTGACCGGCTCGGCGAGGGTCTGCCCGAGGGCATCGGCCAGCGGCACCATCTGGTACGGCATGGCCTTGCCTGCGGCGTGGGCCACCCGCCGGGCCTCCTCCCAGCCGAGGTCGCGCCCGGCCTCGGCGCTCAAGAACCCGCCCCTGCGGCGTCGCACTGCCGGGTGGCGAGGGCGAGGGCGGAGCGCATCGCGACCTCCTCCGAGGCCTGGCCGCTGGCGGCCGCGAGCCCGGCCGCATAGCCGGCGACGAAAGTCGTCAGCGGTGCCGCCGGCCGGACCACGGCGTGGGCGGCCTTTCCGGCGAGTGCCAGCACCGCGTTGATGTCCACGCGGGACTCCTCGAGCTCGAAGGCGGCCAGCAGGTTCTCACACCACTGAGAAAGTAATTGATCGCGCTCGTCCATGAGGGCCCTCCCGGGGTTGGTTAGCCGTCGTCGACCCCGAGGGCGCGTGCATCGGCCCACGTGTCGACGTCGAGTGTCGTGCCCGGTGGAACCGGGACCGGTCGAACACTCACCCTAGCAAGGAGGGCTTTCATCGACAGATTTTCGACACCGCCGGCCTGGGCCGCCGCCGCCACCGCGCCCTCGAGGTCGCTCCGCAGGTACAGCGCGGCCAGCGGCTGGTCCCGCCCCTCATCGGACGCCATCACCGACGTGCCGGCCTCGGCGGCCGCGGCCAGCAGGGCGGGGACCAGCTGCCCGGACCGGGGCATGTCGCAGGCGAGCACCATCAGCCAGGGAGGGGTGGAGCGTCCGGGCTCCGGCTGCGCCAGCGCGGCAGCCAGGGCCGCGGCGGGCCCGCTGAACGGCGGGTCCTCGCGCAGGAAGCGCAGGGGCGGGGCACCCGGCGCCGGGTGCCCCGCCCCTGCAGCCGGCTTTGGCCCGACGACGGTGACGAGGCCTGCGCCGGCGACTGCCCGAACGGTGATCTCGAGCAGGGTCGCCCCGGCGAGGCGCAGCGAGGCCTTCGGCCTTCCGCCCAGGCGGGTCGACCTGCCGCCGGCCAGGATGACGGCGTCGAACGCCGTCGGGACGGGTCCGCTCACGCGGCCCGTTCGGAGAGGAACTCACTCCAGGCGGGCGCCGGCTTCTCCAGTTCCTTAAGCTGCCACAGCGGTCCGCGGGGCGGCTTGGGGACGAAGCGGAGGCTCCACCCGAGACTGGCCAGGGTCTTGTCCCCCTTCGTGTTGTTGCAGCGCAGGCAGCAGGCCACCATGTTCTCCCAGGTGTCCCCGCCGCCCCGCGAGCGGGGCACCACGTGGTCGATGGTTGTCGCCGTCTTCCCGCAGTAGGCGCACAGGTGGTTGTCGCGCCGCAGGACGCCGCGCCGGGTCACGGCCAGGTCGTGGCGGTACGGGATCTTCACGTACCTGTTCAGCAGGATCACTGACGGCCGCCCGAGGATCTCCGTCGGCCCGACGACCGGCTCGTCGTCCTCCGCAATGACGCTCGCCTTCCCGGTCAGCACCAGCACCAGGGCGCGGCGGAATGTCACAACCGCCAGTGGCTCGAATCCTGCGTTCAAAACGAGAGTGCGCATGCGCATGCCTCTTTGCGGACTATGTCCCGCCGCCGGCTGCCACCCCGGATGTTCGGGATAAGTTCTACGGATTAACAATGCCTAGGGTAGCCGCCCGGCGCCCGGGCGGGAACACATCGTCGTCCTTGCCCGGATCGCAGGGTGCACCCCCGCTCCCGCCGCCGCACCGCGGGACGGACACTGTTAACGAACGACGGGCCGGCAGGTTTCCCTGCCGGCCCGTCATTTTGAACGGAGAGATCAGCCGCCGACGCGGATGAACACGGGGCCGGAGCCGAGCTGGGCCGGTGCGATGACCGTGGTGTTGCCGTTGAAGCCACCGTGGACGGCCTGGCCGCCACCGATGTAGACGGCGATGTGGGCCATGCCCATGCCCCCGTCGGCGTAGTAGATCAGGTCGCCGGGGACGGCTTCGGCGGCGCTGACCGTGCGGCCCAGGGAAAGATACCCGGCCGGCCAGCCGTGGAAGTTGATGCCCGCTGCGGCGAGGGCGTTGCTGGCGAGGCGGGTGCAGTCCTGCATGACACCGAGCTGGGCCTTGGCGGCGGCGGCGATGGTCGCTGCCTTGCCCGAGGGAGCTGCCGGGGCGGCGGGCTTCGCGGGAGCAGGAGCCGGGGCGGGTGCAACCGCCGCGGTGACGACCTTGGCGGCGGGTGCCGGCGCCTGGACGGCGGCGGCGGCAGGAGCCGCGGCCGGGGCGGCCACGGGAGCCGGTGCTGCCACCGGGGCGGGTGCGGGTGCGGGTGCTTCGACGACGACCGGCTTGGCGACGGCCTTCACCGGGGTGCGGTTGAACGCAACCTTCGCGTTGACGTCGGCGACGACGGCGGCCGGTGCCGGTGCCGCGGTCACCTCGAGCGTCGAGGTGAAGGATTCACGCTCGGGCTGCAGGTCGGCGGCATTCGCTGCCACACCGGAGGTGAGGACCAGGCCCGACGCGGCTGCGACGACAGCGGCCTGGCGGCCCATGCCGCCAGCGTTGTCGCTGACTGCCTTGGCGAAGGTGGTGAGGGTAGCCGTACGCTGCGCTTCGCCGCGGTGGCGGGCAATTGGGGCGCGAAAAGACATGGTGATTCTCCAGAGAGGTGGTGTGAGGGTGTTCTAGCGAACGCGAACGAAGCTTGCGCCAGGCAGATCTGACAGGGAGTGAAGACCGGTGTTCATGCCGTTGAGGCCACCGCTGATGACCTGGCCGTTACCGACGTAGATGGCGACGTGGCCGCCGGTGATGACGAGGTCGCCGGCCGCGGGGGTTCCGACGACGTCGCCGTACTGGAAGAACTGGCCGGGGGCGAGGTCACCCACCGACTTGCCAACCGAGCGGAGGGCCTTTTCGACCATCGCGGTGCAGTCCTGTGCGACACCGATCTGGGAGTAGGCGGATCCGACGAGTGCGGCGCCGATGCCGGAGGAGGGGACCTCGGGCTTGGGGGCGGGGGCGGGAGCGGCGGGGGCCGGAGCCGGAGCCGGGGCGGCGACGGCGGCAACCTGCACAGGAGCGGGGGCCGGAGCGGCGGCGGCCACGACTGCGGGCCGGACGACGGGTGCCTGGACAGCGGCGGGGGCTTCTGCGACCGGCGCTTCGATGACCGGCGCTTCGACGACCGGCGCTTCGACGACAACGGGCGCGGGGGCCACGGTGACGGCTTCACGCTCGAACGAGACGGCTGCGGTGGCCGCGGCGCTGACGGCCGCGGTTTCCGGAGCAGTGACGCTCAGCGAGGAGGAGGACTGTACTTCGCGCTCGGCGGTGGAGGAGCCGTGGGCCGGGAGGCCGGCGGCGAGCACGAGGCCCGAGGCGGCGACCACGGCGGCGGCCTGGCGCCCGACCGAGCCGGCATTGGAGGTGACGGCCTTTGAGAGAGCCGTTAGCGGATTCACAGGAGCCTGGGCGGCGCGGTGGCGACCCAGAGAAGAGCTATTGGACACGTTTGATTGCCTCTCCCAATGCCTGCGAGGTGAGCTGTCGGATTCGGATGGGAGTCACCCGGCCGCTGAAATCAGCGACTTAACCCCAAGGATTTCTAAACGAAACCCAAAAATTGGTTCCCCCGCCTCTGCCATGCGAATTGTGCGGACGGACCTCAGGCAATGGCAGAGCTAGGCGATTTGCTTGAGGGCGCCGAATCTATAACGATTTGGCACGAGTAGAACCGTACCTCACATTCGCAACGATTGTCACATTCAGGTCACGGCGGCACACGCGTCGCATCAGAGCCACGCCAGCGGGTCGACAGGGCGGCCGCTGACCATCACTTCAAAGTGGAGGTGACAGCCGGTCGAAGCGCCGGTGCTGCCGCTCTGCCCCACCCCGGACCCGCGCTCCACCCGCTGGCCCACAGCGACCTCGATCAGCGCGAGGTGGTTGTACGTGGTTTCGAGACCATTCCCATGGTTGACGACGACGCGGTTGCCTCCCCCGTAGGCATGCCATGAGGCGAAGCTGACGGTCCCCGGGGCCGCCGCCGTCACGGCGGTTCCACAGGCCGCGCTGAAGTCCTGCCCGGAGTGGAGCTCTCCGCCAAGCCCGGTCATGGGACTGACGCGGTAGCCGAACCCCGAGGTCTCGCGCAGGGATCCAAGCGGCGCGCTGAGCGAGGCCTTGATCGCAGCCGGCACCGCCTCAGTGCGTGAGGCGGCGACGATCGCCTTGAGGCGGGTGTCGAAGTCCTGGGAGCCGCCCAGTGCGGCGGGAGCGAAATCGATGAGTGCTGAATCAGCGGCGCGTACCTCGGCGGCGCGCGGAGCCGTGGCGGAGGCCGCCGGTCCGGCCGCCGTCGTTGGAAGCGCCGCGGTGAGGGCCAGGCCCGATACGGCAGCCGTCATTGCCACCTTCTGGCTGAGCCCGGACAGCGCGCCGGAGGTGGAGCCGCCTTCTCGGCGCGCGGACCGGCGCCGGTGGGCGTCTCGTGGCCGGGCCGCCGGCACCGCGGTCCCTGCGCGCCGGCGGCCCGACACCCGGTGGTTTCGTGTCGGCTGATCCGGTGTCGGTTGATCCGGTGTCGGCTGACTCGGTGTCGGCTCATTCAGGGCAGGGTTGTTCGACAGGCGGTGTTTCGACAAAAAGGTCCCCTCTCAATGTCGGCGGAGCGGACCTCCCGGTGGCAGGCGCGCAGCACCCAGGCACCGAGGTCGGCGATGAGCCCGCCCCGCACGGCCGCGTCGATGAAGGCGCCGGCGGGCAGCAGTCCGTGCGTCGGGTGGCGCCACCGGACCAGCGCCTCGACGGCGTCGACGCCGGCGGCGGCCTCGTCCGGCCCGGACAGCAGGTCGACGATCGGCTGGTAGTGGAGCTCGAGCTGTTCCTGGCGCAGCGCGACGCCGAGCTCGGCGAGCAGGCGCTCCTCGGCGCTGACCCGTGCCCGCTCGGCGGCGAAGGTCTCGGGGTCGAAGACCTCGAACCGCCCCCGGCCGCCGTCCTTGGCGCGGTACATCGCGGAGTCCGCCTGGGAGACGAGGGCGTCGGCGGTCTGGTGGGGGTCGTCCGTCGTCGCGATGCCGATGCTGACCGAGGTGTTCATGGCGCGGCCCTGCGGCCGGTACGGCAGCTTGAGGTCGTCGAGTATCCGCTGCGCGACCGTGCAGGCCCCCTGCGGGGTGGTGAGGTTCTCGAGCAGCACCACGAACTCGTCCCCGCCGAGCCGGGCCAGGATGTCAGTCGGGCGCAGGGCGGCCCGCACCCGCGCGGCCACGGTCGTGAGCAGGCGGTCGCCGGCGTCGTGGCCGAAGGTGTCGTTGACCTGCTTGAGCCCGTCCAGGTCGAGGAACAGCACGCCGATGTGGCCCGGCCGCCGGGCCAGGCCCGCGATGGCGTGGCTGACGTGCTCGAAGAACATCCACCGTGTCGGCAGGTCCGTCAGCGGGTCGTGGGTGGCGCGGTGCGCGAGCTCGTCCTGGGCGTGCCGGGCCGCGTCGCGGTCGGCGGCGACGACGAGGTAGCTCGTCGCGAGGTTGGCCAGGGTGGTCGCGGCGGCGAGCTCGGTCGGCGTCAGTGCGGC
>NZ_CADCTE010000134.1 GCF_902805515.1 uncultured Arthrobacter sp. | reverse complement strand
GGGGCCGCGGGCACGGCTTCCAGATCTCGTCGCGGGCGGACTTCTTCGAGGTCGAGGTGGGCCTGGAGACGACGCTCAAGCGGCCGATCATCAACACCCGCGACGAACCGCACGCCGACGCCGACAAGTACCGCCGGCTGCACGTGATCATCGGCGACGCGAACCTCGCCGAGCTGTCGACCTATCTGAAGGTGGGGACGACGTCGCTGGTCCTGGCGATGATCGAGGCGCGAGCGCTGCCGCGCGACCTCGCCATCGAGGAGCCGGTCGAGGCGCTGCAGGCGATCAGCCACGACCCGACGCTCACGCACCTGGTGCGGCTGCGCGACGGCCGCCGGATGACGGCGATCGACGTCCAGCGGGTCTACCTGGAGCAGGCGGAGAAGTTCGTCGTGGCGCAGGGGGAGTCCGACGAGCAGACCGACGACGTGCTCCGCCGCTGGGCCGAGGTGCTCGACGATCTCTCGATCGACCCCATGCGGTGCGCGGACCGGCTGGACTGGCCGGCCAAGCTGCGGCTGCTGGAGGGGTACCGGACGCGCGACGGGCTCGCGTGGGGCGACTCGCGGCTGCACCTGGTCGACCTGCAGTACTCCGACATCCGGCCCGACAAGGGGCTGTACAACCGGCTGGTCGCCCGTGGGTCGATGCAGCGGCTGCTGACCGACGACGAGGTGGCCCGCGCCATGGTGAACCCGCCGGGGGACACCCGGGCGTTCTTCCGCGGGGAGTGCCTGCGGCGCTACCCCGCCCAGGTGGCCGCGGCGTCCTGGGACTCGGTCGTGTTCGACCTCGGGCGGGAGAACCTGGTGCGCATCCCGACGATGGAGCCGCTGCGAGGAACCCGCGAGCACGTGGGCGCGCTGTTCGAGGCCTCGGCGACCGCGCAGGAGCTCGTCGACACGATCACCGGATCGTGATCCCCAGCCTGTCCGGGTGATCCGTGAATGTCACCTGTGGCGGGTAGCTTTCACGGCAGCAGCAGTTCCCACGACGGGAGGGCAGGCCATGGCCACCAGGGACACCGGCGGGCAGCAGAAGGCGACGCGGTCGCGCGAGGAGACCGATGAGGTCGAGGCCTCGGTCGACACCGAGGTCGCCGAGCGCCACAAGGAGATGACCGAGGACGTCGACTCCCTCCTGGACGAGATCGACGAGGTGCTCGAGGAGAACTCCGAGGAATTTGTGCGCCAATATGTACAGAAAGGAGGGGAGTGATCACGCGCTGTAACCTCCATGAGCGAGGACGCCAAGCGCTGTCCCTCCTGTGAAGAGACCAAGTCGGCGTCTGAGTTCGGCCGAAATCTGACGCGGGGAGACGGACTTTCCTTCTACTGCCTCGCCTGCAACCGAGCGAGGAGCAACGCCCACTACCGGAAGCGCCGTCAAGCCCTGGGGAAGAGCGTTCGGGACCACTCGTGGATCCCGGACGGCTTCCGATGGTGCCCCGCCTGCGAACAGGCAGTAGCACACGAGGACTACACCCGGAATGCCGGAACTGCGTCGGGCTTCGGCAGCCGCTGCCGCAGTTGTGATCGGGCGACGAACTCGGCCGGGTACTTCTACCGCAAGTACAAGCTCACGCAGCGCGATCTACGCGCACTCCGCGAAGCACAGGGTGATCTGTGCGCCATCTGCAGCGCCCCTGGGCCGCAGCACCTTGATCATGACCACTTCAGCGGCCGGATCCGACGGTTGCTCTGTCAGCGGTGCAATCAGGGCCTCGGCCTGTTCCGCGACGATCCCTTCTTGCTGCGGATGGCGGCGTTGTACGTCGACACCCACCGCGAACAGCAGGAAGTGGACGATCGGCCCGACTCCTCCGCAGGCATGTCCGACACAATCAACCGACCGGTGGAGCCGCCGGTAGGGTCGCAACGACGCCCAGGAGCCCGCGGCACAAGCACGCGGAGCACCGGGCGGAACAGCGGGTCACGCCGGCGGACGCAGGCGGGAGAGGCGGATGGGTGAACGAGTCGTCAGCTGGCCGGAGCGGGTTCCCGCCCGCCTACCTGGACCGGGTGGGCTCCTCGTTCACCGACTTCCTGTCGGCCGCGGCACCTGACCTCCTGCCCGGTCGCCGCCCGGTCCCGACCATGCCCGTCGGAGACCTCGCTCCGCACGGCACCACGATCGTCGCCGTGACGTACGAGGGCGGCGTCCTCATGGGTGGCGACCGGCGCGCGACCATGGGCAACCTCATCTCCAGCAGGGACATCGAGAAGGTCTACCCGGCCGACTCCTACAGCGTCATCGGCATCGCCGGCGCCGCGGGCATCGCCATCGAGATGGTGAAGCTGTACCAGGTCGAGCTCGAGCACTACGAGAAGATCGAGGGGCTCACGATGAGCCTCGACGGCAAGGCGAACCGGCTCGCCCAGATGATCCGGGGCAACCTCGGCGCCGCCTTGCAGGGCCTCGCCGTCGTTCCGCTGTTCGCCGGCTTCGACCTGGACGCCGGGGCGGGCACCGCACCCGGGGC
>NZ_CADCTE010000133.1 GCF_902805515.1 uncultured Arthrobacter sp. | reverse complement strand
TGATCTCAGCGAGATTCGAAGGGCGCTCCCGCCTCCGGAGGGGCGGCTCGCATGACCTGTTACAGCGTCTCTGACCAGCACGTTCGCTGTCGGTCCCCATGAGCAATGCTTGAGACCTGTGGATGAGGCGAGACGGGTCGTACCCTCCCGATCATCTTGAAGGCCCTCAAGCAAGGCCGGCGCGCCAACGCCGGTCGGGAAGGTACGACCCGTGCTCACCGTAGTTCCTGGAGCTGCCGACGCCGATGACCCCCGCCGCGACGGCGCTGGATCGTCGGGTTCGTCGGTGATCGACGAGTTGGTCCGCGAGGGTGCTCGCCGGATGCTCGCGGAGGCGTTGCAGGCCGAGGTCGACGACTACATCGCCCAGTTCCGCGACCAGCGCGACGCCAACGGGCGGCGGCTGGTCGTGCGCAACGGCAGCCACCAGCCCCGCGAGGTGCTGACCTCGGCCGGGGCGGTCGAGGTGACCGTGCCGCGGGTCAACGACCGCCGCACCGACCCCGATACCGGCGAACGTCGCCGGTTCTCCTCGGCGATCCTGCCGCCCTGGTGCCGCAAGACCCCGAAGATCACCGAAGTCCTGCCGCTGCTCTACCTGCACGGACTGTCCTCGGGAGACTTCGTGCCCGCGCTGGGCCAGTTCCTCGGCTCCACGACGGGGCTGTCCGGGCCGGTGATCACGAAGCTGACCGAGGCGTGGAAGGCCGAGCAGCAGGCGTTCTCCCGGCGGGACCTGTCCGGGGCCGATTACGTCTACCTGTGGGCCGACGGGATCCACGTCAACATCCGGCTCGAGGAGCACAAGCTGTGCCTGCTGGTGTTGATCGGTGTCCGGGCCGACGGGCGCAAGGAGCTCGTCGCGCTGGCCGATGGCTACCGCGAGTCGACCGAGTCCTGGGCCGACCTGCTCCGCGACTGCGCGCGGCGGGGCATGCGCGCCCCGGTCCTCGCGGTCGGCGATGGTGCGCTCGGGTTCTGGGGTGCCCTGCGCGAGGTCTTCCCCGCCACGCGGGAGCAACGCTGCTGGTTCCACAAGATCGCCAACGTGCTCGGTGCCCTGCCGAAGTCCGCCCACCCGGGCGCGAAGAAGGCCCTGGCCGAGATCTGGAACGCCGAGGACCGCCGCCACGCCCTCGATGCCGTGAGGTCCTTCGAGGCCGCCTACGGGGCGAAGTTCCCCAAGGCCGTCACGAAGATCACCGACGATGCCGAGGTGCTGTTGGCGGTCTACGACTTCCCCGCCGAGCACTGGATCCACCTGCGCACCACGAACCCGATCGAGTCAACCTTCGCCACCGTCCGGCACCGCACGAAGATCACCCGCGGACCCGGCTCCCGAGCGGCCGGGCTCGCGATGGCGTTCAAGCTCATCGAGGCCGCCCAGGACCGCTGGCGGGCGGTGAACGGCCCGCACCTGGTCGCGCTCGTCCGCGCCGGCGCGCTGTTCATCAACGGCAAGCTCGTGGAACGACCCGACGACCACCACCAACCAGAAGCCGCCTAAAGATCTTCATCCACAGGTCTTGACTATTGCTCCCGGCCCGTCGCCGCGGGCTCAGGCTGCCACCACGACGGCGCTCGGCGACGTGGATGCGGAGCTGCTCCGCCGCCCACCGCAGCTCAGTCTCCGTTGCCAGGGTGACGACGCGCAGGTGGTTGTTGCCCGGCCAGTTGAACGAGCTGCCAGGCGAGAGGAGCACTCCACGGCGCACGAGGACGTCGAAGACGAGGCTCGCGTCGTCTTCCACGCCCCACACTGAGCGGTCGAGTTTCGGGAAGGCGTAGAGCCCGGCCTGGGGTCGGACGCACGTCACTCCAGGAACGCTGGTCAGGGCCTCGTGCGCCGCGTCACGCTGCGCGCACAGCCGCCCCCCTGGCAACACGAGACCGCGTACGCCATGCTCCCCGGACAGTGCCACCTCAACCGCCAGCTGTCCCGGCACGTTCGCCCCTAGCCGCATGCCGGCGAGGACGTCCAGCCGCGACCGAAGCACCGCCGTGCCTGCCGTCCCGGCCCTGGGACCGGTGACCGTCAGCCAGCCCCCCCGGTAGCCGGCGAGTAGGTACGCCTTGGAGAGACCGTTGAAGGTCAGGCACGTCACATCGGGGGCGAGCACGGCCGTGGCCACGTGTGTCTGACCGTCGTAGAGGACCTGATCGTAAATCTCATCGGAGAGGATCGTCAGGTTGGCCCGGCGCGCCACCTCCGCGATCTGCCCGAGCAGACTCGCCGGATATAGCGCCCCCGTGGGGTTGTTGGGGTTGATGATTACCACGGCCCGGGTGCGCGGTGTGACCGCGCGAGCCATCGCCTTGACGTCGGGCAGCCAGCCCGCCGACTCGTCGCAGGGATAAGGCACTGCGGTCCCGCCCGCGAGAGTGACCCCTGCCGTCCACAGCGGGTAGTCAGGGCATGGGACTAGCACCTCGTCGCCGTCGTCGAGGATGGCCTGCAGGCTCATGAGGATGAGGTCAGAGACTCCGTTGCCCAT
>NZ_CADCTE010000132.1 GCF_902805515.1 uncultured Arthrobacter sp. | reverse complement strand
GAGAAGCCGGCGGTTCACGCGGGCGGCGTTCTCGAAGCCGCTGCGCTCGGCGTCGTTCTCGCCGAGGCCGATGCGGGTGTCGGCTTCGATGAACTTGGTGATCCCGCCGGGGGAGAAGAACATGTCGGGTGCGACGGGGCGGCCGAAGAACATGTCGTCGTTGGAGTACAGGAAGTACTCGGAGAGGCCCGGGATGTGCTGCAGCTGGGCCTCGACGGCCTGGGAGTTGTGGGTCGGCAGCACCGACGGATCCGAGAAGTGCTCCTCGGACCGCACGAAGGTCACCGACGGGTGGTCGGCGAGCCATTCGGGCCGTGCCGAATCGGTGGCGATGAAGATCCGCCGGACCCAGGGGGCGAACATGTACACCGAGCGCAGGGCGTACTTCAGCTCGTCGATCTGGCGGAAGCGTGCCTCGTGGTCATCGCCCTCGCCCACGACGGCGCCTTTCATCCGTGCGGCCCGGGCGGCCTGGTACTCGGGGCTGCTGCCGTCGACCCAGGAGAAGACGAGGTCGATGTCGAAGTCGATGTCCGAGGCGTGGTCGGCGAACATGTTGTCGATCGTCGGCCAGGTCAGACCGTGGCGCACCACGGATCCGCGGACGGCCTCCGAGGCCGGCACCGTGCGCCGGGTCAGGGAGTTCTCCACGGGAAGTTCGATGCTGTCGGCGCCGAGGGTCCACAGTTCGATCTGGACACCGGCCGACGGCCCGTACGCAAGGCCGCCCAATGGTTCGATGCGCGGGCGGAACAGTCGGTAGATGCGTGCCTTGCGGCTGTGCGAGAGCTCTCCGTCGGTGACCAGCAGCGTGGTGCGGCGCTTGGTGTCGACGGTGCGCGAATAGAACGGCTCGTTGCGGCAGGCCTCTACCAGGGCGGCGCGCAGCCGTTCGCGGTCCTTGACGTCGATGGCGATGACAGGGCGCTGGTCGTTGCCGCGCACCAGCAGGTAGGAGATCCCGGCGTCGTCGAGGGCGGCCCGAATGAACAGCAGGTCCTCGACCATCGCCTGGTGCGGGGTGCGGTCGGAGTTGACGAGGGTGAAGCGCCGCTTGACCGTCGTGATGTCGGAGCGGTCGGTGAAGCGGGCGACTGCCGCACGGGAGGCGGATTCAAGAATTTCGGCTTCGTTCTCCGGTTCAGGGGCGCCGAAATAGATGTCGTGTTGTGCAGCCGTGTCGGTAATCTTTGCCTCCGCGCAGGATAGGGTGTGGTCGCTCCAATGATAAAGCCTGCGCAGGCGGTCACTTTTCAGGGCCGGTTCCGTCCAGGGCGCCGGCCCGTGGAACGCCTGGCCCGGTTCCGGTTCGGCGGGTGTCAGTAGCCGCCGTACAGTTCGCCCACAGGAACCTCCGCTTCAAGCCGGTTGTCCGGGCCCGGCAGCGGGCACGCCCAGGCCTCGTCGTAGGCGCAGGAGGGGTTGTAGGCAAAGTTGAGATCGATGACAAGGCTGCCCGGCTGGCGCCCTTCGCCGAGGTGGGCGCCTTTGACCGTATCCAGGAGATACCGCCCTGCACCGTAGGTGCCGCCGTCGCGCCCCGCTGTTCCGTCGCGCAGCGGCAGGAAGATACCCCCGCCATAGGATTTCAGCCGCCACAGCGCGAGTTTGCCCAGCCCCGGCAGCACCATGCTGCCGAGCCGCTCGAACGGCACCGTCCCGTCGGTGCCCGTCTCGACGTTCCGGATTTCGCCCGCTCCGTCGTCGTTGACGGTGGCCTCGAAACGGTAGGCCGGGTCGTAGGGGGCGAGGGGCACACCGGTGAAGGATGCCTTCGCACCGGCATCGAGGGGCGATGCGGGATGCCCGCCCAGCAGCCGGTCCCGGCCGTCCCGCCAGAGCGCATGCGCCGCTTCCGGGGAATCCTCGGCGGCACGTCGGCGGACCGCCGAGTAAAGGTCGAAAACCGACTTCCGCCAGTCCGCAGTGTCGAGGGCTGTGGTGAGCAATGTCATGGATTCAGGGTACTCCCGGGGGCCGGTGGGGGCGTCCCGACGGCCCGCCCCTGCGTACTGTGGTGATGGTGACCCTCGGACTGTTCTGCGTCGTGCTCGGTGCGATCTTCGCCGGAGCGATCGCCCAGCGTATTGCCGGACTCGGGTTCGCGCTGCTGATCGCGCCGTTCCTCGTGCTGATCCTTGGCCCCCACGAGGGGGTCCTTCTCGTCAATATCTGCGGTGTCGTCTCCTCGGCCATCATCGTGGGGCGGGTGTGGCGCGACATCGACTGGAGCATGTTCCGCTGGCTCGTCGTCCCGTCCCTCCTCGGATCCATCCCCGGTTCCTTTTTCGCCGTCGCTGTGCCTCCGGCGCCCCTCGCGGTGACGGTCGGCGGCGTCGTGCTTCTTGCGCTCACCATCTCCCTGGTGCTGCAGCGCTCGGAGGTCGTCGTCACCGGAAATCTGCCGAAGGTCCTTGCGGGCTTCGGCGCGGGACTCACCAACTCGATGGCGGGGGTCGGCGGCCCGGCGGTGAGCGCCTACGCGGTCCTTTCGCGGTGGCCCCAACGGCCCTTCGCGGCGACCCTGCAGCCGTTCTTCGTGGTGATCGGACTCGTGACGCTCGCGACGAAACTCCTCCTCGACCCCACCCAGGCGCCGGCCCTCGAGGGCTGGATGTGGGCCGCGATCGGGCTCGTCATCCTCTGCGGCATCTTCACGGGGGAGAAGCTGGGGCGTTTCGTCAAGGACGACCACGCGCGTTTCGCCGTCGTCGTCATCGCCTTCATCGGTGCCGGGCTGGCCACCGTCAAGGGCATCGTGGACCTTCTCGGCTGAGACCCGGGGCCGGCACCGAGTCGCTGAACCCCGGCGGGCGGCACCGGTGGCACCATTGAAGGGATGAAACTTCCAGGCCGGAGACCGACGTCCCTTCCCATGCCTCTCTGGCTGCAGGGGGTGTTTGAGCTCGGTCAGGCCGCCCTGATCTCCGCGGCGCTCGTGCTGATCCCCCTCGCCGCCGTGTGGTTGACCGGCGGATTCGCCGACCGGGAGGCCGCCTCCGCGGCGCAGACGGCAGGCCAGGCCTGGCTGGTGATGCACGGGGTGCCGCTGGTGCTCACCTTCCCGCCCGGCACCGTCATCGCCGGAACGACGACGGGGCTGCTCCACGCCGTTCCGCTCGGGCTGGTGCTCGTGCCGTTCCTTCTCGCCTGGCGTGCCGGACGGCGCCTTGCCCGCGCCTCCTACACCGACCAGCTGTGGCAGGCGGTCGTCGGAGCCCTCTCGGTGTATGCGCTTGTCGGACTCGCCGTCGCGTACTTCTCGACCAACGCCGAGGTGACCGTATCGCTCACGGCGGGGGCGCTGATCCCGCCGGTCTCGGCCGGGCTGGGCATCGTCACCGGCGCCTACCGGGAAGCGGGGGCGTGGAGCCGGCTCATCGGCGTCGACTCCGCCGCCTGGATCGCCAGGGCCAGCCAGCACTCGCGCTGGGCCGGATCCTATGTCTGGTCGGTGGTGCGCTCGGCGTTCCTCGGCGTCGTCGCGGCGGCGGGCCTGTCGGCAGTGCTCTTCGCCGTCACCGTGGCGCTTCACTGGGCCGAGGTGATCACCGTGTACGAGCGGCTTGAGGCGGGAATCGCCGGGTCGGCGGTGCTGACCGTCGGGCAGCTCGGCCTCCTGCCGAACCTCGTGATCTGGACGCTCGCCTGGGCCTCCGGGGCCGGCTTCGCGCTGGGAACCGGCAGCTCCCTCGGCCCGCTGACAAGCACTGTCGGGCCGCTGCCTGCCATTCCGGTGCTCGGCGCGCTCCCCGCAGGGCCGCTCGACTACGGCTTTGCGGCCCTCGCCCTCCCGGTCGTGGCGGGCCTGCTGGCCGGCTGGTGGTTCTTCCGTGAGGGCGAAAACCACTTCGACGAGTGGCTGAGCCTCAAGACCCCGGCCCGCTGGCTCACCTCGATCGTCTCCACGGTGTGCCTCGGACTGTTCGTGGGCCTCCTCGCGGGCCTCGGCGGCGCGGCACTCGCCCTGCTGTCACGGGCGTCGCTGGGCATCGGCCGCCTGACCGACCTCGGCCCGGACCCGCTCGCGGTCGCCCTGTGGCTGGGCGCCGAGGTCGGGATCGGTGCGGTGCTCGGCTATGCCATGGCGCCCCTGCTGGAGCGCGAACCGCAGCGCCGGGACGCCTGACTTTCCGAACGCAGGACGCGCCCGGCTCAGTCCTAAAGGAACCCGTCAGTCCGGAAGGAACCCGTCGAGGGTCAGCAGCCGGTCCTGGCATGCCCGCTCGGCCTCGAGCGTCAGGGCGGTGTCGATGCAGTCCTCGTAGTTCGCGGTGACCGGCCACAGGGCGATCAGGACCGCGGTGGAGAGGGCGAGGAAACCGGCAAGGCCCACCCCCACGGCGGCGGTGACGCGCACCAGCCCGCCCAGCCGGCGCCGCACCGCCCGCACCAGGGTCGCGATACCCAGCACGAGGGCCAGGACACTGAAGCCCAGGCCCAGGACCTTGAACGGCAGGTCGAGCGAACTGGTGGCCACCGCCGCCACGAGGCTGACCAGGAACCACATCGGGAGCGCCCGGGCACCCTCCTCCGGCGCGGGCTCCGCCCCGGTGACGGGCCGTCCGGGACCGGCGCCGTGCGGGCGGCCGGATGTGTCGTTGGACGGTGGTGAGGGCCGCTGTTTCATCCTCCAACCCTAGCCGCTGTGGTTTACGCCGGGCCCACCGTGCCGCCTACAGTGGAGCAATGCGCATCGTTCTCCTGGTCTCCGGCACGGGGTCCAATCTCCAGGCCGTCATCGACGCGGTCGCCTCCGGCGGCCTCGACGCCGAAATCGCCGCCGTCGGCGCCGACCGCCCCGGGACCCTCGGCGTCGAGCGGGCGGCGCGCGCCGGAATCCCCACCTTCGTCGTGGACTTCGCGGACTACCCGGAGCGCTCCGACTGGAACGACGCGCTGGGGGAGGCGGTCGCCTCCTACGCCCCCGACTACGTCGTCTCCTCCGGGTTCATGAGGATCGTCGACCAGGGCTTCCTAGACCGGTTCCCCAACCGCTACCTCAACACCCACCCCGCGCTGCTGCCGAGCTTCCCCGGCGCCCACGGGGTCCGCGACGCGCTCGCCTACGGCGTTAAGGTCACCGGGTGCACCGTGATGATCGCCGACGCCGGAGTGGACACCGGCCCCATCCTCGCCCAGGCGCCCGTCGCCGTCCTCCCGGACGACACCGAGGAGACGCTCCATGAACGGATCAAGGTCGAGGAGCGCAGGCTCCTGATCGAAACCCTGCGGATGCTGGGCAGCGCACAGTGAACGCGCTGGTCGCGAACGCCGTCTACGTCAACGGCCGGCGGAGGATCGAGCCGGACAACCTCGACTCGACCTTCGAGGCGATGCGTGAGACCGCAGGCATGGGCTGGATCGGCCTGTACCGACCGGACCGCGCCGAGATCCAGGCGGTGGCCGGGGAGTTCGGGCTGCATGAGCTGGCCGTCGAGGACGCCGCCAACGGCCACCAGCGTGCGAAGCTCGAACGCTACGGCGAGACGCTGTTCGTCGTGCTGCGCCCGGCCCGGTACCTGGACCGCGAGGAGAAGGTCGAGTTCGGTGAGCTGCACGTCTTCGTGGGCGCCGACTTCGTCGTCACCATCCGGCACGCTGAGTCCCCGGACCTGGGTACGGTGCGCGAGCGCATGGAGGCGAGCCCCGACCTGCTGTCGATGGGCCCCCAGGCGGTGCTGTACGCGATCCTCGACGAGGTGGTCGACGAATACCTGCCGGTGGTGAACGGGCTTGAAAACGACATCGACGAGATCGAAAACGAGCTCTTCGGCGGCGACCCCGATGTGTCCCGGCGGATCTATCAACTCCACCGGGAGGTGATCGAGTTCCAGCGGGCCACCCAGCCGCTCCAGGCCATCATCGAGTCGCTGCAGCGCGGTTCCACCGCGTTCCGGGGCGAGGGGGAGCTCGCCCGGCGCCTGCGCGATGTGCTCGACCACGTGCTGCGCATCGTGGAGCGGGTCAACACCTTCCGCACCCTGCTGCAGAGCCTGCTGACGGTCCACTCAACGCTCGTGGCCCAGCGGCAGAATGAAGAGATGACCCGGCTGACGGAGACGTCGCTGGCCCAGAACGAGGAGGTCAAGCGGATCTCCTCCTGGGCGGCGATCCTCTTCGCCCCGACCCTCGTCGCCTCGATCTACGGGATGAACTTCGATGTCATGCCCGAGCTGCACTGGGTCCTGGGCTACCCCTTCGCGCTGCTGCTCATGATCGCCATGGGGGTCGGCCTCTACTGGGCCTTCCGCCGCCGGAAGTGGCTCTAGCTGCGGGAGCCTCCGACCGGGATGCGATGTCCGTCACAGCGGACCGGTTTTCCTGACTTGTTGCCCTGAGCCACCGATAGTGTGGACCGGGCGGAACCGACGCCCCGGGCGCCCGGCGCCCCGCACTTCCACCCTGGGACACTCAATGAGCCTTCTTCGCACCGCGGTCCTCACCGCCGCCCTCGCCACCTCCGTCGTCCTCAGCGCCTGCGGCGCCCCCTCGCAGCCGGCCGCAGCACCGGAATCCGCAGCCCCGTCGCCGGCCAGCTCGAGTGCGCCGGCATCGAACATCCGCCAGCCGGAGTCCAACGACCTCGTCACCGAGAACTCGCACGAAGGGGCGCGGGCGTTCCTGTTCCACTACTTCGATCTCACCGCCTACGCCCTGCAGACCGGGGATACGGAGGTGCTCCTCGCCCACCTCGACGGCGCGGCCGCTGAGGCCGAACGGGTTGGCCGCATCGCGGAGGTGTACGGGGACGGCGGGTGGATCCTTGGCGGGCAGCCCAAGGTCAAGAACGTCCTCATCACCTCGCCCGAAGGCGCCGGCGGCGCGGTGAGCGCGCTGCTCCCCGTCAACCCCGGGGAGTACACGGCCTTCGGTGCGGAAGGCGAGGTCCTCGAGCACCGGCCGTTCAGCCCGGACGGGACGATCTACACCGCGTCGGTGAAGTACGCCGACGGGGCATGGAAGCTCACCTCGCTGGAGGAGACCCCCGGGGCCGAGCTGCCGGAGTAAGCCGGGTGCCCGACGGCGCCGCGCCGCACCCTAGGGCAGCTCGGCGCCGCGCGTCTCGGGGGCGTTGCGCGCCATCCACAGCACGGCGGCGAGCACCAGGGCGCCGGTGAGTGCGAAGGTCAGCGGCAGTCCGAGGTAGGGCCAGAGCAGGGACCCGAAGATGAGCGGCACCAGTCCGGCGCCGACGCGGGAGACCGTCGAGGCCCAGCCGAACCCCGAGCCGCGCAGGTGCGTGGGGTAGAGCTCCGAGACGTAGGTGTAGAGCACCGGGATGGCGACCTGGATGAGGAAGCCGAAGGCCAGGAGCCACAGGGTCGCCACCAGGGGCAGTTCGACGGTGAGGGCGAACACGACCAGGACGGCGGCCGAAAGCGGCCCGGTGACCCCGAGGATCCACTTGCGGCCCACCCGCTCCACGAGCAGCGCCGCCGCAATCACGCCGAACAGCCCGATGCCGGTCATGCCGGCCGTCGTAATGAATGCGACCGACTGCTTGTACCCGGCCTCGATGAGGATCTTCGGCATCCAGGTGAGCGCCCCGTAGTACACCAGCAGGATGGTCAGGAAGAGCGACCAGGCCGTGAGGGTCAGCCGCCAGTTGTAGCGCCAGATGCCGGAGAACTGGCCGGTGAGTCCGCCCAGGGTCAATTTCTCCGCTGTGCCGGGCTCGGGCAGCCGCCATGCCACCTTGTCGCCGCCGGTGCGCTCGACGAGGGAGTCGATGACCTTCCGGGCCTCCTCCTGACGGCCCTTCTGCACCAGGTACAGCGGGGATTCGGGGACCGAGCGGCGCACCCAGAACACCAGCAGCGCCGGCAGGACCATCACCAGCATGGCGTACCGCCAGTCCCCGAAGGTCGCCACGAGCAGCGTGGTGACCACGCCGCAGAGGAAGGCTCCGATTGGCCACCAGGCGTCCATGGCGGTGAGCACCCGGCCCCGGTGCCTGCGCGGGGTGAACTCACCGACCAGGGCGTAGTCCACCGGGATACAGCCGCCCAGGCCGAACCCCGCCGCGAAGCGGAAGATGGAGAACCACACGATGTCGGGGGAGAAGGCGCCGAGGACGGTGAAGACGGAGAAAATCAGCAGGGTCGCGGTGAACGCCGTCCGGCGGCCGATGAGGTCGGCGATGGAGCCCCAGGCGAACGCCCCAAGGGCCATGCCGATCAGGTTCGAGGTGCCAACCCAGGCCGCCTGACCGGGCGTCAGGCCCCAGTCGGCGGAGAGCAGGGGGATGAGGTAGCCGTTGAGGGTGACGTCCCAGGCATCGAACATGAAGCCGAGGCCGCCGATCAGGAAGATCCTTCCCTGCACGCGCCACCGCCAGGGAAGGTCCTGGACCACCTGGTCGCCGGTGGGTAATGAAATTGAGGTGCTCACGGTGCCTTCCTGGACGGGCGGGGTGATCGCGAAACTCTACAGCCGCGCGAAGGGGCACTGAAAAATATGTCCCTGGTGATCTGCAACGCAGAAATGTCGAGTTAAAGTCCTGATGACCATAATCTGTGCCCTCCGATTCTACGCCGTCATCGCGGGGGCCCTGTCCTCGGCCCTCCCCGGTGCGCCTATAGGATTGGAGTGACCCCCCGCACAGCCACAGTACGGAGATCTGCGTGAGCCCCACCCATCTTGACCGTGTTCCCATCCGCCGGGCCCTGATCTCGGTGTACGACAAGACCGGTCTGGAGGATCTGGCCCGCGGCCTCTCCGCGGCGGGGGTGGCCCTCGTCTCCACCGGCTCCACGGCGTCCCGCATCGCCGCGGCCGGGGTGCCCGTAACCGAGGTGTCCGAGGTCACCGGCTTCCCCGAGTGCCTCGACGGCCGGGTCAAGACCCTCCACCCCAAGATCCACGCCGGCATCCTTGCCGACCGCCGCCGCGAGGAGCACGTCGCCCAGCTCGCCGAGCTCGACGTCGAGGCCTTCGACCTCGTCGTCGTGAACCTCTACCCCTTCGTCGAGACGGTCCGCTCCGGCGCCGCCCCCGACGACGTCGTCGAGCAGATCGACATCGGCGGCCCCGCCATGGTGCGCTCCGCCGCGAAGAACCACCCCTCGGTCGCCGTCGTCGTCGACCCGGCCCGGTACGCCGACGTCGTCGCCGCCGCGGAACAGGGCGGATTCGACCTCCGCGCCCGCCGCCGCCTCGCGGCGCTGGCCTTCGCGCACACCGCCGCCTATGACACCGCGGTGGCGACCTGGACCGCAGCCCAGTTCGGCGACGACACCGAGGGGGATCCGTCCGGGGACACCGTGTGGCCCGCCTACGCAGGGCAGGCCCTTGAGCGCTCCGAGGTGCTGCGCTACGGCGAGAACCCGCACCAGCCGGCGGCCCTGTACGCCGACAAGGCAGCGGCCCCGGGCATTGCCCAGGCCACCCAGCTGCACGGCAAGGCCATGAGCTACAACAACTTCGTCGACGCCGACGCCGCCCTGCGCGCCGCCTTCGATTTCGATGAGCCCGCAGTGGCGATCATCAAGCACGCCAACCCATGCGGCGTCGCCGTCGGTGCCGCCGGCGCCGAGGACCCGATCGCCGACGCCCACGCCAAGGCGCACTCCTGCGACCCGGTGTCGGCCTTCGGCGGCGTGATCGCCGCCAACCGCGAGGTGAGCGCCCGCATGGCCGAGGCCGTGAAGGACATCTTCACCGAGGTCGTGATCGCCCCGGCCTTCGCCCCCGAGGCCGTGGAGATCCTCTCCCAGAAGAAGAACATCCGCCTCCTCGTCCTGCCCGAGGGCTACCGCCGCGAGCCGGTGGAGCTGCGCCAGGTCTCCGGCGGCGTACTCGTCCAGCAGGCCGACGCGCTGCAGGCCGACGGCGACGACCCCGCGAACTGGACCCTCGCCGCCGGTGAGGCGGTCGACGAGGCAACCCTCGCCGACCTCGCCTTCGCCTGGCGCGCCTGCCGGGCCGCGAAGTCGAACGCCATCCTGCTTGCCGCCGACGGCGCCTCGGTCGGCGTCGGCATGGGCCAGGTCAACCGCCTCGACTCCTGCCGGCTGGCCGTGGAGCGGGCCAACACGCTCGCCGGCGACGGCGTCGAGCGCGCCCGCGGGTCGGTCGCCGCCTCCGACGCCTTCTTCCCCTTCGCCGACGGCCTGCAGGTCCTGCTCGACGCCGGAGTGCGCGCCGTCGTCCAGCCCGGGGGATCGGTGCGTGACTCCGAAGTCATCGACGCCGCGAACGCAGCGGGGGTTCCCCTCTACTTCACCGGCGCACGGCACTTCTTCCACTAGCCCCGGCGGGCCCCTCGGGTAGGTTGGAACCGAGGAATACCCACAATCCACAGCATCCGAAGACTCCGCATCCGAAGACTCCCAGGGAGACGCCAATGGCCAAGATCATTTACACCCACACCGATGAAGCGCCCATGCTGGCAACGTACTCATTCCTGCCGATCATCGAGGCGTTCGCCTCGACGGCCGGAGTGGACATCGAAACCCGCGACATCTCGCTCTCGGGCCGCATCCTCTCGCTCTTCGGCGACCGCCTCACCGAGGACCAGCAGGTGCCCGACGCGCTGGCCGAACTCGGTGCCCTCGCAAAGACCCCCGAGGCGAACATCATCAAGCTGCCCAACATCAGCGCCTCGATCCCACAGCTGAAGGCCGCGATCGCCGAGCTGCAGGGCCAGGGCTACGCGCTGCCCGACTATCCGGACTCCCCCTCCACCGACGAGGAGAAGGAAGCCCGCGCCCGCTACGACAAGGTCAAGGGCAGCGCCGTCAACCCCGTCCTGCGCGAAGGCAACTCGGACCGGCGGGCCCCCGCCTCGGTGAAGAACTTCGCCCGCCAGAACCCCCACAGCATGGGCGCCTGGACGCCGGAGTCGAAGACCCGCGTGGCCTCCATGGGTGCCGACGACTTCCGGTCGAACGAGAAGTCGGTCGTGCTCGACGCCGAGGACACCCTCCGGATCCAGTTCGTCGACGCCGACGGCGCCACCACCGTCCTGAAGGAGTCCGTCCCCGTCCTCGCCGGTGAGGTGGTGGACGGCACCGTGATGCGCGCGGCCGCCCTCGACGCGTTCCTGAAGGCACAGGTCGCCCTCGCGAAGCAGGAGGACCTGCTGTTCTCGGTGCACCTGAAGGCCACGATGATGAAGGTCTCGGACCCCATCATCTTCGGGCACGTGGTGAAGGCCTTCCTGCCCGAGCTGTTCGCCACCTACGGCGACCAGCTGGCCGCCGCCGGCCTCAGCCCGAGCAACGGGCTCGCCTCGATCCTCAACGGCCTCGACAAGCTGCCCGCCGACGTGCGCGACGGAGTGAAGGCCGCCATCGAGAAGGGCATGGCCGAGGGCCCGAAGCTGGCCATGGTCGACTCGGACAAGGGCATCACCAACCTCCACGTCCCCAGCGACGTGATCGTTGACGCCTCCATGCCGGCGATGATCCGCAGCTCCGGACACATGTGGGGACCGGACGGGTCGGAAGCCGACACGCTCGCAGTCATCCCCGACAGCAGCTACGCCGGCATCTACACCGCCGTCCTCGATGACTGCCGGGCCAACGGCGCCTTCGACCCCACCACCATGGGCACCGTCCCGAACGTCGGACTGATGGCGCAGGCCGCCGAGGAATACGGCAGCCACGACAAGACCTTCGAGATTCAGGACGCCGGCACCGTGCAGGTCCTCGACAGCGAGGGAACCGTCCTTCTCGAGCACGAGGTCCAGCCGGGTGACATCTGGCGGGCCTGCCAGACCAAGGATGCGCCCATCCGCGACTGGGTCAAGCTCGCCGTGACGCGCGCGCGTGCGTCGGGAACGCCCGCCGTGTTCTGGCTCGACGAGTCCCGCGCCCACGACGCCACCCTCATCGCCAAGGTCCGGGAGTACCTCGGGGAGCACGACACCGAGGGCCTGCAGCTCGAGATTATGACCCCGGAGAAGGCCACGGCCTTCACGCTGGAGCGGATCCGCAGGGGAGAGGACACCATCTCGGTGTCAGGCAACGTCCTGCGCGATTACCTCACGGACCTGTTCCCCATCCTCGAACTGGGGACCAGCGCCAAGATGCTTTCGGTGGTTCCCCTCATGAACGGCGGCGGACTCTTCGAGACCGGCGCCGGCGGGTCGGCGCCGAAGCACGTCCAGCAGTTCCTGAAGGAAAACCACCTCCGCTGGGACAGCCTCGGCGAGTTCCTCGCCCTCGCCGTGAGTTTCGAGCACCTCGCGGTGTCGACCGGAAATGCGCGCGCGCAGATCCTCGCCGACACCCTTGACCGGGCCACCGGCACGTTCCTGCTCGAGAACAAGTCGCCGAGCCGCCGGGTCGGCGAGATCGACAACCGCGGCAGCCACTTCTACCTGGCGCGGTACTGGGCGCAGGAACTCGCCCAGCAGACCGAGGACACCGAACTGGCGCAGGCCTTCTCCGTGGTGGCCGAGGCGCTGGCATCCAATGAGGACACGATCGTCGACGAACTCCTCGCCGTGCAGGGTTCGCCCGTTGACATCGCCGGTTACTACCACCCCGACGTCACCAAGGTGGCCTCCGCGATGCGTCCGTCGCAGAAGCTCCAGGAGGTCCTGGCGATCCTCGCCGCCTGACGGGCTGCCCGGCTGCAACGCCCGGCAACCGATCAATCAAAAGGCCGCTCCCGCCTCCGCGGGGGCGGCCTTTTGGGTTGAACGGACGGCGCTACACCGAATCGTTGGCGTAGCGCAGCCCCAGCTGGGCCCGGACGCCGTCAAGCAGGTGCATGGTGGTGAGCGTGTCCGCCAGCGGCATGGTGGGGCTCTCGAGCAGCCCGGCCTGGATGCAGCGGGTGGTCTCCCGCAGCTCGTAGGTGTACCCGGCACCCACGGAGTCGAAGGTTTCGGTCCGCAGCTCGCCGCCCTGCGGCTGGACCGTGAGCTCGCGCGGGTTGTGGAGCGGCCCGCCGCCGGTGCGCAGCCAGCCGCCGCTGCCGGCCACGGTGGCGGCGGCCGGGCCCAGGGCGCCGAGGGAGGAGGTCAGCTGGGCCTGGGCGCCCCCTTCGTAGCTGAGCGTCACGGCGTTCTGGACGTCCACACCGTCCCCGTTCAGTTCCCCGGAGGCGGAGACCGACGAGGGGAAGCCGAGGGCACCGACGGCCCACGTGAGGGGGTACACGGTGAGGTCGAGCAGCGCTCCGCCGCCGGCGGCCGGGTCCCAGATCCGGCTTGACGGGTTGTAGCCGGCGGGGAAGCCGAGGTCGGCCTGCACCCAGCGGATTTCGCCCAGTTCGCCGGAGGCGAGAATGTCCAGGGCGCGGTTGACGCTGGGCAGGAAGCGCGTCCACACCGCCTCCATCAGGAATAGGCCGCGGGCTGCGGCGAGATCGATCAGGGCGCCGGCCTCGGCCGCGTTGACGGTGAAGGGCTTCTCGCACAGGACGTGCTTGCCGCCGGCCAGGGCGGCCCGGGCCACCTCGAAGTGCTGTGCGTGCGGCGTGGTGACGTAGACGACGTCGACGTCCGGGTCGTCGAAGAGCTGCTGGTAGCCGGGCACCCCGCCGTCGTCCCCGTAGCTGGCGGCGAAACCGAAACGTTCGGCGAACTCCCGGGCCCGGTCGGCGCTGCGGGAGCTTACGGCATGCAGGACGGCGTCCTCGAGCAGGGCGATGTCGGCGGTGACCTTCGAGGCGATGCCGCCGGTGGCCACGACTCCCCACCGCAGGGGGCGGCCGGTGGCCGCCAGGGGGCTGGGCGCCCCGGGCACGGCGCAGGGAGGCTGGACAACGAATCGCTGGTGAGGTGTCATGACCTCATCCTTTCGGCGAAAGCCGCCGCGGTCCAGCGCCGCTGTCTCCGGCCCGCACCGTATCCGGGCCCGCACCGCCGTCTGGTCGGTTGTCCAGCCGGTTATTCAGTCAGTTGTCCGGTCCGGTCCGGTGTCCGGCGGGCAAAAAGAAATCCCGGTACCGCCAAGGCGGTACCGGGATTCCCCGTTCAGCCCGTTGCCGGGCCGGATCCTGGGAGGTTACTTGACGAGCTCGGAGAGCGTGGGATCGTCGGCGTAGGCCTCTGCTGCGTTTTCCTTGGTGACGATCTGCGGCTCGAGCAGGTAGGCCGGAACGACCTTCACGCCGTTGTCGTAGGACTCTTCGTCGTTGACTTCCAGCTCCTCGCCGGCAGCAAGGCCTTCGACCATGGTGATGGAGTGCTCCACCAGGTCGCGGGTGTCCTTGTTGATGGTCGAGTACTGCTCGCCGGCGATGATCGACTTCACCGATTCAACCTCGGAGTCCTGGCCGGTGACGACGGGGATGTCCTTGCCAGCGTCCTTCACCGAGTTGAGGATGGCGCGGGCCAGGGTGTCGTTGGGGGACAGGACGCCGTGGAGTTCCTCGGAGTCGTAGTTGCCGGAGAGCAGGGTGTCCATGCGGCGCTGGGCGTTCTCCGCCTTCCAGCCCTGGGTGACGGCCTGGTTGAACTCGACCTGGCCGGAGACGACGTTCAGCGTGCCGTCGTCGATCTTCGGCTGGAGGATGCTCATCGCACCGTCGAAGAAGACCTGGGCGTTGGCGTCATCGGGGGACCCGGCGAACAGCTCGATGTTGTACGGGCCTTCACCCTTCTCGGCCATTCCGTCGAGCAGGGCCTGGCCCTGGAGCTCGCCGACCTGGAAGTTGTCGTAGGCCACGTAGTAGTCGACGTTCTCCGTGTTGGTCAGGAGGCGGTCATACGCGATGACGGTGATGCCGGCATCGGCGGCCTCCTGCAGCTGGCTGCCCAGCTGGGCGCCGTCGATGGCACCGACGATCAGGACCTCGACGCCGTTGGTGATCATGGAGTTGATCTGGTTCTGCTGCTCCGAGACGCCGCCGTTGGCGAACTGCACGTCGGGCTCGTAACCGGCCTCGGTCAGGCCGTCGTTGAACAGCTGCTCGGCCAGGACCCAGTTCTCCGAGGTCTTCTGGGGCAGGGCGACGCCGATTGGGGCACCCTCCTCGAAGCCTCCGGAGGCCGCTTCGCCGCCGCCGCCACCGCCGCCCTCGTTGCCGGTGCCCGGATCTTCACGGCCACAGGAGGTCAGCGCGAGCGCCGAGATTGCAGCGACTGCCGCAAAGGATTTTGCGAAATTACGCATTCCATTCTCTTTCTTTAGCTTGCTTTTTTCGGACGGTTGAAACTTGTCGGACGCCACCGTGAAGGTGCCGGCCGTCAGGACTTGGAGATGACCTCCTTGGTGGAGATCGCCTGCTCGCTGTCGGGGCTGCGCACCTCGCTCGGCTGGTCCGGCTTGGACCTGTTGCCGAAGTTGCGGGTCAGGAGGCCGGTGATCGAGGGCTTGCCCTGGGTTTTGTTGTAGACGTCGAAGGCGACGGCGACGAGCAGCACGAGACCCTTGATGATCTGGGTCATGTCCGCGCCGATGCCCAGCAGCTGCAGGCCGTTGTTCAGTACGGCCATCACCAGGCCGCCGATGATTGAGCCGATGACCGTGCCCACGCCGCCGGTCACCGCTGCGCCACCGATGAAGACCGCGGCGATCGCGTCAAGCTCCCAGCCGACGCCGTCGAACGGGCCGGAAGCGGTGGAGCGCCCGACGAAGATCATGCCGGCGAGGGCCGCGAGGATGGACATGTTCATCATGACCATGAAGTTGACCTTCTTGCTCTGGACTCCGGAGAGTTCAGCGGCATGCCGGTTGCCACCGACGGCGTACACGTGGCGGCCGGCGATGGTCTTGTTGGAGATGAAGCCGAAGATGACCACCAGGGCGGCGAGGATCAGGCCGGGGACGGGGAAGGAGGTGCCGGGGCGGCCGGTGGCGAACAGATAGGTCGCGTACAGGATGGCTGCGGAGATCAGGCCGACCTTCACGAGGGAGACCCACATCTCGGGGACCTCGGCGCCGACCCGGGCCAGACGCTTGCGGCTGCGGAGCTCGCTGTAGATGACGAAGGCGACGAGGAGCAGACCCAGCAGGACGGTGAGGTTGTTGTACCCGGTGACCGGGCCGACCTCGGGGAGGTAGCCGGAACCGATGTACTGGAAGGGTTCGGGCACGGGGACGGTGTTGGACTTGCCGACGAACTGGTTGGCGCCGCGGAAAAGCAGCATGCCGGCCAGGGTGACGATGAACGCCGGTATCCCGACGTACGCGACCCAGAAGCCCTGCCAGGCCCCGATCACCGCGCCCAGGAGCAGGCCGACGAGGATCCCGCCGAACCACGGCAGGCCCCAGTCGCGCATGGCGATGGCCACGACGATCCCGGCGAAGGCCGCCACGGACCCCACGGAGAGGTCGATGTGCCCGGCGATGATGACCAGCACCATCCCGATCGCGAGGATCAGGATGTAGGAGTTGCCGTTGAAGAGGTTCATCATGTTGCCGGAGGTGAGCGTCTTGCCTCCGGTCTGCCACTGGAAGAAGATGACCAGCGCGATCAACGCGAAGATCATCCCGAACTGGCGGGTGTCTCCGCCGAAGATTTTCTTGATGGAATTCATGGTTAGCGTCCTAGGGGCTTCGGTCAGGCAGCTTTTTTGCTGGCGGTCATCAGTTTCATGAGGGATTCCTGGCTGGCGTCCTCCCGGGAAATCTCACCCGTGATGGCACCCTCGAAAATCGTGTAGATACGGTCGGACAGCCCGAGCAGTTCGGGAAGCTCCGACGAGATGACGATGACTCCCTTGCCCTGCGACGCGAGGCGCTGGATAATCCCGTAGATCTCGAACTTGGCGCCGACGTCGATCCCGCGGGTGGGCTCATCGAGGATGAGCAGTTCGGGATCGGTGAACATCCATTTCGACAGGACCACCTTCTGCTGGTTCCCGCCCGAGAGCTTTGCGACGCCTTCATTGACGCTCGGCGTCTTCGTGCGCAGCGATTTCCGGTATTCCTCGGCGATCCGGAACTCCTCGTCCTTGTCGACGACGAGGTTGCGGGTGATCTTCTTCAGGTTCGCCGAGACGGTGGTCGACTTGATGTCGTCGAGCAGGTTCAGGCCGAGGGACTTGCGGTCCTCGGTGACGTACGCCAGACCGGCCTCGATGGCCTGGGGAACCGACTTCAGCGTCACCTCCTTGCCGTTGATGAAGATCTGGCCGGACTTGAAGTTTCCGTAGGAGCGGCCGAAGACGGAGCGCGCGAGTTCGGTGCGCCCGGCGCCCATGAGGCCGGCGAAGCCGACGATCTCACCGCGTCGCACGTGGAAGTTCGACCCCTTGGCGACGAGCCGGTCCGGGACCGAGGGGTGGCCGACGGTCCAGTCGCGCACCTCGAAGAACACCTCGCCCAGCTTTGGGGTGTGGTCCGGGAAGCGGGATTCGAGCGAACGGCCGACCATGCCGCGGATGATGCGGTCCTCATCGACGCCGTCCTCCTTTACATGGAGGGTCTCGATCGACTTGCCGTCGCGGATGATCGTGATCGAGTCGGCGATCTGCTCGATCTCGTTGAGCTTGTGGGAGATCATGATGCACGAGATGCCCTTGGAGCGCAGCCCGGACATGAGGTCCAGGAGGTGCTGGGAGTCGGTCTCGTTCAGGGCGGCGGTGGGCTCGTCGAGGATGAGCAGCCTGACCGACTTGCTGAGCGCCTTGGCGATCTCGACGAGCTGCTGCTTGCCGACGCCGATGTCCTTGATCTTGGTGGTGGGGTCCTCGGAGAGTCCCACCCGGGCCATCAGTTCGAGGGTTTCACGGTTGACCTTGTCCCAGTCGATGACTCCGAAGCGGGTCGGCTCGTTGCCCAGGAAGATGTTTTCGGCGATGGAGAGCTCGGGAATGAGGGCCAGTTCCTGGTGGATGATGACGATGCCGGCGGCCTCGCTGGAGCGGATGTCCTTGAACTGGACCTCCTCGCCCTGGAAGATGATCGATCCGGAGTAGTCCCCGTAGGGGTAGAGGCCGGAGAGGACCTTCATCAGGGTGGACTTGCCGGCGCCGTTCTCGCCGCAGATCGCATGGATCTCGCCGGCACGCACAGTGATCGAAACATCGGAGAGGGCCTTGACGCCAGGGAATTCCTTGGTGATCGATCGCATCTCAAGGATTGTGTGGTTCTCCATTGAAGCCTCCCGGCAATGACGGCGTTGTCTCGTAACGGGCCCTCCAAGCGACCCAAAAGAATTGAACCCTGCCCCCACGCTTGCCGTCAAGTCTTGAACGCAAGACGCAGGGTTTTGACTCCTAACAGTTACGAGGGGACCAGGGGGATGGCCGCGCGTGCAGGCTGTGACAGGACGACGGCGGCGCCCCCGAGCGCCTCGGCCCGGTCACCGAGGGCGGACATGTGAACGCTCGTCGTCTCCCCAACGATGGGGACGGAGTGGCGCAGGAGGCCGCGGCGGATGGGGTTCAGCAGGATGTCCCCGAGCCCCGTCAGGGGCCCGCCCATCACGACCACCTCGGGATTGATGAGGTTCGCCACATGTGCCACGGCCCGCCCGATGGCCAGCCCGGCGTCGTCGATCACGCGCAGGGCCGCGGTGTCGCCGCCCAGGGCCAGTTCGACGATGCCCTGGGTGTCCACCGGCTGGCCGGAGCCGCGGTTGAGCAGTTCGATCATGGTGGAGGTCGAGGCGACGGTCTCGAGGCAGCCGCGGTTGCCGCACCGGCACACCAGCCCGTGCTCGCTGATCGTTGTGTGCCCCAGCTCGCCGGTGATCCCCACATTGCCGTAGAAGAGCGCGCCGTTGAGGATCATGCCCGCCCCGATGCCGGAGCCCACCTTCATGAACATGAGGTTCTCCACCCGGCTGTGCTGGCCCCAGGTGATCTGGGCCAGGGCGCCGAGGTTGGCGTCGTTCTCGATGTAGACGGGCATGCCAAGCCGGGCCCCGAAGGTCTCCCGGATGTTGATCCCGACCCACTCGGGCAGGATCGCGCCCTGCACCACCGTGCCGGTGCGCCGGTCGATCGGGCCCGGGATGCCGATGCCTGCGCCGAGCACCGCGGAGCGGGAGATGCCGGCCTGGCTCAGCACCGTGTCGAGCAGGCCGGCGGCGACCCGAAGGCCCTCCGCCGCGCTGTGCCCGAGGGGCAGGGCTGCGGCCTGCTCGCGCAGGATGCGGTAGTCGAGCCCCGCGAGCACCACCCGCACATGACGGCGGCCGATGTCGATTCCGGCGGCGACCGATCCGTTGTCATTGAGGATGACGGACAGGGCCCGCCGCCCCGAACTCGTGGTGGGGGCGGTGGTGACGACCCCGCTCCCGGCCATCACCTTGACGATGTTCGAGACCGTGGCGGTCGAGAGCCCGGTCTGGCGGGCAAGTTCTGCCTGCGTCTGGGGGCCTCCGTTGACCAGGGCCCGGATGATGCGCTGCTGGTTCTGTTCCCGGAGTGCTGACTGGGATCCCGGCCGCGGAAGCAGTGCGCCGGGATGGATCCTCGTCGTCGAGGCGGGTTCTACGCGCATGTATCCAAGGGTGCCTCAGCGCCCGTTTGTAGTCAAGAAGTTAACGCAGCTTGGTGCTGCCGTGCCAACCTGCGGTAGCTCGAAGCGTTCTCCCGGATCCCGGCCACCTCTTCGTCGGAGAGCGGCCGTCGGACCTTCCCGGGGACGCCGGCCACGAGCGAGCGGGGCGGGACGACCGTCCCCTCGAGCACGACGGCGCCGGCGGCCACCAGCGATTCCGAACCGATGACCGCCCCGTTGAGCACCGTGGCGTTCATGCCGATCAGGCAGTCGTTTTCGATGGTGCAGCCGTGGACCACGGCGCCGTGGCCGACGCTGACTCCGCTGCCGATGGTCGCGGGGAAGCCCGGATCGGCATGGACCACCACATTGTCCTGGAGGTTGCTTCCCTGGCCCACCCGGATGGGCGCGGTATCGGCGCGCACGCTGACCCCATAGAAGGCGCTGGCCGACTCACCGAGCGCCACATCACCGATGATCGAGGCGGTGGGTGCCGTGAATGCCGTGCCGGCGATGCTTGGACTGGTTCCGTTGATGCTGATGAGGTGGGCCATACGGCCAGCATAGGGCTCCAGGTCGGGTCCAGCAGCAGGTTCCGCCCGTCGTTCCGCCGTCCCGCAATCCGCGCTGGAGCCTTCCTTGCCACCCTGGCCGCTGTATCCTACTATTAGTAACTTACCGATGGTAGGTTACTCAGTATGTCGAAGGAGAAGGTTATGACGCGGGCCCTGATCGTCATTGCTCACCCTGATCTGCGTTCGCTCAGTCATTCGGTCGCTGCAGAGGTTGGTGATGCGCTCACCGACGGCGGCGTATCGAGCGAGGTGGCCGATCTCGCTGCCGAAAAGTTCGATCCGCGGTTCAACGCCGGTGATCGCTCGGCTTACCGCCGGGGCGCCGCAGTGCCCGGCGACGTAGCCGCCGAGCAGAAACGCCTTGATCGGGTCCAGCATCTCATCCTGGTTTTCCCGGTGTACTGGTGGTCGATGCCGGCGCTGCTCAAGGGCTGGATCGACCGCGTCTTTGTCAATGGCTGGGCCTTTGACCAACCGGAAGGCGGGCCGCTGACGCCGAAGCTGCAACGACTGACCATCCACCTGGTTCCGATCGCCGGAGGTGACGCCGACGATTATCAGCGACACGGGTACGGGACCTCCCTCAGCACGCAGATCGAACACGGAATTGTGGATTTCTGCGGAGCCCGGCGGGGGTCGACCCGGTACCTCTATGACTCCGAGACGAAGACGGCCACAGCCCTTGCCGAAGAGACAAAACAGCTTGCGCAGAACATTGCTCAGGCGATAACCACGGCTGATCGCCTGCCGGTGTAGGTCAATTGGCCCGGCGGATCGGGTTCATCGCAGCGACGACGTCGACACGCGGTCACCGAAGGCTGCCAGCCCGGCGGGGATCAGCGTCGCGAAAGTATGTGCGGCTTCGATCTCACTGCAGCCGCCCCGCACCATCGCGGCAGCCAGCGCTTCGCCGGCACCCACCAGTCCGATGCAGCGCAGCTCGAGCTCCTTTGGCCCCAGCGGGGTGTGGGGAGCCAAAGCCGTGGCAAACAGCAACACGTAACCATCGATCATTTCCTGGAGAACGGCATCCTTCTCATCGCTGCCGGCCAAAGCCGCGCCGACAGCCTGCCAATCACCGTTGGTATCGGCAGCGCAATGGATGTAAGTGGTCGCCAGGAGAACGGCAGTGTCCTGGAGCGTACCCGCCCCATCCGCCAACGCTGTCCGGAGCTTCCGCACCTGGTCGCCGTCGAGAGACCTGTACAGCTCGATCAGCAGACCGGAGCGGCTGCCGAAATGCTCGTACGCGATGGGTTTGGATACTCCAGCCCGGGCCGCCAGATGTCCCAGCGTCAGCCGATCCGCGCCTTCCTCGCGCACGATCAGCAACGCCGTTTCAAGCAGCTGTTGCCGGCGGTCCGCCCTGGAAAGCCTGCGCGGACCTGTTTCCCTCATGACGTCACCTGTCCCGGTCTTCACATCAACGCATCCTTCTCGCAACCTACTATAGGTAACCACCCTAGTTGAAGACGATGGTCCGTTGCCCGTCGAGCAGGACCCGATGTTCGGCGTGCCACTGCACGGCCTGCACCAGGGCGCGGCCCTCCAGCTCCCGCCCGATGGCCACGAACTGTTCGACGCTGCGGGCGTGGTCGACCCGGATCACCTCCTGTTCGATGATCGGGCCCTCGTCAAGCGCCCCGGTGACGTAGTGCGCCGTGGCGCCGATCAGCTTCACGCCGCGGGCGTGCGCCTGGTGGTAGGGGCGCGCCCCCTTGAAGGAGGGCAGGAAGGAGTGGTGGATATTGATGGCGCGCCCGCGCAGGTCGGCGCAGAGCCCGTCGCTGAGGATCTGCATGTACCTCGCGAGCACCACGAGGTCGATCCGGTGTTCAAGGATGAGCGCGCGCAGCTGCTCCTCGGCGTCCTCCTTCGTCTCCGGGGTCACGGGGATGTGGTGGAACTCCACTCCGTAGAACGCGGCGAGGTCGGCAAGATCGGGATGGTTCGAGACGATCACCGGAACCTCGATGGGCAGCGTGCCGGAGCGGTGCTGGAACAGCAGGTCGTTGAGGCAGTGGGCGGCCTTCGAGACCAGGATCAGCGTGCGGGTGGGCGTGCCGTCGACGTTGAGCTCCCAGTCCATGCCGAAGGAACCGGCGACCGGCTCCAGCTGCCGGCGCAGTTCGGCCTCACCGGCGTCCGTGGCCAGCGCCACGCGCATGAAGAAGGTGCCCGTGTCCGGGCTCCCGTACTGCTGGGACTCGGTGATGTTCGCGCCGGCGGCGACGAGGGCCCCGGACACACCGTGGACGATGCCCGGCCGGTCGGGGCAGGAGAGCGTGAGGGAATAGGAACTCGATGCTGGTGCGGTCACCGTCCAAGGCTACCGGGGTCCCGGGCTACCGGGCAGGCACCGGTTCCCGGGAGCCAAGAACCTTCAGCGCAGCCAGGGCGGCGGCGCGGCCCGCGCGGGTGGCCCCCACCGTGGAGGCGGATGCACCGTAGCCGACCATCAGGAGGCGGTCCTCGCGCATCACCCGGACGCCGTCCATGCGGATGCCCCCGCCGGGCTCGCGCAGGTGCAGCGGGGCCAGGTGGTCGATCGAGGCCCGGAAACCGGTGGCCCAAAGCACGACGTCGACGGGTTCGTAGGTGCCGTCCTCAAGTTCGACGCCGTGTTCGGTGAGCCGCCGCATCGGCCCGCGGGAGACGAGGATTCCCGCCTCGATGCCGGCCGCATACTGCGCCGTACGGGAAATGCCCGTGGTGCCCACCACACTCTTCGGTGGAAGCCCGGCGCGGGTGCGGGCGTTGACGGCGGCCTCGATGTCCCGCCCCCATTCCGGGGTGAAGTCGCGGTCGAACCATTCCACGGGCCGGCGGGTGCTCCAGACCGTGCTGGCGCCGGCGTCATTGAGCTGGAGCAGGAACTGGGCGGCCGAGGTCCCTCCGCCGACCACGAGGACCCGTTTGCCGGTGAAGTCGGAGGCGGCGCGGAACCCGTGGGTGTGAAGCTGCTGGCCGCGAAAGAGCTCCCGCCCCGGATAGTAGGGCAGGTAGGGGCTGTCCCAGGTTCCGGTGGCATTGATGACGGCCCGCGCCCGCCAGGAGATGCCCTCGCGGCCCGTGACCTCGAGGCCTTCCCCACCGTCGATGCGTTCCACCCGGGCCACCCGCGCCGGGCGGATCACCGGGAGCCCGAACTCCGCCTCATAGGCGCCGTAGTAGCGGGTCACGACGGCCGAGGACGGCTCCTTCGGGTCGGGGGTTTCGAAGGGCAGGCCCGGCAGCGGGTGGAGTCCGTGGGCGGCATCGAACGTCAGCGATGGCCAGCGGTGGCGCCAGGCGCCTCCGGGGCCGTCGTTCGCATCGAGCATCACGAACCCGCTGCCCGGCTCGATCCCGCGCCTGCGCAGGTAGTACCCACTGCTCAGGCCGGCCTGGCCTGCCCCGATGACGACGATATCCGTCTCGCGCACTTCGTTGTCCACTATCCCGCCCTGTTCCACCGGCGTCGGCACCGGCATCCATCGGCCCGGCTGAGACCGGGCATGTGAACGGTGCAACCGGCCCAAATCCACGGGTATTCCGGCGCCGGCCCCAAACGGAGCCCTCCATGAGGAGCATCACATCGCCGGAAAGGCCTCCCCGGCGGCAGGCCGGTACCCACGCCGCTACGGCGCCAGACACGGCGCTGGAGCCGCCGCCCACGCCGCTGCCGGGACCGCCGCCGGGACTGCGGACGACAGCGTAAGGTGCGCCGGGATCCACCGGCCCGGGTGGCACCGTCCGGAGCGCTGCGGCTAGGATAGGTGGCGCCGCGACTGGCGTAGGGTGGGCAACCACCGGGAAGCGGCACGCACTGCAGGGAGCCGGGCGAGGGCCCAAAAGACCCTGCGGGGCACTGTGCCAACCACGGATCGCACGCCTGGGCCGGGGGTTACTTCCGCCGCTGCGCGCCGTCCCGAGTGGGCTGCACCACAGTGCTGCGGGTAGCCTGAGCTGTAAAGCACCCCACCACCGAAGGACCTTTCGTGACCACTTCGCCCCTGACCGATTCCGTCACCAACGCCCCGCTGTCCGAGATCGACCCGGAGATCGCCGCAGTCCTGCGCGACGAGCTGAGCCGCCAGCGGGACACCCTCGAAATGATCGCCTCCGAAAACTTCGCACCCCGCGCCGTGCTTGAGGCCCAGGGCTCGGTCCTGACCAACAAGTACGCCGAGGGCTACCCGGGACGCCGCTACTACGGCGGCTGCGAGCACGTCGACGTCGCCGAAAACCTCGCCATTTCCCGCGTCAAGGAGCTGTTCGGCGCCGAGTACGCCAACGTGCAGCCGCACTCGGGAGCGCAGGCCAACGCCGCCGCCCTCGCCGCCATGATCAAGCCGGGCGACAAGATCATGGGCCTCTCACTGGCCCACGGCGGGCACCTCACCCACGGCATGAAGCTGAACTTCTCCGGCAAGCTCTACGAGGTCGCCGCCTACGGTGTCGAGGAGGACACCCACCGGCTCGACATGGACCGGGTCCGCGCCCAGGCGCTCGCCGAGAAGCCCGACGTCCTCATCGCCGGCTGGTCCGCGTACCCGCGCCACCTCGACTTCGAGGCGTTCCGCTCCATCGCCGACGAGACGGGTGCGCTGCTGTGGACCGATATGGCCCACTTCGCCGGGCTCGTCGCCGCGGACCTGCACCCCAGCCCGGTCCAGTACTCCGACGTGGTGACCTCGACCGTGCACAAGACCCTCGCCGGCCCGCGCTCCGGAGTCATCCTGGCCAAGCAGGACTGGGCCAAGAAGCTCAACTCGAGCGTCTTCCCCGGCCAGCAGGGCGGGCCGCTGATGCACGTGATCGCCGCCAAGGCCACCGCCTTCAAGATCGCGGGATCCGCCGAATTCAAGGAACGCCAGGAGCGGGTTCTCGAGGGCGCCCGGATCATCGCCGAACGCCTTACCGGGTCCGACGTCACCGAGCACGGCGTCTCCGTCCTGACCGGCGGCACGGACGTGCACCTGGTGCTTGTCGACCTCCGCAACTCGAGCCTCGACGGGCAGCAGGCGGAGGACCTCCTCCACTCGGTCGGCATCACCGTCAACCGCAACGCCGTTCCCTTCGACCCGCGGCCTCCCATGGTCACCTCCGGGCTGCGCATCGGCACCCCGGCGCTGGCCACGCGCGGCTTCGGTGCCGTCGAGTTCACCGAGGTCGCCGAAATCATCGCCGCCGCACTCAAGCCGTCCCCCGACGTCGCCGCCCTGCGGGCACGGGTATCGGCGCTCGCCGCCAACTTCCCGCTGTACCCGGGCCACGAGGAGTGGTAGGAGAACTCCCCGCGGGCGCCGCCTCCTCCCGGGCGGCGTCCGGGGAGTTCGACATTCCCAGCGCGGAATGCTGCTTCACCGGGTGCTGTGACCGCGGGAAGGCATTCCTTCTTGAACTGATCGAGACCCCCGAAACGACCGGAGAACGTTCATGAGCACCACTACTGCCCGCGTCCTCGACGGCAAGGCCACGGCCGCCGCGATCAAGGACGAGCTCGCCGTGCGGGTCCGCGGGCTCGCCGCCCGCGGCGTGCAGCCCGGCCTCGGCACCGTCCTCGTGGGGGACGACCCGGCCAGCAAATCCTATGTCGCGGGGAAGCACCGCGACTGCGCCCAGGTCGGCATCCGTTCGATCCGCCGGGACCTGCCGGAGACCATCACGCAGGAGGAGCTCGAGGAGGTCATCGACGGGCTCAACGCCGACGACGAAACCACCGGGTACATCGTCCAGCTTCCCCTGCCGAAGCACATCGACACGAACCGCATCCTTGAGCGGATCGACCCCGACAAGGACGCCGACGGCCTGCACCCGACCAACCTGGGCCGGCTGGTGCTCAATGTGGGCGCGCCGATGGCCTCGCCGCTGCCGTGCACGCCCAACGGCATCATCGAGCTGCTGCGGCGCCACGGCATCGAGCTCGCGGGGTGCAACGTGCTGGTGGTCGGCCGCGGCGTCACCGTCGGCCGGCCCCTGGGGCTCCTCCTGACCCGCAAGGCGGTCAACGCCACGGTCACCCTGGCCCACACCGGCACCACCGACCTTGAGGACCACCTCGCGCGGGCCGACGTCGTCGTGGCCGCCGCGGGCTTCCCCGGGATGATCAAGGCGGCGCAGCTGAAGCCCGGGGCGATCGTGCTCGACGTCGGGGTCACCCGCATCGAGGACCCCGAGACGGGCAAGGCGGTCCTTTCCGGCGACGTCGAACCTGCCGCGGCCGAGGTCGCCGGCTGGCTGTCGCCCAACCCCGGCGGTGTCGGACCCATGACCCGGGCGATGCTGCTGGCCAACGTCGTCGACGCCGCCGAGCGCCGGCTCTAGGCGCAAGCGCACCCGAAAACGACATCCGCACCCGATAAATGCGGTGCGAATGTCGTTTTCGGGCCTGTCAGTCGTTTTCGGGCGCGCGGGCCGTCCATTCGCCGTGCTCGTGCCCGGATTGGCTAGTCCCAATGACTTTTCTGGCCTAGGCTGGGCTGGTGCCTCCCGACCTCACCGCTGAGCCTGTTATTGCCGCGCGCGCCCTGACGAAGCACTACGGCGAGTTCGCCGCCGTCGACGGGATTTCCTTCGAGGTGCCGGCAGGGGAGGCCTTCGGGCTGCTGGGCCCCAACGGAGCCGGCAAGTCGACGACGATGAAGATGATCGGCGGGGTCTCCCAGCGCACCTCGGGCGAGCTCTCCATCATGGGCCTCGACCCCGAACGGCACGGCCCCGAGGTCCGCGCCCACCTTGGCGTCGTGCCGCAGCAGGACAATCTCGACGAGGAACTGCGGGTCCGCGACAACCTCCTGGTGTACGGGCGCTACTTCGGCCTGCCGATGAGCTACCTGAAGCCCAAGGCCGACGAGTTGCTCGAGTTCGCGCAGCTGACCGAGAAGGCCGGCGCCAAGGTCGACTCGCTCTCGGGCGGCATGAAGCGCCGGCTGACCATCGCCCGGTCGCTGATCAACGAGCCGAAGATCCTGCTCCTCGACGAGCCGACGACGGGCCTTGACCCGCAGGCCCGCCACATCCTCTGGGACCGGCTCTTCCGCCTCAAGGAGTCCGGGGTCACCCTGATCCTGACGACCCACTACATGGACGAAGCCGAGCAGCTGTGCGACCGCCTGGTGGTCGTGGACAAGGGCAGGATCATGGCCGAGGGGTCGCCGGCCACCCTCATCCGGGAGCACTCGACCCGCGAAGTGCTCGAACTGCGGTTCGGCTCCGAACGCAACACCACCGTGGCGGCCGACCTCGAGGGCATCGGGGAGCGGCTCGAGACCCTGCCCGACCGGGTCCTGATCTATGCCTCCGACGGCGAGGCGGCCCTCGAGCAGGTCACCGCCCGCGGCCTCCACCCCATCACCTCCCTGGTGCGCCGGTCCTCCCTCGAGGACGTGTTCCTGCGCCTGACCGGAAGGAGCCTCGTTGACTGAGCACCGCACCGGTGCCCGCCCCGCGGCATCCGCCGGGACGCCGGGGCCGGGGCTGCGTGCCCATGCACCTGAGGTCTCTGCCGCCCGGGCCCGTGCCTTCGGCTCCTGGTACTACGCCGAACATGTCCTGCGGGTCATGAACAGCTACCGGTGGACAATCCTCGCCTCCAGCGTGGGCACCCCGGTGATGTACCTCTTCGCCATGGGGGTTGGCCTGGCCAGCCTGGTGGACAGCTCCGGGGCCGGGACGTTCGGCGGCGTGAGCTACCTCGCCTTCCTCGCCCCCGCCCTGCTGGCCTCGGCCGCCCTGATGGCGGCGACGAACGAATTCACCTACCCGGTGATGGACGGCTTCAAGTGGCGCCGGGTCTACTACGGCCCGCACGCCTCCCCGCTGGGCACCCACCAGATCGTCAACGGCCACATTCTCGCCGTCACCCTGAGGCTGGCGGTGATGTCGGTCATCTACTTCGCCATCGTCGCCCTCTTCGGGGCCTCGCCGTCGCCCTGGGGCTGGGCCGCCGTGCCCGTCGCGGTGCTCAGCGGCCTGGCCTTCGGCGTGCCCCTGATGGCCTACGCGGCAAGCCTCACCGAGGACAAGGGCCAGTTCGCCCTCGTGATGCGCTTCATCGCCACCCCGCTGTTCCTGTTCTCCGGAACCTTCTTCCCGCTCGACACCCTTCCGCTGCTGCTGCGCTGGATCGGCTGGATCTCACCGCTGTGGCACGGCACGGAACTGGGGCGGGCCCTGACCTACGGGCACGCCATCCCGCCGGGCCTCGCCGCGGTCCACCTGCTCTTCCTGATTGCCCTGACGGTGCTCGGCTGGCGCCTGGCCCAGCGGACCTTCGCGCGGAGGCTGGGCGCATGACAAACTCGCTTTCCGTCGAGGACTACCGGCTCACCGGCCGCACGCGCACCCTGGGCGCCCTGTATTCACGCAACGCCCGCGCGGTCATTGCCCGCGGCCTGCGCGCCACGAAGAGCAGCAACTGGATGGTGATGGTCTCCGGTTTCTTCGAGCCGGTGCTGTACCTGCTGTCGATGGGTGTGGGCCTCGGTGCGCTCGTGGGCACGGTGACCGGCCCCGGCGGCTCCGAGATCAGTTACGCCGCGTACATCGCCCCGGCCCTGCTGGCGGTGTCCGCGATGAACGGCGCCGTCTACGACAGCACCTGGAACGTCTTCTTCAAGATGAACTTCGCCAAGCTCTACCAGGGGATGCTCTCCACCTCGCTCGGGCCGCTCGACGTCGCCATCGGCGAGATCTTCCTGGCCCTGCTGCGCGGGGCGCTCTACGCGACGGGGTTCACGGCGGTGATGGGCGTGATGGGCCTGATCACCACGCCGTGGGCCCTGCTGATGATTCCGGCCTCCGTGCTGATCGCCTTCGGGTTCGCGGCGTTCGGCATGGCCATCACCAGCTTCATGAAGACCTTCCAGCAGATGGAGTGGGTCAACTTCGTGATGCTGCCCATGTTCCTGTTCTCCGCGACCTTCTACCCGCTGAGCGTCTACCCGCAGCCCATCCAGTGGTTCATCCAGGCCCTGCCGCTCTGGCACGGCGTCGAACTCCTGCGGCAGATCAGCGCCGGGGTGTTCACCGCGGCCACCGGGGTCCACGTGCTTTACTACGCCGCCATGATCGGAATCGGCGTGGTGCTCACCACCGGGCGGCTGCGGGCGCTGTTCCTCAAATAGCCGGTGCCGGCCCGCGGGGACCGGCCATCTAAGGAACAGCGCCCGCGGTACAGCCGGCCGCGGCGGCTGACCCCGCACGGTGGCGCATACTGTGCACATGAATTCCGCTCGCCGCGACCGCACCCTCCCCGTCCTGCTCGCGGTGCTCGGCCTTCTCGTGGTCGTTGCCCTGGCCGTCGTGTTCTCCCGCGGGGAGGTGAAGCTGCTCGATGCCTCCACCCCCGGCGGTGTGGTCCAGCGCTACTCCGCGGCGGTGATCGACGGAGATGAGGAGGCCGCGGCCGCCTACCTCTCGGAGCAGTCCGAGCCCTGCGACGAGTTCCACACCCCCACCGGGGACAACCTTCGAATCAGCCTCGTCGCGACCCGGGAGCGGGAGAACACGGCGGACGTCGAGGTGTCGATCGTGACCTTCGATGCGGGCGGTCCGTTCGGCTCCTCGGAATACGAATCCCGGGATGAGTTCGGCCTCGTCCGCGTCGACGGCGACTGGCTCATCGAGCGGGCCCCGTGGCTGCTGCGGGTGTGCGACGCCGGGGCGGAGGCCCGGTGAGCACCGGCACGCGGGCCGCCCCCGGAAGGAGCTCCGCCCAGCCGGTCCTGCGCCGGCTGATCGTCTTCACGCTGCTCTTCGCCCTGGTGCTCATCGGCGCCGGCGGCCTCACCGGGCTGCTCGGGCGGCTCCTTAATGCCGGCGACGTCCTGGTCGCGGACGATGTCACCGGTCTGGCCCGCTCGCTGGCCTTCACCCTCGTCGGCGGACCGCTGGCCGCCCTCCTGTGGTGGGTCGCCTGGCGTCGGGTGGAAAGCGAACGGTCCTCGACCGCCTGGGGCCTCTACGTGGCCGGGATCTACGCGGTGTCGCTGATCACCGCGGCCACCGCGCTGCTCGGCACGGCGGCCTCGCTCATCGGCGGCGACCCGGAGCGGTGGTCGGAGGGTCTGGCGCGCGGTCTCGTCTGGACCGGGGTCCTCCTGTGGCACCACTGGATGTGGCGCCACCGGACCAGGGGGCCGCTGGCACTGAAGGATCTTCCGCTCGTTGGGGGCTACATCTTCGGACTCGTCCTGGCGGTCGGCGGGGCCTACTGGGCGCTGGCGGGCCTCCTCGACGCGGCCGTCGAGGGCTCCACCTCGGGGGGAGCCATCGGGGTGCCCTGGTGGCGCGCGTCCCTTGCGGCCCTCGTGTGGGCGGCCGGGGGAGCCGGTCTCTGGCTGGCCTACTGGATGCGCGGCGGCGGGCGGCACCTGCGCACGGCGCTCTCCAATGTCGCCCTGGTGCTGTTCGGGGTGCTCGGTGCGGGCCTGCTGACCCTCGGCGGACTGGGCACGGTGCTTTTCGTGCTGCTGCGGCTCGCCTTCGACCGGACGGATCCGCAGTCCGCGCTGCTGAGTCCCCTGGCGCCGGCGCTCGCCGCGGCGGCCATCGGCGCCCCGGTGTGGGTCTACCACCTGCGCGCCGCCGCCACCCGGGCCGAGGGCACCCGACTGGCCGGCAGGCTCGTCACCTCGGGCGTTTCCCTGGCGGCCGCGGCGGCCGGCGTCGGGGTGATCGTCAACGCCCTCCTCGCAGCGCTCGCCTCGCCCGTGGTCGGCAACGACCCCCGGACCCTGCTGCTTGGGGGAATCAGTTCGCTGGCGGTGGGCGGCCCGGTCTGGTGGTTCGCGTGGCGGCCGACGGCGGCACCCGGCGGCGGGGAACGGTCCCGGCGCCGGGTCTACCTCGTGGCGGTCTTCGGCCTCAGCGCCCTGGTCGCCCTCATCACGCTGCTGGTGCTTGGGTACCTGATCTTCGAGTTCCTGCTCGCGGACGTCGGCGGGGCGGCACTGATCGAGCGCGTGCGGGCACCCCTGGGGCTCCTCCTGGCGACGGGCGGCACGGCCGCCTACCACTTCAGCGTCTGGCGGCAGGACCGCGCGGCGGCCGGAGGGGCCGCGCCCGCGGACCGCCGGGCGATCGGCTCGGTGATCCTCGTGGCCGGCGCCGGCGCCGAACCGCTTGCTGAGCTGATCAGCGGGATCACCGGCGCCGGGGTCACCATGTGGTGGCGCGCCGATCCCACTCCGGACGCGGCGGTGCCCTCCGGGGAGGAACTCGCCCGGGCCCTCGACGGCGTGGTGGGGGAGCGGGTGCTGGTGATCGTCGGCGCGGTCCGGGGGATCGAGGTCATCCCGCTGGCCGGATAGGGCACCGCCGGACGTTGCCTCCAGCATCTACCGGAGGGGCGCGCCCCAACGCATACTGGGACCATGATTGGATCCTGGCAAGCAACTGTCCTTGACTGCCCCGACCCCGGGCAGCTCGCCACCTTCTACCAGAACCTGTTCGGCATGATCCGGGTGGACGAGTCAGCTGACTGGATAACCATTGGTGACGCCGCCGACCGTCCCGCGCTGGCCTTCCAGCTGGTGGAGAACTACACCCCACCGAAGTGGCCCGGGCAGGAGGTCCCGCAGCAGATGCACCTCGATGTGCTCGTGGCCGACCTCGACGAGGCCGAGGCGCAGGTCCTCGCCGGCGGCGCCGTGAGCCTCAACTCGGGCACCGACACCTTCCGCGTCTACCTTGATCCGGCCGGACACCCGTTCTGCCTGGTCGCCGGCTGAGGCCGGTTCCGCAGGACGGGGAGCAGCACAGCCGGGATCAGTGCCGGCGGGATCAGCCCACGAGGGCTGCGTACACCACGTAGTTGTCGTCGAACTCCCCGGTGGCAGGGTCGTAGCCGTCACAGGTGATGAGCCTCAGCTCCGCACCGGGGGTGTTCCCGTAGACCTTCGCGGTCGGGAAGGCGTCCTTGGCGTACGCCTCGCCGCGCAGGACCTTGAACTCGGCGGTGCTTCCGTCCTCGCGCGCCACGCTGATGCGGGCGCCGGGCTTCAGCGCCCGAAGGTCGGCGAAGACGCCCTTGCCGCCGTCGGTGGCGTTCACGTGGCCCAGCAGGACGGCGGGCCCCCGCTCGCCCGGGGTGGGGGACTCGGTGTACCAGCTGGCGGGGGCGCCGGGGCCGTCGGGTGGCACCTCAAGGGTCCGGTCTGCCCGCAGTCCCAGCCGGAGCAGTTCCGAGGTGGCACCGATCGCGGGAATGGAGAGGGATACCGGCGGCGAGGCCGCCAGGACCGCCGGCGCCTGCGGTGCGGAAGTCTTGGGAGCCGCAGGTGCGGGCGCCGGGGCCTGGGTGGGCGCCGGGGTCTCGGCCGGCGCCGGGGAGTCCGCGGTCGGCGCTGAGGTGCCAGGCGCCGCGGACGGGCTGGGGGAGGACGTGCTCGTCGGGGGTGCGGCCGTCTCGGGGCCGGACGCGGCCGGGGTTCCGCCGCATCCGGCCAGGAGGAGGAGTGCGGCCGCCGCCGGGGCTGCGAAGCCCCAGCGGCGGCCGGTTGTTCTGCTCATCACGGGATGAGGATGGCGTTACGCGTTGTCCGCTGAACGGCGGCGGACGGCGTAAGTGCCGCCGGCTGCTGCCGCGAGGAGCAGGCCACCACCGAGGGCGATCATGGCGGTGTTATCGCCGGCACCCGGCTGCTCGGCGCCTGTGTCCGCGCCGCCGTTGGGCATTGCCCCCATCTGGGAGGCGACGAGCGTGCCACACAGTGCGGGCGAGGTGGCGCCCAGCGGGAGGTCGGGGTTCAGGTCGCTGGGCGAGTTGAACGCTTCCTCGGAGCCCGTCGCGGTGGCGGGGTCGAGGCCGTGGACCACCACGACAGCGGTTCCGGCTTCAAGCGAGGCCTTGGTGGCTGCGTCAAGCTCGATGGAGCGCTGGATGGAGTAGCTTCCGCCCTGTCCGCCCAGTGCCAGGTTCAGGCCCTCGGCAGGGGTCGTGGCGCCGCTGGTGGTCAGGGTGGTCTGGATTCCGCCGTAGGAGGGGTCGCCTTCGGTGGTGTTGATGATCCCGTCACCGTTGGTGTCGGCATCCGGGGTGGGGCAGACGCCCTGCGCGCCGCCGTGGATGTGCTGGACGTGCGGGTAGGGTCCGTCCATGAAGGTCTCGGCGAGGCCGGAAACCTGAAGGTTGACCATGGCGGTGTTGCCGGTGACATCGACGGTGATGGTGCCGGAGCCCGTGGTGCCGTTGAGCTGGCCCAGGGTGGATGAGTAGGAGCCGTCGGCTGCCATCGCGGGGGATCCCGCCAGGGCGACCGCGCCGAGGGCGAGGGCTGGGGCTGCAAGGAGACGCATTTTCTTGTTCATGGAGATTGGTTTCCTTCACTGTGCGGTGGGTGCACACGTCGGTTGTGTGCCTATCGGATGGTTCGTCACGCTTTACTGGCGGGTTGTGGCCGCCGGGAAAAAACCAAGCAGACTTATGTTTTCCCCTAATTGCATACTGTGGCAGGGAAAACTGCCGTCTGGGAAGGGGCTGGTGGGAATTTTGTTTGCAAAAGCGATCTCCGCCGGGCCGACGAACCGGTCCGGCTGGTTCAGCAGTGCACCCTTAGCATCCGGGAGCAGGATTGCGGGTATTCCACGTACGGGGCGAAGTCGGTCGGCCAGGGTGCCGGATCCTCGAGGGGTGCCGGGAAATATGATCGGGATGTCCCCGGTGCTTTCCGGTCCTAAGGGATCGGTCCGGTCGGACGCATTCCGGCGGGATTGGCGGAGGCGTGCGGAGAACGAGGGTTGGTCCTGCCGTGCTCGGCTGGGTCGGGGCGAGGGGAACCTGCGCGGGGTTTATTCCGGGTTCAGGCAGGCGCCGAGCCGTCGAAGGCCGTCGCGGATGCGGGTCTTTGCTGTGGGGACGGGGATATTCAGGCGCCCGGCCACCTCGCTGTAGGTCAGGCCGGCGTAGAAGGCCAGATGAATTGCTTCGCGTTGAACAGCAGAGAGCCCGTTGAGGCACGCGGTGACGGTCTCACCTTCCAGGCGGGTCGCGACGGTGTCGAAGACCCGGCCGTGGTCCACGTCCTGGTTCTGAAGGCCCCACCGAACATCCCGGTCGCGGCGGGACTGCTCGGAGCGGACCTTGTCGACGGCCTTGCGGTGGGCGATGGTCAGGATCCACGCCATGGCCGTGCCCTTACGGGGATCAAATCGGGCGGGACCGCCCTGCCAGATCGCCAGGAAGACCTCCTGCGTGGTTTCAGCACTCAGTTCGGCGTCCACAATGACCCTGCGCACCAGCGCGTACACGCGGGGCGAGCAGCGCCGGTACAGCTCCTCGAAGGCTTCCTCGTCCTGTTCGGCGGCGCTGCATAGCAGATCAGAAAGATCCGAAGGCGGCCCTGGGGCAGGCCGGTGGCCGGGCGTGCCGAGAACTGGCATCTGGTTTGAGACCTTCCTGATAAAAGACAGTGGCGCCGGGGACCCCAGCCGGTGGCTACAGCGGTGCCCGCCCCCACAACGAGCACCGCCAGCGCACGGAGGCATTCCGGCTGCGGCACCGCGGCAGTCCGCCCCTCCCTGCTGTCGAAACCTACCCGGCGGCAAACTCCGAAACCAAGCATCTTGAACAGGGCTTCGTGGCCCGGGAAGGGTTGACATATCCGATCCTGCGTGGGTGGGGGAGGAGGCAGAGTGGCCTGCGTACCGGCCAATCGCGTCAAGTGTCCCAGACCCCAGTGCCTAATCGCCCGCGTGTCAGGCGGTGCGCTGTATGTCATCTTCCGGGTACATCCAGGGTCTCCCCGGCACCGCATCCAGCGTCGCAGGCGTTCCCGCTCCCAGGCATGATCGTTCACTCCGGTCCGCGGAGCGGCCCCTTCATCATCTGCACTCCCGTTTTCACCCTCGCCCTATGGTCCCACGAGGCAGCGGGCTAAACACGAAGGTTGAACTCAGGGCCGGTGCCGGCGATGCAACGACCCCTAACCCTGCGTCGCGCTGGAGAATCCCTCAGGGCGCTTTCGCGGGCGGGTCCAACACGGCAGGGGAGTGGCATTGTGAACGGTTGGTTGCGGCCGCCGGAAGTCGGTGGGTGGTTTTAGAGGGAGGGGAACACAGAGCGGCCGCCGCAGGGGCTGGAGGGCTCCTGCGGCGGCCGGTGTTGACGCTTGGTTAGAGGCAGGCGTCAATGGTGCGGTTGGTTATGCCTGGTCGGCGCTGCGGCGGCGGACCAGGTAGGTTCCGCCTGCTGCTGCGGCCAGGACGAGGCCACCGCCCAGGGCCAGGGCACCGGTGTTGGACCCGGTCTCCTGGGTGGCTCCCGTGTCAGCGCCACCGTTGGGCATGGCGCCCATCTGCGAGGCGACAAGGGTTCCACACAGTGCCGGCGAGGTCGCTGCCAGCGGGAGGTCCGGGGTCAGGTCGGACTTGGCTTCCTGGGCCGCCGGGCTCAGGGTTGCGGGGTCGAGGCCGTGGACGACGACGACGGCGGTGCCGGCCTCGAGGGAGGCCTTGGTCTCGGCGTTGATGTCGAAGGTGCGCTGGATGGTGTAGCTGCCGCCCTGCCCGCCGAGCTTGACGTTCAGGCCCTCCTCGG
>NZ_CADCTE010000131.1 GCF_902805515.1 uncultured Arthrobacter sp. | reverse complement strand
CGCAAAGTGGCCCAGCACGCCGATGTTCCGCTGGGATCGATGACCTACCATTTCACCGACATGGACGAGCTGCTGCTCGAAGCCTTCACCCGGTACGCCGACCGGATCTTCAAGCGCTACTCCGAACGGGTTCTCGCCGCCCACTCCATCGATGACCTGATCGGGGCGGTGGTGGATCTGGTGCATCGTGAACTGGTCCAGTCCCCCGAGGACCTGGTCCTCAGCCTCGAGCTCTACACCCTGGCGGCGAGGAAACCGGAGTTCCGGCGCATCACCCACCGGTGGATGCGCAACAGCCGCAGCGCCCTGGAACGGTTCGTCGACTCCGAAACCGCCTTCGACCTCGACGCGCTGATCGAGGGATTGTTCATCCACACCAGCCTGGACCAGGCCGCCCGGCCCCGGACCGACACCGAACGCGCGGTACGCCGGCTCCTGACCTGATCCTGAGCGCTCACCTCAGACAGACCCAGGCTCCGGCCTTTCCCGGCAGGACCCAACCAGCAAAACGCCGGCCGCACCCTGGCCAGCGGCGCACCAGCCCTCCCCTACCCGTCCTTCGACATGTTCCATGCCCCCACAACCGCCTTGAGGATCGCCCATGACCGCCACGTACGCACCACCCCGCCCCCCGGTGGACCGCCGGACCCGAAACGCCCGGGTCGCTGTTGCCGCCCTGTTCTTCACCAACGGCGCCCTGTTCGCGAACATCCTTCCGCGTTACCCGGAGATCAAGGCCGACCTGGGTCTGGCCAACCTCGAGTACGGCCTGGCCGTCGCGTCCTTCCCGCTGGGAGCGCTGCTGGCGGGACTGGCCGCCGCGCCCCTGATCCGGCGCTTCCGCTCATCCCGGGTCGCCGTCGCCGGCACCGTCGTGACCGGGATCGGCGTCGCCGTGGCAGGATTTGCCGATTCCTGGGCCGTCCTTGCCGCCGCGCTCCTGCTCGGCGGCGCCATGGACGCCCTCACGGACGTCGGCCAGAACTCCCACGGCCTGCGCGTCCAACAGCGCTACGGGCGCTCGATCCTCAATTCATTCCACGCCGTCTGGTCCATCGGGGCGATGACCGGCGGACTCATGGGAGGCGCGGCGGTCGCCCTGGGCATACCGCGCGGGACGCACCTCAGCGTGAACGGGGCGCTCTGGGTCATCGTCGCCCTGACCTCCTACCGTTTCCTCCTGAAAGGTCCCGAGCCCACAGAGATCACCGCCCCGGCACCGACGCCCGGCGGCCCCCGCCCGGCAACCCGGCGCACCGCACCGTTCATCACCCTCACGGCGCTGGTCGTCCTCGCCGTCGCCGCGACCGTGGCCGAGGACGCCGGTGCCACCTGGGCCGCCGTCTACCTCTCCGGGACGCTCGGGGCGGGTATCAGCGTCGCGGCCCTGGGCTTCGTGGCCCTCGTTGGCGCCCAGTTCATCGGACGCCTGTTGGGCGACGGCCTGGTGGACCGGTTCGGCCAGCGCTCGGTGGCCCGCGCCGGCGGGGCCATCGTGTTCCTCGGCATGGGCCTGGCATTGATATTCCCCTCCGTCCCGGGAACCATCATCGGCTTCGGCCTCACCGGATTCGGCGTGGCCACCCTCGTACCGGCGGCCATGCAGGGCGCCGACGAGATCCCGGGCCTGCGGGCCGGCACCGGCCTCGCGGCCGTGAGCTGGCTGATGCGGGCAGGATTCCTTCTCTCACCGCCGATCGTCGGCCTCATCGCCGACAACCTCGGCCTGCGCCCCGGATTGTTCGTCGTACCCCTGGCCGGCCTGCTCGTCATCGTCCTCGCCGGCGTCCTGTCCACCCGGCGCGCCCACCGAACTCACCCAGCACCTAAAGACTGAGGCGCGACACAGCGCTTTACCGCTTCGGCAGCGGACGATGTGAACGCCGAACGTGCCGACGGCGTGCTGAGGCGATGTCAAACCGAACGGCATGAGGACTGCAGCGTCGATCGACTTCCCAAAAATAGCTCCCTCGCCCGGCCACCGGGGTTGCAGCCAACCGATCGCCGGACCGGTCAGTGAGCGTGAGCGGCGCGCTTCTTGTGCGCACTGAGGATGCCCTTAATCGCGAACGCCACGAATATCAGGGCCAGGAGCGAACACGGAGTGTCGGAGAATCCCGCAAGGTCGCGCAAGGTCAGGGCGGCGAGCAGGAAATTCAGCTGCAGCCCCGGCCAGTAGGTCGAGCTGGCGGCCAGGACCACGGCCAGCGCCATGAAGAGGGGGGCAATGATGGGCCACTTGTGATGCGAGCGTTCCTCCTCGCGCAGTGCGGGCTTCCACCAGCCCAGCACCGAGGCGACGATCACGAGGTAGACCCCGCCGGCGGCAAGCGGCAGGACCCCGCCCAGGAGCAGGTTGCCCGTCGATGCTTGAGGCGAGTGCGACGCTACGTCGGCCAACGACAAACCAGGAAGCCGGACCGAGGATCGGGAAAGCGAGCAGGATCAAGACCCATGCGGCCCGCGCCGTTCTGGTTAGGCGGCGGGACTGCGCGATGCTGATGCGGGCCACCACGACAATGGCGACGGCCAGCGCACCGGCGGCTGGGCGCCGGAGACCACGCCCACGCACCAGTGGGAGATTCATCATCAACCTCCCATCTCCCATTCGTGGTGCCCCGCCCGCAAGCAATCCGTTTACGGGATGCGCAGGAAGGGGCTTAGATGAAGTGCGTAACTGGTCGAGGCTGCTGAGGCTTCGGTGGGCGTAAGGGGCAGAGAACAGGATGTATCCGTCTGGATAAGGAGGCACCGATGAACGGACCGACAGCGGGAAAGCCGTTTCGAGTGGAGCAGACATGGTTCGCCGAGTATGGGCAGGGCCCTCCGGCCGTGCTGCTGCACCCGGGCGGGGTCGATGCCCGCTCCCTGCAGATAACGGTCGACGGAATGAGCCCCTACTTCCGGGTGTACACCCCGGAGCGCCGTGGCCATGGCCGGACACCGGACGTGGACGGGCCGATGTCCTACGAGGCGATGGCCGAAGACACCATCGCGTTCCTCGAGGCCAATGTTCCCGGACCGGTGTCCCTCGTCGGGTGCAGCGACGGGGCGGTCGTCGCCCTCGCCGTGGCAATGCGGCGCCCCGATCTTGTCAGCCGACTGGTCTGCGTGGCCGGAGTGTTCAACCGCTCCGGCTGGATGAACGGCTCCGACGCAGGAGAAGTCCCCGACTTTATCCGCCAGGGGTACGGCGAGCTCTCCCCCGACGGCGCCGTACATTTCGACGTCGTGATGGGAAAACTCGATCAGATGCACGCCACCGGTCCCTCCTATACCGCCCAGGATCTGGCGACGCTGCCGACAAGGACGCTGATCATGATCGGCGATGATGACGAGGTCTCCCTCGAGCACGCCGCGGCGATGTACCGGGCACTCCCGGAGGCCGAGCTGGCCGTCGTGCCCGGGACCTCTCACGGCCTGCTCGTCGAGAAGCCGGAACTGTGCAACCTGCTCATCATCGACTTCCTCAGCAAAGCCCCCGTCCCCACCTTCGCTCCGATCCGAAGGGCACTCGACGTCTCCGGATAGAGGTTCAGTCGCATTGGAAAATCGTCGACCGTCTCGATATTGACGCCCTATGCCCGTTGACGGCGTCGGGGCGGATGTCCCTGCCGGAGTTGGCGTACCGCCTCCGGTGCGGACTCCCACAGGTCCATTCACCCGGACGACTGCCGGAATGTTCACCGTACGCCGGACACGGGCTTGGGCGGAGACGACACGGCCGGCTCAACGCACCAGCCCGATGCGCCAGTACAGTGGCGAGCGGGGCGATGGACGTCAGGGTGTCTGTGCCTCGGTTGGGGCTGGCACGTTTTGGCGGTTTTGGCGGTTTCGGCGGTCTTCGAGGATGACGCTGATAACGCTCACGGCGGAGAAGACGAGGAGGAGGATCTGGGCTGTGGCGCTGACGCTTTCGTTGGTGGTCAGCGCTTCGCTGTGGAGGGAGTGACCTCCGCTGGGGGCTCCTGCAGCGAGGTAGAGGACCCCGTCGGTGAGGGCGTGGACGAGGATCGCGACCCAGAGCCTGCCGGTGACGCGGCGGATCCAGTAGTAGGCGATGCCGGCCATGATGATTGCGGAGACCTGGAACAGGATGAAGGCCAACGGGGCGCCTGTGAAGAGGTCGCCGACGATGTGGGCGAGGCCGAAGCTGATGGAGGTGATCAGGAGGGTTGCAAGTTCCCCGTGGCGTTCGCGGACGCCCACCAGGAGGATCCCGCGGACGTAGAGCTCCTCGCCGAGCCCGACGAGGAGGGTTCCCACACCGATGATCAGGACGGTGGTGATGGCGACGTCGGCCCACGCTACGTTGCTGAAACCGCTCAGGGGCAGGATGGCGGCCAGGACCGGGATGGCGATGAGCCAGTAACGGCGTGGTCGCATGGTGGGGGTGGGCTGTTCAGTCCAGATACCCTGCCACCCGGCCCAGCGAATGAAGAACAAGCCTGCGCCGATCCCGATGACGAGCGGTATGTAGTGGGAGTAGACGAACTCCGCGGTATCGTCGCCTTCGGGTGCCAGACCGCCGAGGAGGTTCCCGACGACGGCCGCGAGGAAGATGTAGAAGGCCAGGGCGACCAGGCCTATCCAAATGGCGGGCCTTACCCGTGCGGTGGTTCCGGTGGAACTGCTGGAGTCGATCATGCTGTCCTACTCTCGCGATGATGGATTTGCTTGGGCTGGTCGGAAGGGTCCGGCTGGTTGGTGGTGATGTGTTCGTTGGCTCCGCGGATGACGAACGCGACGCTGATGAGGGCGAAGACGATGACCGGGAGGTAGAGAACCTGGATGAAGCCGGCCGCGGGACCAGGTGTCCCGTTGCCGAGGACGAAGATGTTGAAGTCCCAGAGTGCGTGCAGGATCATCGCGGGGATCAGGGAACCGGTGGTGCGCCGGAGGATGTAGAGGACGGTGCCGGTGCCGAAGGCGGCGGCGACCTGTGCCAGGGTCCCAGGAACCGGTAGTCCGAGCACGATGTTGATCAGGTGCATGAGGGCGAAGAGGGCGGAGCTGATCAGCCACACCCATACTTCTGCCAGCCGGGTCCGTAATCCCACCAACAGAACACCGCGGGTGACGACCTCCTCGGTAAAGCCGACAAGGCAGAGGCCGAGTGCTGCGAGGAGGAAAGCGCCGGAGACAGCACCCCAGTCGGCCGAGATGAGGCCGACGATCGCGATGCCGGCCATGAGGATCGGGGCGATGATCGGCCAGCGGTGACGGCTCCGTTCCCGCTCGTGGATGACCGGCCGCCACCAGCGGAGCCAGGTGATCAGCGGAACCAGGATGATGGTCGCGATGATCAGGGACAGCACCACCCCGATGAACAGGTTCCCTGCGGAAGCGCCCCATTCTGTGTAGGGGATGCCGGTGGAGGACTGCACCACCAGGACGAGCAGCATATAGCCCACGAACACGGCCAGACCGATCCAGATGCGCGGGGTGACCCGCATACGTCCCCCTGACGTGAGCAGCAGTTTCCGGTGAGTGAAGCTGGACCAAATGGTCGGGTGAGGCCCGGGCGTTACTGCTGTGAACGACCAGGCCGTGGGTTACTCTCTGCTGCTGGTCTGGCGGGGCAGGTAGGGCTGAATTGCGGATGCCAGGGCAGCCGGTGTCATGGATTGCAGCCAGATCGTTGCCGGTCCGTGCACTTCGGCCAGGAACAGTGAGTCGCCGAAGATCTTGTTCTTGACGCCTTTCACCGTGGCGAACTGGAGTTCCATCCCCGCCGGGTACATGGCCAGGTGGCCTGGGTGGATCAGCAGGGTTTCGCCGGCGGCGAGGTTCAATTCGGTCAGTTCACCGGCCAACTGCAGCCAGGCGGTCCCGGTCCCGGAGAGTGCCTGGAAGACGACCCCGACCCCGCCGAAGATCCCGGCGCCGAGCTTCTTCTGCACGCCGACGGACACGTCAACGCCGGCGGTGCTGGCCATGTAGGAGCCGGACTGCACCATGAACGCCGTGTCCGGGTTGAGGGCGACTTCCCGGATTGTGCCGGGCAGGCTGGCCGCGAAGGTCATCCTGCCGCCAGCGGCCGGCGCAGTGTATTCGGTGAGGAACAGCTGTCCCCCTCCGAGCGCACGCTTCAACCCGCCCATGAACCCACCACCGCCGCCATGCGCGGAGGAGGTGTCCATCGCGAAGCCCGGAGTCAGCCACCCGATGTCGCCTCCCTCAGCGATGACTTGCTCTCCCGCCTCGAGGGCGAGCTCGAGAACAGGCATCGACGTTCCGGAAATAGTGCTGCGCATCAGGTATCCCCACGTCGTTCTTCGGATCCGGAGACACGTTGTCTGCCCCCGGCTAATCGATCGCTCATGATCTGACCACAAGATAGTTCCGCTTCCACTGTTGATAGAGGAAACGTAAGCCTCGCCCGTTAACGGGCTGGGCCAATTTTTTCAGATCACAGGGACAACGCAAGTGAACTATTCGTGAACCCACCTGCGCGGTTCCGCCACCAGCAACAAGTCTCCGACCGGTTGGCTCACATTGAGCGAGGGGTGGCCGTGCGCAGCTTCCATGTGTGGACTGGGACTGGGACTGGAGCAGGAGCTATGGCCAGAATCTGATTGTCGGCGCTGCCTCGTACTGTCTCCACGCGGGCCAGAAGAAGTGCCACGCCGCCTACTACGCGAAGCGGATGGACGAACGGATCGAGGAATTCGTCATGCGCGAGGAACTGATCATGCTCACTGCGGCCGAGCTCGACGTCGAGAACTGCCGGCCCACTAACTTCCCGGAACCACGCCGGGTGGATGCGCGGGTTCGCTACCCGTCGAACGCCATCCGCGTCCAGGCCCACGGGATACTACATCCGCACAGCTGGGAAGATTCGGTTCCTCGAACCGTTGATCAAGATTCAGCGTGAGGGGTGGGTGTGGCTGGACGCTGTCACACCGGCCGATTCTGCCAAGTCTTCTGATGGAAGCCAATCCGGCTGATGAGGCTCTACTCCACTACCTCGGGCAATGTGTCGACGTCGCCGCGGGCGATACAAAGCGCGTCCGTCAGACCGGTCACTCGAGATCCAAGCTCCCCTTTGCTGACGGCTTCGGCTTCGACAGCAGAAGCGGCTGCGGAGGCTACTCATTCCAGGCCTGCCACCTCCGAAGTCTTAGGGGGCGGGCATCCGGTGTCACCCGTCCTCCACCACCATGTGCAGCCGGTTCTCGAGGAAGGCACGCTCGACGGTATTGTCGGTCAGCAGCAGCGCCTCGGTATAGGCCAAGTGCGCCTCACGCTTCCGCCCGAGCCGCCGGAGCAGATCCGCCCGCGCAGCCGGCAGGTAGCCGTACCCGGCGAGTTGCGGTTCCCCGGAGAGGGCATCGAGGGCGGCCAGGCCGGCAGCAGGACCGAGAGCGAATCCGACGGCCACGGCCCGGTTGAGCGCCACTACCGGAGAGGGCCACAGCTCCACCAGCACGTCGTACAGGGCGAGTACCTCCCGCCAGTCGGTTTCCTGCCAGCTAGGCGCCTCCGCGTGCACGGCCGCGATCGCTGCCTGCAGCGCGTACCGCGACGGCGGCCGCGCACCCAACGCCTCCCGGACAAGGCTCACTCCCTCGGCGATGGCGGCGCGGTCCCAGCGCATCCGGTCCTGCTCCTCCAGCAGCAGCAGTCGTCCCTCGGGTGTCGTGCGGGTGTCGCGGCGCGCATCGGTGAGCAGGAGCAGGGCCAGCAGGCCTGCCACGGAGGGGTCGCGCGGCAACAGCCTGCGCAGCAAGCGGCACAGCTCGAATCATCGTTCCACGAGGTCGCGGCGTACCAGTTCGTCCCCGGCAGGAGCGGTGTGACCGGTGGTGAAGAGGCTGTGTACCACCAGGAGCACGGCGTCGACCCGGCCCGGCAGGTCAGCTACCGAAGGCACCCGGTAAGGGATACGGGCAACGGCGATCTTCTTCTTCGCCCGGGTGATGCGGGCGGCCATCGCCGCCTCGCTGACCAGGAAGGCCCGCCCCACTTCGGCAGTGGACATGCCG
>NZ_CADCTE010000130.1 GCF_902805515.1 uncultured Arthrobacter sp. | reverse complement strand
CGCCCGCCGTCGAAGACCAGGCACACCGCGTCGTCCCAGCCGCTCCACGGCGGGAGCCAGTCGGTCAGCACGAGCGGCCCGGCCGCGACCGTGAGCGCGAGCTCCTCCTCGACCTCGCGCTCGGCCGCCAGCCGCGGCGACTCGCCGACCTCGACCACCCCGCCGGGCAGGTCCCAGTCCTGCTTGTAGGTGAGGTGGCACATCAGCACCCGGCCCTCGGTGTCGCGGACCAGCAGCTGCGCGATGGCCCGCTTGCGGGGCAGGAACGAGTTGAGCACGGCGCGGAACCCTCGACCCGCCGACACCGGCGCGTCGGAGCGGACCCGGGCGAACACGACCCGGTCGGCCCGGGAGCCGGCGGTCGGGACCGCACCCCGCATGAGCCCCTCTCGCAGCAGCCCCGCCCAGGTCGCGATCCTGGTGGCCACGAGGTCCTCCGGGTCGACCCACGCCTCGACCCGCGCCTGACCGAGGTCGCCGAAGAGCCGCTCGAGCACCTCGGTGACGGCGCCGCTCGCGACCTCGTGACCCTGGTCCTGCAGCTCCCGGCTCCACGAGAGCCGGGTGACCCCGTCGCCCACCGGCTCCAGACGGACGCCACCAGCCTCGGTCACGCCTGCGAGACTACGGCGCAGCCCCAGCCGGGTCAGTGCCCCGCCCTCCGGACGGGTGGTGTCCGGTGTGACCGACCTGGGTGGTCTCGTCGGACGGGAATGTCATCCCGTCCTGAAACCAGCCCAAATCGGACACTGGTGACGGACGTTGGTGTCATGACGACGCCAGCCACCACCCCGGACCTGACCCCGGCTCGCTCCGCCGAGCCGACCGATCCGCGGACCGCGCTCCCGGCGCTCCGCCGCCCCATCACCCGCCGGATCGCCACCACGGTCGCGGCGGTGATCGCCGCCGCCTCGACCACCGTGCTGTCCAGCGGCGCTCCGGCGGCCGCCGCCACCGTGCCCGCCGCGGCCAGCGCCGCCAGAACGAGCGCCGCGGCCGGCTGGCCCGTTGCGGCGCCGATCCAGCCGGCCGCCGGATAGGTGAGGATGAAGCACGCGTGCGACAGCGAGAACTGGGCCGTGAAGAGCTGGTTCCGGGTGCTGTCGGTGGCGGCCCGGCGCAGCAGCCGCCCCGAAGGGGTGCTGATCATCGAGGTTCCGGCGCCGAGCAGCCCCCACAGGCCCAGGTAGAGCAGCCAGGAATGATCCGTGAGGGGGACCGGGAGCTGCTCCGTCCAGGTCAGCAGCGCGGCGGCGGCAAGCCCGGGCGGCAGCAGAATGCCGCCGGTGAGCATGACGGAACGGTCGGAGACCCGGTCAAGGAGCCGCGGGGCGGCAAGGGCCACCAACATCGACCCCGCACCGTAGCAGGCGAGGGCGACCGCGACGTCGGTATCGGAGCGGTCGAACACCTCCCGGACATGCACCACGGTGTTCACGAGCACGTAGGCCGTCCCCGCGGCCACGGCAAGGTCTAGGGCCAGCAGGCCGCGCAGCGGGGCCTGGCGCAGGAAGATCCGCGTCCCGAGGGTGGTGCGGTGCAGCAGCGACCCGGCCGCGTCTGCCGGTGGAATCGGCGGCAGCCGGGTGGCTGCGACCAGGGCGGCCGAGAGCAGGAAACCGGCGGCCGTCCCGATGAACAGGTTCGAGTAGGAAAGGACGAGCAGCAGGGCGGCCGCCAGCAGCGGGCTGAGCAGTGACTCGAGGTCGTAGGCGAGGCGGGAGAGCGACAGCGCCCGCGTGTAGTCCCGCTCGCGCGGCAGGACAACGGGGATGATGGCCTGGAACGCCGGAGTGAAGGTGGCCGAGGCCGACTGCAGGAGGAAGACCAGCAGGTAGATCTGCCAGATCGAGTCGACCCACGGCAGGGCCAGCGCGATGGCGGCACGCACCAGGTCCGCGCCGATCAGCACCGCCCGGCGGGGCAGCTGCCCCACCAGGGCGGACATGAAGGGCGCAGCGAAGACGTAGGCGACCATCTTGAGCGTGAAGGCCGTGCCGAGGACGGCGCCGGCCTGCCCGCCGGCAAGGTCGAAGGCAAGCAGGCCGAGGGCCACCGTCAGGAGGCCGGTGCCCGCCAGGGCCACAACCTGGGCGGTGAGGAGCTTCCGGTAGGCCGGAACCCGCAGGACGGTGAGCATGGGTTCCTTCGGGGCAGGCGGAACGGGGTTCTTCAGCATAGGTGCACATCCGCGCACATATCAACGTGCCCCCGGACGGATCAGGGGTGGCGGACGCCCTCGCCTGCGAGCACGGCCCGGTACCCCTCCCGGTAGGTCGGGTAGGTGAACCCGAACCCGGTCGACCGCAGCAGGGCGCTCGAGCAGCGCTTGTCGCCGCCGCGGGTGGTGCTGGTCGGGCCGGCCGGGGGAGCCGGCAGCCGCAGTTCGGCTGCGAGGAAACGCAGGACGTCGGCGAGGTCCGAGGGCTCCTCATCGGTGCCCAGATATACCGGCGCGGGGGCTTCCACCGCCGTGGTGAGGTGCACAATGGCGGCGGCGGCGTCGTCGCGGTGGATGCGGTTGGTCCACTGGGGCTCGGCCGGCAGGACGGCCCGGCCGGAGGAGACCGAGTCGATCAGCCGGGTGCGGCCCGGCCCGTAGATGCCCGAGAGCCGCAGGACCAGGGCGCCGGGGGAGCGCTTTAGCAGGAGCACCTCGGCCTCCCTCAGGATTTTCCCCGTGGGTGTTCCGGGCTCCGCAGGGGACTCCTCGTCCACGAGTCCGCCGCCGAAGTCCCCGTACACGGCGGTTGAGGAGACGAAGAGCATCCGCCGGGGGCTCACGCCGTCGCGCTTCAAGGCGTCGAGGAGGTTCGCTGTCGCGCTCACGTAGGCCGCCCGGTAGGCCGCCTCGGTGCGCTCGCCGGCGGCGGTGGCGATCACCACGATCTCCGTGTCGGCCGGGACCTCCGGCAGAGTGCCGGTGAGGTCGACTGCCTGGCCCTCAATCTGCTCCGGAAGCCGGCCGGGGGAGCGCCGCCAGCCCACCACCCGGTGCCCGGCCGCGGCGTAGCGCAGCCCGGCCTCCGTTCCAAGGTCTCCGCTCCCGGCGATCAGCACTGTCATGCCTCGAGCCTATCCCCAGTCCTAGTCGCGGATCCGCACGGCGGTCTCGCGGAGATACAGGTCAACGCGCGTGTACGCGTCGCGGGTCAGGGCCTTCCAGAGTTCGACGCCGAGCCGCGGGTCCTCCTCCTCGATGCTGCTGATGGCGTCCGCCGTCAGGACCTTCAGCCGGACCTTCCCCACCGCCTTCACGGTGGTCTCCTGCCGGTCCGAGCTGCCCAGCGCGAGCTCGCCGAACGTCATCCCGGCGCTGAGGGTGGTCAGCTTCACGCGCCCCCCGGTCGGGCCGGGCACGGAGGTCTCGATCCTGCCCGAGAGGATGAAGAAGACGCCGCCGAAGCGCTGGCCGACGCGCCGGATCACGTCGCGGTCGGCGTAGGTGCGGTCCTCCATCCGCTCGGCGAGGGCGTCGACGTCCTCCGCGCTCAGCGGGCTGAGCGCCGGGCAGTCGGCGACTTCGACCTCGGCCGGCAGGCACAGCTCGTCGCCGTAGCGGCCGATCAGCTCGTTTTCGCACCACTCGACGGCGGCGGTGCGGGTGTCGAAGGTCGGCACCTCCCGGTCCACGTCCTGAAAGGTTTCGGCGAGGTTGCCGTCGGCGTCGATCAGGACGAGTTCCCGGCCGGCCGCCACGAGGTTCTCGCGCACCTCGGCCAGCAGGCGCAGGGACACTCCGGCCACCTCGTCGACGCGGCGCAGGTCAAGGATGACGAGGGCGACGTCCTCGCTAAGGCTGCTCAGTTCGCGGACCATGGACTCGGTGCCCGCGAACAGCAGGTCGCCGTTGAGCTCGATGACCCTGGCACGGTGCCCGTGTTCGCGGAGGATGTCCATGGCCTCGTCGTTGCGCCGGATGCCCGAGGGTGCCCCGGTGATGTCGTAGGTCGACCGGATGGCCGAGCGGCCGGTGCGGGCGGCCCGTACGAAGTGGAGTTCCATATCGTTGGAGAGCCGCTCGGCGGTGGCCACGCCGCGGACGCTGCTCCCGTGGGCGTCGAGCGGCGGGGAATACACGGCGAGGCCGACCTGGCCGGGCAGGACGGCGATCGTTCCGCCGCCGACACCGCTCTTGGCCGGCATGCCGACGTTACTCAGCCAGGAGCCGGCGTCGTCGTACATGCCCGAGGTGGCCATCACCGACAGGACGCGCTCCACCTCGCCGATGCCCAGCACCTCCTTGCCCGTCAGCGGGTTGCGGCCGGCGTTGGCGAGGGTCGCGGCCATGACCGACAGGTCGAGGCAGGTCACCTGGACCGAGCACTGGCGGAAGTAGTCGCTGATGACCGGCGCCGGATCGGATTCGAGGATGTTGAAGGACCGCAGCAGGTAGGCCAGAGCCCGGTTGCGGTGGCCGTGGTCGAGCTCGGACTCGAAGATTTCCTCGTCGACGCTCAGCTGCCGGCCCGCGAAGGCAGAGTAGGTGTTGAGGATGCGCTTGAACCGGGTGTTGCCGCCGGCGGAGCGGACGAGGGAGGTCGCGGTGAGGGCGCCTGCATTGATCATGGCGTTGGCGGGCCGGCCGGTGCCGGGGGCGAGGGAAATCTCGTTGAACGAATCCCCCGACGGTTCGACGTCGACCTTCGCATCCACGGCTTCCATGCCCAGATCGGCCAGCGCCAGCCCGTAGGTGAAGGGCTTGGAGATCGACTGGATAGTGAATTCCTGACGGGTGTCGCCGATCTCGTAGGTGTACCCGTCGACGGTGGTGAGGCAGATGCCGAAGTTGTCCGGGTCGACGTTCGCCATGGCCGGGATGGTGCTGTACGGCTTGCCGTCCTTCAGCTCCGCAATCTCCTGGTGGATCTTTTTGAGGTAGCTCTCGATCGGCGATTCCATGACTTCAACCCTAGGGCACCCCGTAGGGAGGGCCGTCCGGTGGCCGTCCCTCGGGTCCGGGCCGCCCGGCGATCCTTCCGCAGTCTGGAACGACCCCGCACCAGAAAGCGACTGGTGCACCCGAAAGCGCCTTCCGAGCCGGATATTTCCGGTGCGCTCGTCGCAATCGGGTGCGCTCGTCGCGATCGGGGTCCCCCACCGCAGCGAGGCCGCCGCAGGAGGCCTGCGGATGCGGATGCGGATGCGGCTGCCCGGAGCCTAGGGGCGCCGGTTGCCGAGGCGCTCCAGCAGCCGTTCTTCGGCGTGCTCCCCGGGCTTGATCCCCGAGGGGATGCGGAACAGGAAAAACAGGCCCAGCACCCACCACAGGCCGAAGAGGATCCACGGCGGCGGGGTGAGCGAGGCCGGCATGCCCGGCATGTACAGGCTCAACAGCCCGACGCACAGCACGACGGCGGCCCACCCGATGATCACGCCGCCTGACCCGTTGCCTCCGACGCGGAGCGGACGCTCCATGCCGGGATCGGTACGGCGGAGGATCACGAAGACGAGCGACACGAGGATGTAGGCGATGATGATGCTCGGCGCGCCGGAATCTACAAGCCAGCCGAGCATCTCCTCTCCAAAGAACGGTGCGATGAACGACAGGGCGCCGATGAACATCAGCGCGTTCGTGGGGGTGCGGTACTTCGGGTGGAGAACGCCGAACCAGCGCGGGAGCATTCCGGACCGGGCCATTGAATACATCAGCCGCGACGCTCCGAGAAGGAGCGAGTTCCAGGAGGTGAGGATTCCGGCGATGCCGCCGGCGATGAGCACCTGGGCCATAAAGTCGGAGCCGAACATCGCGCCCATGGCGTCGGCCGTCGCGATGTCGGCGTCGGCGAGCTCTCCAACCGGCATGGCGGAGGACGTCGTCAGGATCGTCATGACGTACCAGATCGTTGCGAGGATCACCGCGACGACAACCAGGCGGCCGATCTGGCGGGCAGGGATTTTCACCTCTTCGGCCGACTGGGGGATGACGTCGAAGCCGATGAAGAGGAACGGCACGACGACGAGCACGCTGAAGTAGCCGGCAAGACCACCGGTGAAGAGCGGCTCCATATTGGCGGTCGATCCGCCCGTGAAGGAGCCGAGGACAAGAATCGCTCCGATGATGAGCAGGAACAGCACGACGAAGGTCTGGGCGACACCGGCCAGCTTCACCCCGCGGATGTTCACCCAGGTGATGACGACGGCCGCGATGGCGCCGACCAGTGCCCAGGTGAGGTGCACCTGGTCCCCGGCGACCTCCCACAGCGGGATCCGGCTCAGGTCCGGGAACAGGTATTCGGCGGTGCGCGGAAGCGCTACGGCCTCGAAGGCGACGATGGTGACATACCCGCCTGTGATCGCCCAGGAGCCGATGAAGGACCACCGCGGTCCCATGCCGCGCAGCAGGAAGTTATGCTCTCCGCCTGCCTTCGGCATTGCGGCGGTGAGTTCGGCATAGGTGAGCCCGACGACACCCATGATGACGCCGCCGGTGACCATTGCGGCGACCGCGCCCAGGGTGCCCGCCGAGGTGATCCAGTCGCCGGTGAGAACCACCCAGCCGAAACCGATCATTGCGCCAAAGCCAAGCGCCAGCGCGTCCCAGTTGCCGAGCACCTTCAGGAGGGAGGCTTCCTCCCCTTGAGCTTGTGAAGTTTCAGCCATGTTCCGACACCTTCGTTCGGGGGAGCTTTCGCGCCCGGGGAGTGGGCTTGGATCCCGTGGCCAGTCTAGGAGCAGGGCGGGCCGCGGAACAGAATCGCGCCCGGAAGAGTCCACCGCGTCCGGATACGACTGCCGTACCCGAAAGCGACGACCGGCCCTGAAATCGACTCCCGCGCCGGATATTTCCGGTCCGCTCGTCGCAATCAGGTGCGCTCGTCGCAATCCGGAGCGTTCTCGGCGGCGGTCCCGGAGACGTCGGCGGTACCCCAGAGTGACGGCGGTGCCCGAAAGCGACGGCCGGACCCGGAATACCTGGCGCGCTCGTCGCAATCGGGTGGACCCGTCGCGATCGGGTGGACCCACCGCGATCGGGGGCGTTCGCGGCGGGATGTCGATGCGCTTCGCTAGACTTCCGAAGACCCGGCCCGGGGCAGTGTCCCGGGCTCCGCCTCCACCCACCCCCAGGACAGCTCATGCCGAAAAGCTCAACCCGGTCTCCGCGGATCGAAGATCTGGTGCTGCGCGACCTCGCAGTTCCCCAGGATGGTCATCCGGAGGCGGGCGATCATCGCGAAGGCGAGCTGTACTCCTCCATGAGCCTCGACGGCCTGGACCTCGGCGGTATTTCCTTCAGCGAGTGCCTGTTCGAAGGTACCTCCCTCAACGAGACGCAGCTGCGCGGGGCCCGGTTCCGCGAGTGCCGCTTCACCGAGCTGTTCGCCCCCGTCTTCGCCGCAGCCCGGAGCTCCTGGCGCAACGTCTGGCTCGAGGGCACCCGCTGGGGATCGGCTGAACTCTATGACAGCACGCTCGAATCGGTGCGGATCAGCGGCGGGAAGCTCGATTTCCTCAATCTCCGCAGCTCAACCCTCACCGATGTCGACATCTCGGACTGCATCATCGGCGACCTCGATCTCACCGAGGCGAAGGGAGTCCGCGTCGCGCTGCGCAACTGCCGGATCAACACCCTCACCCTCACGGGAAGCAGGTTGCGGGACGTCGACCTGCGCACCACCGAGTTCCGGGCGCTCACCGGTCCGGACGGGCTGGGCGGGGTCACCATCGATTCCTACCAGCTGGGCCTCCTCGCGCCGATCCTCGCCGAGAACCTGGGCCTCCGCGTCGAGGACTGAGCCCCCCAGCCGTCTTCCCGCTCGGGCGGCCCGGCGCGGTTACCCGCCGGGCTATCGGTCGCGCCGGGCCTGATCCCGCGGTCGCGTATCTGGGTCCTCAGAGGTGGTATCGGAGGACCCGGCACCGGCCTGCTGGTCGTCGACGGCGGTTCCCGGCGCGTGCTGCTCCGCCGGCGCTGGCTGGGGGTACTGACCCCGGTGCTGCTCCGAGGGGTGCGGTGCCGGAGGGGTGGACCTGGCGTCAGGAGCGGGCGCATAGGGCGCGGGATGCTGCCCCTGCGGGAATGGTGCTGCGTAGGGCGGCGGGTACTGCCCGGCGGGAGCCTGCCCCTGCGGGAATGGTGCTGCGTAGGGCGGCGGGTACTGCCCGGCGGGAGCCTGCCCCTG
>NZ_CADCTE010000129.1 GCF_902805515.1 uncultured Arthrobacter sp. | reverse complement strand
ACGAGAACATCAACGGGGACGGGTACTGGACGTCGTTCGGCAACGACCTGGCCACGGGCGAGCCGCTGACCCTGAACTGGTGGATCGACCGGCTCGCGCCGAGGGCGTGGGCGGTCGTCGGGGCGGGGACGTGCGCGACCTACGGCGGCATCCACGCGATGGCGGGCAACCCCACGGGGAGCATGGGGCTCGCGGACTACTTGGGGTGGGACTTCCGGTCCGTGGCAGGCATCCCGATCGTGAACGTGCCCGGGTGTCCGGTCCAGCCGGACAACTTCATGGAGACGCTGGCGTGGCTCTTGTACCAGGCTGCAGGGCTCTCGCCGATGATCCCGCTGGACGACAAGCTCAGGCCGACTTGGCTCTTCGGGAAGACGGTCCACGAGGGCTGCGACCGGGCCGGATACTACGAGCAGGGCGACTTCGCGATGGACTACAACTCGCCCAAGTGCATCGTCAAGCTCGGGTGCTGGGGGCCTGTCGTGAACTGCAACGTGACCAAGCGGGGCTGGATGGATGGCCTCGGGGGTTGCCCGAACGTGGGCGGCATCTGTATCGGGTGCACGATGCCGGGCTTCCCGGACAAGTTCATGCCGTTCATGGACGAGCCGCCGGGCGGGACCGTCTCGTCGACGCTGACGAAGGCTTACGGGACCATGATCCGAAAGCTCCGCGGCATCACCAACACGACGCTCAACAAGGAACCCAAGTGGCGCCACAACAGGGGTGAGCTCACGACCGGATACGACCCGCGGTGGCGGGCGTAGAGGGGGCGAGAAGAGTGGTTTTGAGAGAGGAAGTACCGCGGCAATCCAGGAACCTCACGGAGATGTCGTGGGACCCTATAACGCGCATCGTCGGGAACCTCGGGATCTACACGAAGATAGACTTCGACAACCGGGAAGTGGTCGAGTGCAAGAGCACCTCCTCCATCTTCCGCGGCTACAGCGTGTTCATGAAGGGCAAGGACCCGCGCGACGCGCACTTCATCACTAGCCGCATCTGCGGCATCTGCGGGGACAACCACGCAGTCTGCTCCGTCTACGCCCAGAACATGGCGTACGGGGTGAAGACGCCGCACCTCGGCGAGTGGATCGTCAACCTCGGCGAGGCCGCCGAGTTTATGTTCGACCATACGATCTTCCAGGATAACCTCGTCTTCGTGGACTTCTGCGAGCAGATGGTCCGGGAAACCAACCCGAGCCTCCTGGAACGTGCGGAGAGGACACCCGCTCCCCACGCTGAGATCCACGGCTTCCGCACCATCGCGGACATCATGCGGTCCTTCAACCCGTTCACCGGGGAGACGTACAAGGAAGCATTGCAGATGAGCCGCCTCACGCGGGAGATGTTCTGCCTGATGGAGGGGCGTCACGTCCACCCCTCGACAGTGTATCCGGGCGGGGTAGGGACCGTGCCGACGCCGCAGCTCTTCACGGATTACCTTGTCCGCCTGATGCGGTTCATGGATTTCGTCAAGAAGGCAGTGCCGATGAACGACGACGTCTTCGATTTCTTCTACGAGGCGCTGCCGGGCTACGAAGAGGTCGGGAAACGGCGCACCCTGCTCGCGTGCTGGGGCTCGTTCAACAACCCGGATCACGTCGACTACGACTACCGGAACATGAACGGCTGGGGCAACGAGATGTTCGTCACGCCCGGCATCGTCGTGGACGGCGAGCTCGTGACGACGAACCTCGTGGACATAAACGTGGGGTTGCGCATCCTGCTCGGCTCCTCCTACTACGAGGACTGGACCGACGAGGAGACCTTCGTAACCCACGACCCGCTGGGCAACCCCATAGACAAGCGCCACCCCTGGAACCAGACCACCGTCCCGAGGCCCCAGAAGCGGGACCTCGAGGGCGGGAACTACTCCTGGGTCATGAGCCCGCGCTGGTTCGACAAGCGAACCGGGGATCATCTCGCGCTGGATACCGGCGGCGGGCCGTTGGCCCGGCTGTGGGCCACCGCGCTCGCGCAGAAGGTCGATATCGGCTACGTCAAGTCCACGGGGAGCAGCGTGCAGATCAACCTGCCAAAGACCGGCGCCATGCCCGAGACGCAGTTCGAGTGGAAGATACCGGAGCAGGGGTCCAACACCATCGAGCGCGACCGGGCGCGGGTCTACTTCGTGGCCTACGCCGCGGCGTCGGCGGTCTACTTCCTGGAGAGGGCTCTGGACCTCGTGCGTGGCGGCGAGACCAAGGTCTTCCAGGAGTTCGAGGTGCCGGACGAGGCGATCGGCTGCGGCTTCCACGAGGCGGTGCGCGGGGTCTTGTCGCACCACATGGTGATCCGGGACGGCAAGATCGCCAACTACCACCCCTATCCGCCGACGCCGTGGAACGCCAGCCCCCGCGACTACTATGGGACGCCAGGGCCGTACGAGGATGCGGTGCAGGGGCTCCGGATCTTCGAAGAGAATGGGCGGGAGGACTTCAAGGGCATCGACATCATGCGCACGGTTCGTAGCTTCGACCCGTGCCTGCCCTGCGGGGTCCACATGTACCTTGGCGACGGCAAGACGCTGGAGAAGCGCCACTCCCCGAC
>NZ_CADCTE010000128.1 GCF_902805515.1 uncultured Arthrobacter sp. | reverse complement strand
TCAACGGGACCGTCGGCGGCAGTCTCGACGCCGTTAAGCAGTATGTGAAGGCCACAAGGCAGTATCCCGCCTTCAAGACCATGGACATCAAATGGTCCGAGGGATCAGCCGCGGACTTCCCCCGGCTGAGCGTGAAGGTCCGCGACGAGATCGTCTCCTTCGGTGCCCCCGGCGAACTCAAGGTGGGTCCGGACGGTGTCGTCGGCGGAGGAATCCACCTGCGCCCCGAAGAGCTCCACGAACTCGTCGACGCCAAGCGCAGCCAGGGCGAGGAGGTGGTGTTCTTCGACGGACGCAACGCGCTCGAGGCGCAGATCGGCCGCTTCAAGGGCGCCATCGTGCCGGATGTGTCGACGACCCATGACTTCGTGGCGGAGCTCGAATCCGGCAAGTACGACGATCTGAAGGACAAACCGGTGGTGACGTACTGCACCGGCGGGATCCGGTGCGAGGTCCTCTCAAGCCTGATGATCAACCGCGGCTTCAGCGAGGTGTACCAGCTGCAGGGCGGGATTGTGCGCTACGGGGAGACCTACGGCGACAAGGGCCTCTGGGAGGGTTCCCTTTACGTGTTCGACAAGCGCATGCATCTTGAGTTCAGCGCAGACGCCGCGACGATCGGCAAGTGCGTGCGCTGCCAGAGCCCCACCAACAAGTTCGAGAACTGCTCAAACTCCGCCTGCCGCAACCTGACCCTGTACTGCGCGGACTGCGCGGCACGACCGGAGACGCTCCGCTGCCCCCAGGGCTGCGAGACGGATGAGGCCGAAGCGACAGCGGCGGGAGCCGTCTAGTGGCCGGCATCGAGGAGCGCCGGGGCACCGCCGGAGATAAGGACGAAGGCGCCGCGGGGGACACCGCCGGGGTGGCCGACGCGCCCTCGGTCCTGGACCGCGGCCTGCTCGTCTCGCTCGCCGCGGATCTCGCCGCCCTGAACTACACCGTCGGGGGCGTGGCGGCCTTCGCCGGCGAAGAAGCCTATGCGGCGTTGACCCGGGACCAGATAGTGCCCGTGCTGCTTGCCTGCGAGGAGGAGCTCCGGAGCGAAAACCCCTCGATGATCGTGGCGCCCGTCATGCTGTGGCTCCTGGGTGGGCAGGTGAGCCAGGGCCACCTGGATCTCGCCTTCCCCATCACCGGCGCCGCAGGGCTGCAGTCCCTGCGGCTGATCGAGCCTCTCGACGGCCCGGTGCCGGCGGACGCAATGCGGCAGGCCGCCGTCGAGCTCCGCCCCTATTCCTCCGACGCCGACGGCGACCTGTGGGTCGCCAGCGACCTCGGGGCGCTCCAGCGCCCCGGAGTCCTGCGCCACGACCACGTGCTCGGCATCGGCGGCGCCTCGCTCACCCTGGCCCAGATCACCGTCCGCCCCCGCGTCGGCAGGGCGCTGGACCTCGGCACCGGCTGCGGCATCCAGACCTTCCACCTGCTCTCCCACGCAGAGCACGTCACGGCCACCGACATCTCCCCGCGGGCACTCGCCTTCACCCGGTTCAACCTGCTGCTCAACTCGGGGGTCCTGCGGATCGACCCCGAGGCCCTCGAGGAGCGCGTCAGCCTCCGCCAGGGCAGCCTGCTCGAGCCCGTGGCCGGTGAACGCTTCGACCTCGTCGTATCGAACCCGCCGTTCGTGATCACGCCCCGTAACGCTGCGGAAACCGCGGGGGACCAGTTCACCTACCGCGACGGCGGCCTGGCCGGGGACGACATCGTTTCGGGCCTCCTGGCAGACCTGCCCGGGATGCTCACCGAGGGCGGTACGGCCCAGCTTCTGGGGAACTGGGAGATCCGGGGCGGGCGCAGCTGGGATGAAAGGATCCGGCAGTGGCTGCCGGAGGGCACCGACGCCTGGATCATCCAGCGGGAGGTGCAGTCCCCGCTGCAGTACGCCGAGACCTGGCTGCGCGACGCCGCCGAGAACCGGGACCGCGACGCCTATGCCCGCCGGTACGCGGACTATCTGAAGGACTTCGCGTCCCGGAGCGTCGACGCCGTCGGGTTCGGCTATATCTGGCTCCGCCGGTCGGCCGGCCCCGGAACAGTGCGGTGCGAGGAGATCACCCACGAGATCGAGCAGCCCCTCGGGCCGCACCTCGCGGCGGCTCTCACGCGCGGAGACTGGCTCCGTGCCCCCGGTGAGGGATCCGGGACCACTCCGGGCGGCGGCCGGGAAAATCCGGCGGGACGGGACCTGACCTGGGAATACCTGCTGGTGGCCGGCGACGTCACCGAGGAACGGCACCAGCGGCCGGGCGCCGAACACCCCGGCGTCATCCTGCTCCGGCAGGGCGCCGGGCTGCGGCGCACCACGCTGCTGACCACCGAACTGGCCGGTTTCGCCTCGGCCTGCGACGGCGAACTGACCGCCGGGCAGATCGCCGGAGCGCTCGCGGCGCTCCTCGGCGAAAACGACCCCCTCTTCTCCTCCAACCTGCTGGCGATGGTGCGGCAGCTGGTGCTCGAAGGATTCCTGATTCCGGCCCCCTGAACATTGCGGCTACCCTATTGCAGGTATGCATACCGCATACTGGGAGGGGTAGAGCCAGCAGCGGAACCCCCGCCGCGCGCCATTGACGGACTGGCTCAGCACCCCCGTATCGAGGAGAGAAGTGCCCACTAAGGCATCGGACAAAAAGCACGGAAAAAAGCTCGTCATCGTCGAGTCACCCGGCAAGATCAAGACCATTGCCGGCTATCTCGGGGAGGGCTTTGAGGTCGCGGCCTCGATGGGCCATATCCGTGACCTGCCCCAGCCCTCCGACCTGCCGGCCGAGATGAAGAAGAGCTCGGTGGGCAAGTTCGCCGTGGACATCGAGAAGGACTTCGAGCCGTACTACGTCGTCTCCTCGGATAAGAAGAAGAAGGTGGCCGAGCTCAAGGCTGCCCTCAAGGACGCCGACGAACTGTATCTCGCAACCGACGGTGACCGCGAGGGCGAGGCCATCGCGTGGCACCTGCTCGAGGTGCTCAAGCCCAAGGTGCCCGTCTACCGGCTCACCTTCCCCGAAATCACGAAGGAAGCGGTTCAGCGCGCCCTGCTGGAGATGCGTGACCTCGACATTCCGATGGTCGACGCCCAGGAGACCCGCAGGATCCTCGACCGCCTCTACGGGTACGAGATCTCCCCGGTGCTCTGGCGCAAGGTGGCCCGCGGCCTGTCCGCCGGCCGCGTGCAGTCCGTCGCCACCCGGCTGGTCGTGGAGCGCGAACGCGAACGCATGGCCTTCCGTGCCGCCTCCTACTGGGACCTCACCGGGTCCTTCACCCCCGCCGAGGCCGCCAAGGGCGGTGCGTTCCCCGCGAAGCTTGTCTCCGTGGACGGCAGCCGCATCGCCTCCGGCAAGGACTTCACCGACCGGGGCGAACTGAAGACCTCGGGGGTGGCGCGCCTCGATGAGGAGGCGGCCCGGTCCCTGGCTGCGGGCCTTGAGGCCGCCGCGTTCACCGTGCGCTCGGTGGAGACCAAGCCTTACACCCGCCGCCCGGCCGCGCCGTTTACGACGTCGACCCTGCAGCAGGAGGCCGCCCGCAAGCTGCGCTTCTCCTCCAAGACCACCATGCAGGTGGCCCAGCGGCTCTACGAAAACGGCTACATCACCTATATGCGTACGGACTCCCCGGCGCTGTCGGACCAGGCCGTCGACGCCGCCCGCCGCCAGGCCTCTGAGCTGTACGGTGCGGAATACGTGCCCGAGGCCCGGCGGATCTACAAGGGCAAGTCCAAGAACGCGCAGGAGGCCCACGAGGCCATCCGTCCCGCCGGGGATTCTTTCCGCACCCCGGCACAGGTCGCCAAGTCCCTGCGCGGCGATGAGTTCCGGCTGTACGAGCTGATCTGGAAGCGCACGGTTGCCTCCCAGATGGCCGACGCCAAGGGCTCCACCGCCTCGCTGCGGCTCGGCGCCGTCAGCGCCGACGGGCGCGACGCCGAGTTCTCGGCCTCCGGCACCGTGATCACCTTCCGCGGCTTCATGGCCGCCTACGAGGAGGGCCGCGACGCGGACCGCAACCAGGACGGCGACGACGACGCCGGCCAGGGCACCCGCCTTCCGAACGTCGCCAAGGGCGACGCGCTCGGCGCCGAGGCCATCGAGGCTCTCGGCCACGAGACCTCGCCGCCGCCGCGCTACACCGAGGCGTCCCTGGTGAAGGTCCTCGAGGAGCGCGGCATCGGCCGTCCCTCGACCTATGCCGCGACCATGTCGACGATTGTCGACCGCGGCTATGTGCGGGTCCGGGGCCAGGCCCTGGTGCCCAGCTGGATCGCGTTCTCCGTGGTGCGCCTGCTCGAGGAGCACTTCAACGACTACGTCGACTACGACTTCACCGCCGAGCTCGAGGAGGACCTCGACCGGATCGCACGCGGCGAGGCCGGCCGGGTGGAATGGCTCGACCGGTTCTATTACTGCGACCGCAAGGACACCGGGCTTCACACGATCGTGAACGACCTCGGCGAGATCGACGCCCGCCGCATCAACTCGGTGGAGATCGCCGACGGCATCACCCTGCGCGTGGGCAAGTTCGGGCCCTACCTCGAGAAGCCGCTGCCGGCCGACGCGCCCGAGGGCGCCGAGCCGCAGCGCGCCAACGTGCCCGAGGACCTCGCCCCCGACGAGCTGACCGCCGAAAAGGCGATTGAGCTGATGGAGTCCCCGGTCTCCCAGGAGCGGGTGCTCGGCGTCGACCCCGAAACGGGCCGGACCATCGTGGCCCGCGACGGACGCTACGGGCCCTACGTCATCGAACTGATCCCCGAGCCGACCGAGGCCGAACTCGCGGCCCAGCCGGTGGAGTACTACAAGAACGGCAAGCCGAAGCCGCCCAAGAAGCCCGCCAAGGTCAAGCCGCGCACGGGCTCGCTGTTCAAGTCGATGTCGGTGGAAACCGTCACGCTCGACGAGGCGCTGAAGCTGATGAACCTGCCCCGGGTCCTGGGCGAGGACGCCGAGGGCAAGGAGATCACCGTCCAGAACGGACGCTTCGGGCCGTACCTGAAGAAGGGCAGCGACTCGCGCTCCATCGGCTCCGAAGAGGAGATCTTCACGATCACCCTCGAGCAGGCCCTTGAGATCTACGCCCAGCCCAAGCAGCGCGGCGGACGCACCGCGACCCCGCCGCTGGCCGAGTTCGGCGACGACCCGGAGAGCGGCAAGGCGATTGTGGTGAAGGACGGCCGCTTCGGCCCGTACATCACCGACGGCATCACGAACATCACCGTCCCGGGCTCGATGGCTCTGGAGGAGCTCAGCCGGGAACAGGCGATCGACATGCTGGCGGAGAAGCGGGCCAAGGGGCCGGCTCCCAAGAAGACGACCCGGCGCGCCCCGGCCAAGCGCAAGGTAGCAGCGGGGAAGTAGACCGCCGCGGCACGGGGTGTGCTGCGCGGTGCCGCGATGAACAGGATGAGTGGCGCGACGGATGGCGGAAGAATGCGGATAGGCGGGCTGGACACTGGCGCGGTGCACCCGTCGGGCGGGGCGGTCTAGATGACGCTCCCCGAGGAATCCCGGTCCCCGATCCCCGTGGCGCTCTCCAGCGCCTCGGTGTACCCGCTGTCGGTGCACGATGCCTTCGCCATGGCCCAGGATCTCGGGTACGACGGCGTGGAGGTCATGGTGACCAACAACTCCACCAGCCAGAACCCCGACCTGCTGCGCGGCCTGAGCGCCCGCTACGACCAGCCGATCCTGGCCATCCACGCCCCGACACTCCTGCTCACCCAGCAGGTATGGGGACGGGCGTGGACGAAGGTCGAGATGTCCGCGGCGATGGCCGCCGAAGTGGGCGCGAAGACCGTCGTCGTGCACCCGCCGTTCCGCTGGCAGAGCGGCTACGCCGAAAACTTCGCGGAGGGGATCCGCCGGGTCACGGACGAATACGGCATCAAGATCGCCGTGGAGAACATGTACCCGTGGAAGGTCCGCGGAAGGGAGGCGAAGGCGTACCTCCCGCACTGGAACCCGATCCCGGAGCCCTACGACGCGGTCACCTGGGATTTCTCCCACGCGGCGATCGCGGGGATGGATTCCTTCGAAGAGATCCGTGGCCTGGGGGAGCGGCTCTCCCATGTCCACCTCACCGACGGCACGGCCAACGGCAAGGACGAACACCTCGTGCCCGGCCAGGGGGAGCAGCGCTGCGCCGAGGCGCTGCGGCACCTGAGTGACTCGGACTGGGGCGGCGTCGTCGCGGTCGAGGTCAGCACGCGCAGGGCCCGCGGGGCGGGCGAGCGCGAGGAGTGGCTCGCCGAGACGCTCTCCTTCGCGCGGAAACACCTGGGCCACTGACCCGCGGCAGCGCCTGATTGTCGGCCGGTCAGCGGCCGGCCTGTGCCGAGGCACACCGGCCATACAAACGGCGGTTAACGCAGTGACGCCGCCGGTGTGGCCAGGTACTGGGGGAACACGTGGCCTACCAGCGGCGCCGGACCGGATCAGGAGAATCCGGCCCTCATCACTCGCACCTTCATGAGGTACGTAGAACGTTACCGGCCCATCTTGTGACTCCCCGGCGAAATTGCTGGGAGAACGCTGGGAGTGGCCCGTGGCAGGATTGGTCCATGAGCGAAACTTCCCTTCACCTTTCCTTCCTCGGCACCGGATCGATGAACGAGGCGATCCTCGGCGGGCTGCTCTCCGCGGGCCGTGACCCCTCAAGCGTCACCGCGACCGTGCAGCGTTCCGGCCGGGCCCAGGAGCTCCGGGACAGGTACGGCATTGAGGTCCTTGCCACCGGGGACAACCCGGGGGCCAACCGGGAGGCGGCCGCCGCGGCGGACGTCGTCGTCGTCGGGGTAAAGCCCGTCGGTGTGCTGCCCCTGGCCCGGGAGATCGGCCCGTCCCTGCGGCCGGACACCCTGGTCCTCAGCGTTGCCGCGGCCGTGACCACGGCGATGCTCGAATCGGCGCTGCCGGCCGGGCAGCCCGTCATCCGCACCATGCCCAACACCCCCTCCCGGCTGGGCCGGGGCGTCCTGTCCATCTCCGCCGGCGCGTCCGCGGGCCCGGAGCACCTGCGGACGGCCCGGGAGCTCCTGTCCGCGGCCGGAACCGTGGTGGAAATCCCCGAGGAGCAGGTGGACGCGCTCTCGGCGGTCAGCGGCTCCGGGCCGGCGTATGCCTTCTACCTGGCCGAGGCGATGGCCGCAGCGGGGGAGCGGCTGGGCCTCGAGCCGGATCTGGCACGGCGGATCGCCAATGAAACCGTCGCCGGGGCGGGCTTCATGCTCGCCGAGGACGGCGCCGACGCCGCGGCGCTGCGCCGTGCCGTGACCAGCCCGAACGGGACCACGCAGAGCGCCGTCGAGACCTTCGACCGGGAGGGCCTGGCCGAGATTGTGGCGCGCGGCGCCGGTGCCGCCACCGAGCGCGCCGCCGAAATCACTCGGGAACTCGGCGGCAGCTGACCCGCGGGCCCCGGAGCGCCGGAGCGGGCCCGGCCGGGATCAGGGGCGGGCGGCGAAGCGTTCGAGCAGGTCGACGTGGCCCGAGACGATCAGCATGTCCCGCCCCGAGACCTTGGTGTCGGCCTGCGCATAGGTGAAGTCCTCGCCCGGGGACTTCACCCCGACGATGGTGACCCCGTATTTGGAGCGCACCGAGGACTCGGCGAGGGTGAACCCCTGCGTCTCCTTGGGCGGGTACATCTTCACGATCGCGAAGCCGTCGTCGAACTCGATGAAGTCGAGCATCCGGCCGCCCACCAGGTGCGCGGCGCGCTGCCCGGCGTCGGCCTCGGGGTAGATCACGTGGTTGGCGCCGATGCGCTTGAGGATCTTCCCGTGCGACGGGGTGATCGCCTTCACCCACAGGTGGTCGATGCCCAGGTCCACCAGATTGGCGGTGATCAGCACGCTTGACTCGATGGAGGTGCCCACGCCGACGACCGCGGCGGTGAACTCCTGCGCTCCCAGCTGGCGCAGCGCGTCGAGGTTGGTGGCGTCGGCCTCAACGACGTGCGTGAGGGTTCCGGCGAACTTCTGCACCAGCTGCCCGTCCCGCTCGATGGCCAGGACCTCGCGTCCCTGCTTGACGAGCTGCTCGGCCGTTGCGGCACCAAACCGGCCAAGACCGATCACCAGGACCGGGGCGTTGTGTGCTGGTCTGTCAGCCAATGATCGGCCTTTCTTCGGGGTAGTGGTACAGGGTGCTGCGCTGGCGCAGGGCCAGGGCGGAGGCAAGGGTAATTGTGCCCATCCGGCCCGCGAACATCAAAGCCGCGAGCACGTACTTGCCCGCCGGCGGGAGCTCCGCGCTGAGGTTGGTGCTCAGCCCGCAGGTCGCGAAGGCCGAGATCACCTCGAACAGCACCCGGTTCAGGCCCTCGCCGGAGATGGCGAGGATGGCGCCGGTGCCGAGCAGCACCACCGTGGCGCCCATGAAGATCACCGAGATGGCCACCCGCAGGGTGCCCTGCGGGATGGTGCGCCCCCAGGCCCGCACGTCGGTGTCGCCGCGGGCCTCGGCCACAATGGCGAGGAACATCACGGCGATGGTCGTCACCCGGATGCCGCCGGCGGTTGAGGCCGAGCCGCCGCCGGCGAACATGAGCGCATCGGTCAGGAGCATCGTGGTGGAGTCCATTGCCGCCTGGTCCACGAGGTTGAAACCGCCCGAGCGCGTCATGACGGAGGCGAACATGGCGTGGATGACCTTGTCGCTGGTGCTCAGGCCGGCGATCGTGTCGGGGTTGGACCATTCGAGCGCGCCCCAGGCAGCCGTACCGAGCGCCAGCAGGATCAGGGACACCGTGATGGTCAGCTTGGTGTGGAGGTTCCACTTCCGGTACCGCCAGCGGGTCTGGAGCAGGACCATCATGACGGGGAAGCCGAGGCTGCCGAGGAACACCCCGACCATGAGCGGAACAATGATCCACAGGTCGGTCTCGTAGGGGACCAGCCCGTCGGAGTGCGGGGTGAACCCGGCGTTGTTGAAGGCCGAGATGGAGTAGAAAATGCCGTGCCACACCGCCTGGCCCAGCGGTTCCCCGAGGATGATGAACCGGGGGATCATGGCCAGGGCGAGCACGAGTTCGATCACCACGGAGGTGGTGATGACGATGCGCAGCAGGGTGCCGATCTCCCCGAGCCGGCCGGCGTTGTTGAGCGCCTCCTGGGCGATGAGCTTCCCGCGTACGCCCAGGCGCCTGCTCACCACCAGGGCCAGCAGGGAGGCCAGGGTCAGGGTTCCCAGTCCGCCGATGAAGATGCCGAGCAGGATGATCAGCTGACCCAGGAAGGACCAGTGGGTGGCCGTCGAGACGACCGTCAGCCCCGTCACGCACACCGCCGAGACCGCGGTAAACAGCGCGTCATGAAGCGGGGTGGCGGTGCCGTCCGAGGAGGCCGCCGGCAGGCTAAGGAGCCCCGTGAACAGGAGGATGACGGCGACGAAGATGGTCAGGGCCAGCCGGGCCGGCGAGCTGTTGGCGAACCCGTCAAGGAAGTCCCGCAGGCGCGCCAGAAGGCGCGCGAGCCCGCTCCGATCTTCCCTCAGCCACGGAGGCTGCTGAGTAATCATTGACGCCGCTTGCCCCGTTGCTGTTGATGCCGCCGCAGCGGCCCGAATGTTGTCCTTGAAGTAGTAAATCACTTTCACCCCCGCTTCGTGGCCGAAGTTCGGGGCATCGCGTAGCCTGAGGGCGATGTCTAATTCCTCCGCGCCCGCGCCCCCGACACACGTTGTCTGGGACGATGAGATGCTCGCCTACAACTTCGGCCCGCATCACCCGATGAACCCGGCCCGGCTTGCGCTGACGGCCCGGCTGGCGCGTGAGATGGGGCTGCTCGACCTCCCCACCGTGTCGGTGGTGCACCCGTTCGTGGCCGCCGACGCCGAACTTGCAACGGTGCACAGCCCCACCTACATCGCCGGGGTGCGCGCGGTGAGCGCCGACCCCGACACCGCGCGTCCCGAGTTCGGCCTGGGCACCTCCGACACCCCGGGCTTCGCCGGGATGCACGAGGCCAGTGCCCGGCTGGTCGGCGGCTCGCTGGCGGCGGCCGACGCCATCGTCGCAGGCACCGCACTCCACGCCGTGAACTTCGGCGGCGGCATGCACCACGCGGCACGATCGGCGGCCAGCGGCTTCTGCATCTACAACGACGCCGCCGCGAGCATCCAGCGGCTCCTCGACTCAGGGGTCGCGCGGGTGCTCTACCTCGACGTGGACGCCCACCACGGGGACGGCACCCAGAGCATCTTCTGGAACGAGCCGCGGGTCATGACCATCTCCCTCCATGAAACGGGAATGAGCCTGTTTCCCGGAACCGGCTTCGCGAACGAGACCGGCGGCCCCGGCGCCGAGGGCACCGCGGTCAACGTTGCCCTTCCGACCTCGGCCGGCGATGCGGCGGTCCTGCGCGCATTCCACGCCGTGGTGCCCCAGCTGGCAGAGGTGTTTGCGCCCGAGGTGATCGTCAGCCAGCACGGGTGCGACTCCCACCTTGCGGATCCGCTGACGAACCTGCGGCTCAGTGTCGACGCCCAGCACGCGATGATGCTCGGTGTCCGGGACCTCGCGGAGCGCCTGTGCGGCGGGCGGTGGATCTCCACCGGCGGCGGCGGATACAGCCTCGCGAACGTGGTGCCCCGCTCCTGGGGCCTGCTCATTGCGGTGGCGGCGGGAGCCGCGGTCGGGCCGTCCACCCCGGTGCCGCCGGCGTGGCGGGACCACGTGCGCGAACGCTACGGCTCCACCCCGCCGGCCCTGATGGGTGACGGCGCGGACACCTGGTGGCGGTCCTGGGAAGTGGGCTACGACCCCGGCGACGACCTCGACCGCACGGTCATGGCCACGCGCCGGGCCGTGTTCCCGCTGCACGGGCTCGACCCATGGTTCGACTGAGGGCCCGCAGCGGGTCGGGATGCCGTCGGCGGCATATATCGCTAGGGTGAAGCAATGGGTATCGACGTGTTTGCAGTCATCGCCGAGCGCACGCGGCGGGACATCCTCGAGCTGCTGCGCACCGAGGGGAAATCGGTGGGGCAGCTCGTGGGAGAGCTCGGCGTGAGCCAGCCGACGGTGTCGAAGCACCTCAAGGTACTGCGCGAGGCCGGCCTGGTCACCATGCGGGCGCAGGGCCAGAAACGCTTCTATTCGCTTGAATCCTCACCCCTGCTTTCCGTGCAGGACTGGATCGCAGGCTTCACCGCGGCGCCGGCCGAGGCCGCCCCCGAGGTGCCGGTTTCCTTCACCGTCCCCGCTCCCGCGGGGCCGGAGGCACCCGTCTCCGCAGTGGAGGTGCCGGCCGGCGCCGGGGCCCCGGCCGCAGGAGTGCTGGCGGCGGCTGCGCTCGCGCCCGCCGGATCACCGCGGGCCACGGCGGAGGCGACCCGGCAGCAGCAGATCGGCAGGACCATGGGGCGGGCGGCCGAACGCGCGGCCGACCTCATCTCCCAGCTGCGGCGTCGGAAGGACCACGAGCGGTAGCGTGCGGCCGAACGGGCGGCCGGTCGGCCGCTCTTTGCCACCCCGACCGGCCTCCGCCGGCAGTCAAGGGAGCCTCTCTACCACAAGGGCTTTCACTTTTGTCACAGGTGCCACTAGAGTACCGTCCTAGGCAGAAAATCCTCATGCTTCGAGGCGGCGTATCCATTGCGCGCATCCGGCATCAGTTCGAATGCCGGTCTCAGGGTGGGAAGCCTTCAAGTAAAGGAATAGTGGTGAGATGGCAGACGGGAACTTCTCGGATGTGCAGTTCTTGACGGTGGCGGAAGTCGCCGAGGTCATGCGGGTGTCGAAAATGACCGTCTACCGACTCGTTCATTCAGGGGAACTTCCGGCCGTCCAGTTCGGGCGCTCCTACCGGGTTCCCGAGTCGGCCGTGGCCGATTACCTCCGCCACGCGCAGGTCGACGGGCAGTCGGCGACCGCGTAGCCGCCGGTCGGGGGCGGCACCAATTGCCTGTACCCTGTTAAGGAACGTTTTGCGCGGTCGATAGCCGCCGCGCAACTACCGGTTTTACCGGGCCAGCGCCAGTTCGTGCGGGCCCATGTCAGCTCCGGGCGGTCCTGCGCTGTTTTCGCAGCGGAGGCAGCCGCCTGGATTCCTATTAAGTTTGTGAGGACTCTGTGGGTTCAGTAATCAAGAAGCGCCGCAAGCGTATGGCCAAGAAGAAGCACCGCAAACTGCTTCGCAAGACCCGCCACCAGCGCCGCAACAAGAAGTAGGGCACCGCTCTTCTGCTCCACAGCTGGAGGGCCGCCGTCCGGCGGCTCCCTTTCCAGTTTTCCCGGTCCGCAGCCCCAACCGTCAGGTTGGAGCGGTGGGCCGGACGTGGTTAACGGCGGTGCGGTTGGCGGTGGGTGACGGCGCAGTCCGGTGAGCGGCGGTGTCAGCGGTCCCGCAGTTTCACGAACCCCCGCCACATTCCGTAGACGGCACCGACTCCGGTCGCCGCCTTGAGCCCCAGGGTTGCCGCGCGGCGGCCGCTGCGGAAGTCGAACACCGGCCAGTTGTTCGCCCGCGCGTGCCGGCGCAGCCGGGCGTCCGGATTGATTGCGACCGGGTGGCCCACGCTGCTCAGCAGCGGGACGTCGTTGAACGAGTCGCTGTAGGCCCAGCAGCGGTCAAGGTCGAGGTTGTCCCGCGCCGCCAGCTCCTTCACCGCCGCGGCCTTGGCCGCGCCGTGGAGGAACTCCCCGACCAGCCGTCCCGTGTAGAGGCCGTCGGCCACCTCCCCGACCGTGCCGAGGGCACCGGTGAGACCGAGCCGCTTGGCGATGACGCTGGCCACCTCGACCGGCGTGCCGGTCACCAGCCACACCTTCCGCCCGGCGGCCAGGTGCTGGTCCGTCAGGGCCCGGGCCCCGGGCCAGATCTTGGAGGCGATCATCTCGTCGTAGACCTCCTCGCCGAGGGCGAGGATGTCCGCGTGGGCGATCCCGATGGCGAAGGCGAGCGCCGCATCGCGGACCGAGTTGACATCGGTCATCGTCTCGCCGCGCAGAACGAACCGGAGCTGCTTCCACGCCAGACCCGCGGCGAAGCGGAGGGTGAATGCACGGCGCTGATACATCTTCCGCGCCACATGGAACAGGCTGGCGCCGCGCATGAGCGTGTTGTCCACGTCGAAGAAGGCCGCCGACCCGGGCTCGCCGGGCGTATCCAGGGGGAAGGGAAGGTCCTTCCCGGCGGCACCACGCATGGTGAAAGTCTAGCCACAAGCGGTGCCCGCGTCCGTGTGCCGCGGCGGGTAGGTTGAAGAGATGAAGACCCAGCCCGAAGGCCCGCCCGACGTCGTGCTCGTGACGAAACCGCAGTGCCACCTCTGCGAGGACGCGCGCGCCGTGGTGGAAAGGGTCACCGCCTCGCTGGGTCTGCGCTGGCGGGAACAATCGGTCACGGACGCGCCCGAACTGCTGGAGAGGTTCGCCGAGGAACTGCCCGTGCTGATGATCGACGGCGTCCAGCGCGACTTTTGGACGATCGACGAAGAGCGGCTGCGGCGCCTGCTGCGGCCCTGAACCAGTCCGATCTGCGGTCATCGGGCCCGCGCCGGTGCTCCCGGACTCGAGGCGGCGGAGGGGCTCCCGCCGACCTTCCGTGGCGGCGGAAACCCCTGCCGTATGGCGGGGCAGGGCCTGTCGCACCGGGACCGGCGGTCCTACGCTTAAGGTGCAGCGATCAGGCTTCGGCGCAACCGAGCCCCGGAGCCCACCGGACCCGACGGAAGCGAAGGCAGGGATGCGCCATGACCGAGGATCGCCCTTCCCTCCGGGTGGCTGAAATCGCCCGGATCGGGCACCACGAGGCCATGCGGCTGGCAGCAGAGGAAAATCAGCGGTTCTCCACTCTCCTGCAGCAGCTCAGCGCCGGAGACTGGGATCGGGGGACCGACTGCGCCCGCTGGACGGTGCGGGATGTGGCCGTGCATGTCGTTGCCTCCGCCGAGGCACAGGCCTCACCCCGTGAGTTCCTGCGCCAGGCGGTGCGGGGGCGCAGGCTCACCGCGCAGATCGGCGGCCAGCATTGGGTGGACGGACTCAATGAGGCCCAGCTTCAGGCTCGACGTGACCTCGGCGCCCGGGACATCCCCGCGCGGTGGGTGAGCGCGGCCGGGGCCGCGCTCAGGTCCCGCAGGCGGCTGCCCGGGGCCGTTCGCAGGCTTCGGCTGCTGCCCCTGGGCAGCATGGCCGGCGTCGACTTCGGCTGGCAGCCGCTGAGCTATCTTTTCGACATCGGGTTCACCCGCGACGTCTGGATGCACCGCATCGACATCTCCCGGGCGACCGGCCGGCCGCTCAACCCGACCCGGGAACACGACGGGCGCATTGTCGAAGACATCATCGCGGAGTGGGCGACCCTCCACACCGACCCGTTCCACCTCCGACTCACCGGTCCGGCCGGCGGTACCTTCGTCCGGGACGACGACGGGAGCGCACCCCTGGAGATCGATGCCATCGACTGCTGCCGGATCCTCTCCGGCCGGGGGACGCCCGCGGGAGTGCTCGAGCACCCGCTTCCGCTCTGAGGTCCGGGCCCACCGCGGCGACGCCCGCACTTGGTGGGCCCGGCCGCTGCGGCATAGAGTTGAAGGGATTTCGAGTCGGGGCTTTGGGGGCAGCGGCCGGAACGGGCGCCGCTTCGGTGGGCCACCTGATGCAACGGAGCAGATTACAGTGACGACGCCAGAGACGCCAGAGCTTCATTCGGTGAGCGCCGATGGTGGGCGCCGCATTCCGCCGGCCTCCCTGACCCGCCTCACGATCTACCTGAGGGCGCTGAACTCGCTCCTGGCCGAGGGGATCGAACGGGTCTCCTCGGAGGTCCTCGCGGACGCGGCCGGAGTCAATTCGCCGATCCTGCGCAAGGATCTTTCCTACCTCGGTTCCTACGGCACCCGGGGCGTCGGCTACGACGTGCAGTACCTGAACCGCCAGATCTCCACCGCGCTGGGTCTCACCCTCGACTGGCGGGTGGCCATCATCGGAGTCGGCAACCTGGGTCGGGCGCTGGCGGGCTATTCCGGGTTTGCTTCCCGCGGGTTCGAGATCGTCGCGCTGGTCGACGCGGACAGGATGGTTGTCGGATCGGAGGTCGGCTGGCTGCGGGTGAGCGCCGTCGACGACCTTGAGACGGTCCTCGAACGGACCCGGGCGAACATGGCGGTCCTCGCGGTGCCGGCGCCGGTCGCCCAACAGCTGTGCGACCGCCTGGTGGCCAGCGGGATCACCAGCATCCTCAGCTTCGCCCCCGTGGTGCTCCAGGTCCCTCCGCACGTCCAGCTGCGGAAGGTCGACATGTCAACGGAGCTCCAGATTCTTGCCTACCACGCCCAGCGGGCGCAGGACGCGGTCATCGAGTCGATCACCGACGCCCGCTCGGCGCAGTAGGCGGCGGCTTTCAGTAGCGCGGAGCGGCGGGCTTGAAGTACTCGCCCGCGGGCTTCAGGTAGCACAGGACGACGCCGGCGACGACGAGGATCAGCACGAGGGTCGACAGGAGCCCGACCGGGGCGCCGCCTGCGAGGCCGAAGAGGAACCCGAGGACGGACAGGGCGGCCAGGACGGTCAGCGTGATCCGCGCCCAGTTCTTTCCCTTGCGGATCATGAACGCGAGCAGGACGTAGAGGGCGGCGAACAGGAGCCCCACGACGACCCCGATGGTTGTGGCGATCCCGCTGATGGACTCGGGGGAAACCCCCGACCCTTCGAACTGCTCACGCTGTTGCGGGGTCAGGCTGGCCAGGGGATCGAGCGAGCTGACGATCGTGCTGATGAGCCCGAGGACGGCCGCCGCGAGAATGAGCCAGAAGGCCAGAACGACCCGCTGGGGTGCGGGTCCCTTGGCGGTGGCGGGCATCGAGGCCGAGCCCGGGTAAGCGTAGCCGGAGGGCTGGGCCGACTGGTAGCCGTACGGCTGCTGCCCGTAACCCTGCTGCCCGGGGGAGGCCGGGGAATTCGAACCGTAGGACTGCGGAGCGTTCTGCCCGTAAGCGGGCGGGGGGTTCTGCCCGGGGGACGGCGTCGGGTTCTGCCCGTACCGCGGCTGGCCCTCGTTTTGGCCGTACCGGGGCGCGTCCGGGTTCTGCGGGGTGGAGTTGGGGTTCTCGTCAGGTGTGCTCATTGCCGCATCCGTTCGTCAGGCGTGCAGGGTAGGACGAGCCGGCACCTGCCGTTTCGCGGCCTGCCGGATCTTGCGTTCACCCTACCGCGCCGGCCGGCAGAGTCGAGGTTTTGATCCGGCGCGCCCGGCACCGTTCCGGCCGCGTGGCTCACGGGGCCAAACGCGGTGCGCCGCCGGCGTTCCCGAGGGCCCGCCGGCGGCGCAGTGTCAACCGGGTGGATGGGCCCGGTCGGAGTGAATCAGTTGGCCGAAGGCGCCACGAAGGCGGCGTCAACCGAGATGGTGACCTTGTCGCCGACAAGCACGCCGCCGGCTTCGAGGGCGGCGTTCCAGGTCAGGCCGAAGTCCTTGCGGGAGATCGTGGTCTGGCCCGAGATGCCTGCGCGGGTGGCGCCGAAAGGATCGACAGCGACGCCGTTGAACTCGGCGTCAAGGACCACAGGCTGGGTGATCCCGCGGATCGTGAGATCGCCGGCGATCTTGTAGGTTTCACCCTTCGTCTCAACGGAGGTGGAGGTGAAGGTCATCTCCGGGAAAACCTCGGCGTCGAAGAAGTCGGCGCTGCGCACGTGGGCGTCGCGGTTTTCGTCACCGGACTGGAAGGACACGGTCTTGATGGTGGCGGTGACCTTTGAGTCCTCGAGCGAGGAACCGACGACCATGGTGGCGTCGACGTCTGCGAAGCTGCCGCGGACCTTGCTGATGCCCGCGTGGCGGACGGTGAAGCCGATCTCGCTGTGCGAAGGGTCGAAGGACCAGGTGCCGTGGGTGAGGCCTGTGGGGATGCTCATGAATGTTTCTCCTTGATGGAAGCGGAAGGCTTGTAACTATGTAAACATGTTTTTGCATGTTTTATTCCCCGGGGGGTGGTCCGGCTCCGGGGCGCCCTCCGAGAATCCGGACCCTGCCGCGCCGAAACGGGCTGTCCGGATTTAGTCCGGTGGCGGAACTCTGAGAAACTAGGCAGATGCCCCTTGCAACCGTCCACCTGGTGCGCCACGGTGAGGTCCACAACCCCAAGGGCGTCCTCTACGGCCGCCTCCCCGAGTTCCACCTGTCCGAACTGGGACGCCGGATGGCGGACCAGATGGCCGCCCACTTCGAAAAGCGGCGCAGCGATGGGGCGAACATCGTCTACCTCGCGGCCTCCCCGCTGGTCCGGGCCCAGGAGACGGCACAGCCGCTCGGCACGGCCCTGGACCTGCCCGTGCACACCGAGGAGCGCATCCTTGAGGCCGAAAACCGGTTCGAGGGGATGTCGAGGGTGAAGAGCAGGCTGCGGAATCCCCGGTACTGGCCCCTGCTGGCCAACCCCTTCCGCCCCTCCTGGGGGGAGCCGTACTCCCGACAGGTCGAGCGCGTGATGGCCGCCGTGCAGTTCGCCCGTACCCGTGCCCTGGAACTGGGCGGCGCGGACGGCCCGGTCGAGGCGGTCCTGGTCAGCCACCAGCTGCCCATCTGGGTGACGCGGCTGGCGGCCGAGCACCGCCGCCTCTGGCATGATCCCCGGCAGCGCGAGTGCACCCTGACCTCGGTCACCTCGCTCGACTTCTCCGGCAGCGACATTACCCGCGTCCGGTACGAAGAGCCCTGCGCCGACCTGCTGCCCGGAGCGGCGAACATTCCGGGAGCATAGTAGAATTACTACACGCTGTAGAAATATTTGAAAGAAGCCGTGAAGCCTCCGATTCCCGCCCTGGCCTGCCGCCCGTGGTCCGCGTTCCGCGCCGCCGCGGTCCTCGGCGTCTCCGTTTCGCTCGGCCTCGCCGGCTGCGCGGCGGATGATCCGCTGGCCCAGGAGGCCGCCGCCGGGGACAACAAGAACTACATCGCCGGGGACGGTTCGGTCACCGAGTACGCAGCCTCCGACCGGGGGAAACCCGTCGACCTCTCCGGGACGCTTTTTGACGGCACCCAGGTGGCGAGCTCCGACTGGGCCGGCAAGGTGACCGTGCTCAACTTCTGGTACGCCGCCTGCGCCCCGTGCCGCAAGGAGGCCCCTGACCTCGTGGCCCTCTCGGATGAATTCGGGCCGCAGGGAGCGCAGTTCTACGGAGTCAACATCCGCGACGAGCGGGCGACCGCGGAGGCCTTCGAGCGGAACTTCGAGATCCCCTATCCCAGCTTCAACGACAAGGACGGCGGCGTCCTGCTGGCGATGACAAGCTATGTTCCCCCGCAGGCGGTGCCCACCACCCTGGTCCTGGACAAGGAGGGCCGGGTGTCGGCGCGGATCCTGGGACTGGCCGAAAAGAGCACGCTCAAGGCCCTCGTCCGCGATGCGCTCGGGGAGTAAGGCACAATGACCCCGGCACTGGCCGCAACCGTGGGGCCCGCCCTGGCCGCCGGCAACGCCTTTGCCGACGCCGTGCTGAGCGGGTCGATGCTCCTCGCCCTCCCCGTCGCCCTGCTGGCCGGGCTCGTCTCCTTCGCCTCGCCCTGCGTGCTGCCCCTCGTGCCCGGCTACCTGGGCTACGTCACCGGCCTCACCGGCGTGGACCTCGAGCAGCAGAAACGCGGCCGCATGTTCGCCGGCATCGCCCTGTTCGTCCTCGGCTTCTCCGCGGTCTTCATGGCCTACGGCACGCTGTTCGGCCAGCTCGGGGCCTGGCTGCGCGTCTCCCAGGACTGGCTGATCCAGCTGCTGGGCATCGTGGTCATCCTGCTCGGAATCGTCTTCCTTGGCGGCTTTGCCCTGTTCCAGCGGGAAAGCAGGCTCCACGCCCGCGTCCCTGCCGGCCTGTGGGGTGCGCCCCTGCTGGGAATGACCTTCGGACTGGGATGGGCCCCATGCATCGGCCCCACCCTCGGCGCGGTCCAGCTCCTCGCCATCTCCGGTGACGACGCGAGCGCGCTCAGGGGCGCCGTCCTCACCTTCGTCTACTGCCTGGGCCTGGGCTTGCCCTTCCTCTTCATCGCCCTGGGCATCCGGCGGGGAATGGGCGCGCTGCGGTTCTTCCGGCGCAACCGGCTGATCCTGCAGCGCTCCGGCGGCGGCCTGCTCATCCTTGTGGGAGGGTTGATGGTCACCGGTATCTGGAACAGCTGGATCACCAGCATCCAGGACCTGCTGGTCAGCAATGTGGTCCTTCCCATCTAATCCGTACGCAGCACGACGCAGAAAAGCGATCCCCACGAGAAGCAGGTCATGGTGAATAAGGACACGGCACGTACCAAGGGCACCCAGCCCGACGCCGCCCTGCCCGCGCTCGGATTCACCGGAACCCTGCGGTGGGCATGGAAGCAGCTCACGAGCATGCGCATAGCGTTGTTCCTGCTGCTGCTCCTTGCCGTGGCCGCCGTTCCCGGATCGCTCTTCCCCCAGCGGTCGGCGAATCCGGCCGTCGTCACCACCTACCTCCAGGACCACCCGGACAGCGGCCCGATCCTCGACTGGTTCCAGCTGTTCGACGTGTATTCCTCGGTGTGGTTCTCCTCCATCTACCTGCTGCTGTTCATCTCCCTGATCGGCTGCGTGACCCCGCGCGCCATCGCCCACGCCAGGGCGGTCCGGGCCAAGCCGCCGGCCACCCCGCGCCGGCTCTCGCGCATGCCGGTCTACGGCACCCTGGAGATCCCCGCTGCGCGGGCGTCCGGTGCGGCCATCACCCCGGCCTCCGCGGTGGCCGACGCCGCCGCGCTGTTGAAGAAGCGCGGCTACCGTGTGGACGTGCGCGACGCGGACGGCGATCGACCGTCGGTGGCGGCCGAGCGCGGCTTCAGCAAGGAGCTCGGCAACCTCGTCTTCCACAGCTCCCTGATCGGGGTGCTGGTCAGCGTCGCCGTAGGGGGCCTGTTCGGTTACAACGGCCAGAAGGTGATCGTCGAGGGGGACACCTTCGTGAACACCCTGGTCGGTTACGACGCCTTCACCCCCGGCACGAATTTCTCCGATGACCAGCTCGAGCCCTACTCCATCCGCCTCGACGCCTTCGACGTGCAGTTCGACCGGGCCCAGGAGAGCCACTACGGCCAGCCCCTCGACTTCACCGCGAGCCTGACCACCCAGGACGGGCCCGACGCCGAGCCCAAGAAGCAGACCCTCAAGGTCAATGCCCCCGTCGACATCGGCGGCACGAGCGTGTACCTGGTCGGCAACGGCTATGCCCCCGTGATTACCGTCCGCGACGGCGAGGGCAATATCGCCGTGCAGGGACCGGTGGTCACCATCCCCTCCGACGGGCTCTACACCTCACTCGCAGTGATCAAGGCCCCGGATGCCCGCCCTGAACAGCTCGGCTTCGTCGGATTCTTCCTCCCGACCGCCTTCGTCGATGAAAAGGGCGTCTCCTTCTCCCGCGACCCCGACCCGTTCAACCCCCAGCTCAACCTCAACTCCTACGCCGGGGACCTCGGCCTCGACGGCGGGGAACCGAAGAACGTTTACGTCCTGGACACCGACAACCTGACGGAACTGAACAGCCGCAACAGCGACAACGGCGGCATTGTGCTGGGCCTGGGCGAGACCTACGACCTGCCCGAGGGGAAGGGGTCCATCACCTTCGACGGGCTGAAGCGCTACATCGCCGTGGACATCCACCACGACCCGGCCCAGGTCGGGGCGCTGGTCTTTTCGGTCCTCGCCCTCGCGGGCCTGAGCGCCTCACTGTTCATCGGCCGGCGGCGGGCCTGGGTGCGGACCGGGGAGCACCCGGACGGGCGGGTCCTCGTTGAGTACGGGCTGCTGGCCCGCGGCGAGGATCCGAGGCTCCCTGCCGAGGGCGCCGCGGTGGAGAAGCTGCTGACCAGCCACTGGCTGGCGCACCCGGACAAAGCAGGGGAAAATCAATTGCAGCCCGCCGGGGCTCCCGCCGCCGGAACGGGCGCCGGGACCGACGGCGACAACGGTAAGGACAACGAATGAAAAGCGTTAATACCGAACTGGGCGCCACCAGCGAGCTCTTCATGCTCCTGGCCTCCATCGCCTATGTGGTGGCGCTGATCTTCTTCGTGCTCGACCTGGTGAAGTCAAGCCGCACCATCGGTGCCGTCGAGGCCCGCCTGGCCGCCGGCCAGGTGCCGGCGCAGGCCAAGGTCCTCGCCGGTGCCCGCGGCGGCGCCTCCGCGGCCGCACCTGCCGGCCCGGCCACGGCCGACACCTCGATGGACTACAGCGCCGGCCCCCGCCGGTCCTCGGCCCGGATCGCCGTGGCCCTGACCGTGGTCGCCACCGTCATCCACGGCGCCGCGGTCCTCACCCGCGGCATCGCCGCGGGCCGGGTGCCCTGGGGCAACATGTACGAGTTCTGCACCACCGGTGCGCTCGTCGTCTCCCTGATCTTCCTGATCACCCTGACCCGCAAGGACCTGCGCTTCGTCGGATCCTTCGTTATCGGGCTCGTCGTGATCATGCTGTGCGCGGCGACGGTCGGCTTCGCCACCCCGGTCGCCAACCTGATCCCCGCGCTGCAGAGCTACTGGCTCATCGTCCACGTCTCCATCGCCGTCGCCTCCTCGGCCCTGTTCACCCTCACCTTCGCCATGTCGGTGCTGCAGCTGATCCAGTCCTCCCGCGAGGCCCGCATCGCGGCCGGCGGGCCGGACAAGGCCGGCTTCATGCGGCTCGTGCCGCCGGCCCTCAGCCTGGAGAACCTCTCCTACCGCCTCAACGCGATCGCCTTCGTCGGCTGGACCTTCACCCTCATCGCCGGGGCCATCTGGGCCGAGGCGGCCTGGGGCCGGTACTGGGGCTGGGACACCAAGGAGGTCTGGACCTTCGTCATCTGGACCGTGTACGCCGGCTACCTGCACGCCCGCGCCACCAAGGGATGGACCGGAACCCGAGCGGCCTGGCTCTCGATCGTCGGGTACCTGTGCATCGTCTTCAACTTCACCATCGTGAACATCTACTTCTCGGGGCTTCACAGCTACTCCGGCGTCTAGGCCGCGCAAGGCCCAGGCGCTACCGCAACAAAAAGCCGCACCCACCCCCTCGTTGACCACGAGGGTGCGGGTGCGGCTTTTCTCTGCGTCGTACGGGACTGCGGCCGGAGATGCGGGCCAGGAAGTAGGTGGGCTACGGGTTGTTGGGCCGGTGCGCGCCCGTGCTGCCCGTCTCGTCGGCGTCGTCGTCGGGATCGGCGGCCGGAGCGGGATCCGTGCCGTTGGCGGGGGCGCCGCCTGCGGGGGCGCCGCCGGCGGGAGGGCCCGCTGCGGGCGAGGTGGTTCCGCCGCCCTTCGCGCCGCCGTTCGATTGGGCTTCGCGGGCCTTGCGCTCCTCTTCCTTACGCTTCAGTTCCTGCTCGCGGGCCTGCTGCCGGCGTCGAGACTCAAGGTTCTGCAGGAACTGGGGATCGTCATCGGGCGCGGTCGGCTGCCGCGGGGCCGGGCGGGGAGGACGGGTGCCCCGCGTCCGCCGCGGCCTGCCGAACAGGAACCACAGGCCCGCTCCGATGAGGGGCACCACCAGGATCGTGATCAGCCAGGCGGGTTTCGAGATACTGCGTACCTCGTTGGATCGGGTCATGGCGCACTCGATCAGCGCGTAGACGATGACGGCGACTCCAAGGAGCACCAGGAACAGCAACAGGCGGGGCATACCCCAATTGTAGGCGAGTAAACTTGAAGGGTGCCCTTCCTCAAATTCACCGCTCTGCGCCTGCTCCTCGTCGTCGTCTTCTTTGTGATCTGCGTGGTTCTCGGGCTCGGTGCGGTGCTCTCCGCCGTCGTTGCCGCCATCCTCGCCTGGTGCGTGACCTACCTGTTCTTCCGCCCGCTGCGCGACGCCGCCGGCGCTTCACTGCAGCGGCGGTTCAAGGAGGGCGCCCCGCGGGCGAGCAACTTCATGGAGAAGGACGACGCCGCCGCGGAGGACTCCATCGACCCCAACGCACCGGTGAACGCAGACCGCAGGCCGCGCGACCTCTGACCCGAGGTCTCCTCGCTCCTAGGCCAGGACCTCGGTGAGCACGATGCCGAGTCCGAACAGCAGGCTGAAGCCGAGGTTGATCAGGCTCGTCTGCTTGAGCACCGGGATGAGGCTGCGCCGTTTCTTGCCCTTGAGCATCAGCCAGCTGGGCATCAGGCCGGCCGGAACCAGCAGGAGCACCAGCAGCACCCACGGGTGGTTGTCGATGAGGAACAGCGGCAGCAGGAGGGCCGCGGCCAGCATCATCACGTAGCTGACCCGGGCCGTGCTGTCGCCTAAACGCACCGCCAGGGTGCGCTTGCCGGCCTCCCGGTCGGTCGGGATGTCGCGGACATTGTTTGCCATCAGCAGCGCCATGGCGATCAGGCCGGTGCTGATGGCACCCACCCAGGCCGGTGCGCTCAGCTGACCGGCCTGCGTGTAGGTGGTGCCGAGGGTCGCGACGAGGCCGAAGAAGACGAAGACGAAGACGTCGCCGAGGCCCAGGTACCCGTAGGGGTTCTTGCCTCCGGTGTAGCCCCAGGCCGCCGCGATGCAGCCGACGCCCACCAGCAGGAGGAACCAGGCCTGCGACAGGACGATCAGGGCAGCGCCCGCCACCATGGCCAGCGCGAAGCAGGCGAACGCCGCGTGCTTGACGTCACGGGCCCGGGCAGCGCCGGAGCCGGTGAGCCGCAGCGGGCCCACCCGGACGTCGTCGGTGCCGCGGATGCCGTCGGAGTAGTCGTTGGCGTAGTTGACGCCCACCTGCAGCAGCACCGCCACGACCGCGGCGAGCACGGCGTTGAGCGGCCGGAACGCGCCGAGCCCGAACGCGGCGGCACTGCCGGCGATCACCGGCGCCAGGGCCATGGGCAGGGTGCGGGGGCGGGCTCCTTCAAGCCACTGAGCGGCAGTCGCCACGGTGTGTTCCTTCACTGGTTGTGCTGGCGGGCCGGTGGCCCGAAACGGTTGGCGCGGTGTCCGGCGCTAGGAGTCCCGCTGTTCGAGCAGCGCCCGGACGGACTGCCGGTCCGGCTTGCCCCCCGGCAGCAGCGGCATCGCCTCGAGGGCCAGGACGGTCTTGGGGGCGGCGTGGGCTCCGAGTTCCTCGGCGACGTGCCGGCGCACCACCTCGGCCTCAACGGTGCCGACCACCGCGGCGGCCACCGAGGTGCCCCACTCGGAACTCGTGATGCCCAGGACCAGGGCCTGGTTCACCCCGGAGATCCCTTCGATGACCTCCGCGACGACGGCCGCGGAAACCTTGAGGCCGCCGGTCACGATGACGTCGTCCAGGCGCCCGTGCACCTCGACGGTGCCGCCGGCGGTGACCGCTCCGGCGTCGTCGGTCCGGAACCAGCGCCGGCCCGAGTTGAAGACGAACCGTTCACCTGTCAGCTCCGGGTCGCCCAGGTAGCCCTCGGCCAGCACCGGGCCGCTGATCCACAGCCGGCCGCCGTCCTCACGGACCTCCACGCCGTCAAGGGGCCGCCCGTCGTAGACGCATCCGCCCGAGGTCTCGCTCATCCCGTACGTCTCCACAATGTTCAGGCCGTGCCGGCGGGCCTCGCCGCGCAGGCCGGATCCGAGCGGGGCGCCGCCCAGCAGGATCGCGTTGAACCGCTTGAGCGCCTTCAGGGTCTGCGGCGTGGGGTCCTGGAGGAGCCGGTGAAGCTGGGTCGGCACGAGGGAAGTGAACCGGACGCGGTCGGTCAGTTCGCCCGCCGCGGAGGTGAACGCGTCCGCCGTGAAGGCCGCGGCGGGATCCATCGCCCAGGGCTCCGTCCCGGCGTACAGGGACCGGACGAGCACCTGGAAGCCCGCGACGTGATGCACGGGCAGGGTCAGCAGCCACTGGCCCTCCGCGCCCAGCGCGATCGCCGTCGCCATCGAGGACGCGGCGAGGGCATCGACGCTCAGCATGGTCTTCTTCGGCGCCCCGGTGGAACCGGAGGTGCTGAGCACGGCGGCGATCTCGTCATTGGGCAGCTCCCCGGTGAACTGCTGGCCGAGGGCGGCGTGCGGGGCGACGGCCGGTCCCTCGCCGGCGAGGGAGGCCGCCAGGGGCTTCAGCAGTGCCTTCGGGTCGAACGCGGGAGGGGTGTAGATCGGCAGGAGTTCCATGCGCGTCCTAGAAGTAGTAGGGGAAGGCGGACCAGTCCGGGTCGCGTTTGGCGAGGAAGGCCTCCTTGCCCTCCACCGCCTCATCGGTCATGTAGGCCAGGCGGGTTGCCTCGCCGGCGAAGACCTGCTGGCCGACCAGGCCGTCATCGGCGAGGTTGAAGGCGAACTTCAGCATCCGGATGGCCTGGGGGCTCTGCCGGGCGATGTCGGCGGCGTACTCCAATGCCGTGCGCTCCAGATCGGCGTGGTCGACGGCTTCATTGACCGCGCCCATGGCCACCATGTCCTCGGCCGAGTACTCCCGGGCCAGGAAGAAAATCTCCCGGGCCTTCTTCTGCCCGATCTGGCGTGCGAGCAGGGCCGAACCGTAGCCGGCGTCGAAGCTGCCCACGTCGGCGTCGGTCTGCTTGAAGCGGGCGTGCTCACGGGAGGCGAGGGTCAGGTCGGCCACCACATGCAGGCTGTGGCCGCCGCCGGCCGCCCAGCCGTTGACGACGGCGATGACGACCTTGGGCATGGTCCGGATGAGCCGCTGCACCTCGAGGATGTGGAGCCGGCCGGCACGCGCCGGGTCAATGCTTTCCTTCGTTTCGCCTTCCGCGTACCGGTACCCGTCGCGGCCGCGGATGCGCTGGTCGCCGCCGGAACAGAACGAATGGCCGCCGTCCTTGGGGGAGGGGCCGTTGCCGGTGAGCAGCACCGTGGCGACGTCAGGGCTCATGCGGGCGTGGTCGAGGGCGCGGTACAACTCGTCGACGGTCCCGGGGCGGAAGGCGTTGCGGACCTCGGGGCGGTTGAAGGCGATGCGCACGGCGGGCAGGTCCCTGAGCACGCTGCCGTCGGCGCTCCGCTGGACCTGGCGGTGGTAGGTCAGGTCGGTCAGCTCGTCGAACCCCGAGACGGTGCGCCACTGCTGCGGGTCGAAGGTATCGGAGACCTGGACGGGAAGATCGGATGTCACCAACCGAGTCTAACGGCGCGCAACCGCCCGGGCATGCCGCGGGGGCTCAGGAGATGCAGAACTCGTTGCCCTCCGGATCGGTCATGGTGTACCAGACGAGGGGCCCCTGGCTTGCCTCGTAGAGGAACCGGGCGCCGCGGGCCACCAGGGCCCCGCGCGCGTTGTCCTTGTCCGTTCCGGTCAGGTGGATGTCCAGGTGCACCCGGTTCTTGACGCTTTTCGGCTCGGGCACGGGTTGGAAGACCAGGCGCATCCGGTCTTTGCGCTCCAGGTCACCGGCCCTGCAGACCGCCGCCCCGCCGGTCCACACGCGGGCGCCGTTGTGGGAAGTGACGTCGGACTCCTTCGCGTATCCGGCCGCCAGCATTTTGTCGATGAAGCCCTCGTCGACCGGTTCGACGATCCAGCCCAGGGTTTCGGCCCACCAGTCCGCCTGGGAATGGGGGTCAGCGCAGTCGATTGAAATCTGAATATTGTGTTCCATGCCGACACGGTAACGCCGGCTCCGGGGCCGGCGGAAGGAAACCGCGGACAGCCCGCGTCCTCAATCGGGCGGCGGAATTCCTTCCCGCCCACGGCGGGGAATTGCGGACGGTCCGCAGGATTCTCGTGCGGATCACCGTGCGGACTGCGGCAGGCGCCACAAAAATGCCCGCCGCCCCCACAGGGGTCGACGGGCATTTCCGGTCGACTGGCGTCGGCGGAATCACCTCATCGTGGAGATATAGAAAATGGTCCCGACGACCGACAGCACGGCGGCGATCCAACCGAGCACCATGCCCGCGGTGGCCTTGGTTCCCAGGCGTTCCGCCTTCTTCGCCTGCACGATGGCCAGCGGGCCGAGGACGATCCCCAGGACGAAGAGGCCGATGATGCCAAGGATCAGCGAGGTCCTCGCCGCTTTCTCGCCCTCGTTGGATTGTGCCGGATTGGTTACTGCAAAATTCTGCTCGGACTGGTGCTGAGACATTGTTCCCCCATCATTGTGCGGATCAGCCGGTGGTCGGCGCTCAGCCATTTTTGCATTAAAAGCGGAAACATTGGGAAAAACTGCCCGGATGGCCCTGCCCGGGAATGCGGGCCCAATTCCTGCGGAGGGCATTTTCAGTCCGCTGGGAATATCGCCTCTGCCGCCCGGAGAAAGCGGCGCCCGGCAGCGACGTCTCCGAGCAGCATCAGGTAGAGCCCGCTGGAGACCCGCTCGATGAAGCCCCATTCCCAGATATCCCGCGCGTCGATTCCGGTGCGGTCCGACAGCCGGCGGCAGTAAGCCCGGGCGACGCCCGGTGCGCCGCTGCCCTGCAGGTCCGCGCACCAGTCGCGGAGGACCACGCCCAGATCGTAGGCGGGATCCTCGAGGAAGCCGTCGGGGTCCACGAAGACGAATCCGGACTCCGCGCCGGGCCGCGGCTCACCGACCCGCAGGGCATTTCCGGGATGGGGGTCGCCGTGGACCACCACGCAGGGGCGCCGGCCGGAGGCCTCCGCGCGTCGCTCGGCGAACCGCAGCGCCGTGTCCACCACCGCTTCGGGGCAGGGGCGGTCGAACCGGATCCACAGTTCCTCGATCAGGGCCCCCAGCTGGCGCGCCTTGCGCCCCGGCGCCCCGACGTGCAGCGCCGGCCACGGCTCGACCTGCCAGGCGGACTGCAGCGTCCTGCACAGGATGTCCAGGGCCGCACCGGGGGAGGGTGGCCGGCTTTCCAGCGAACCACCGAGGCGTTCAAGGAGGACGGCGTTCCGCTCCGGGCTGTGCAGGTACACCCGGCAGTAGCCCTCGCCCCGCGCACGGACGAGGGTCTCGACCTGGTTGACGAGATCCGGGTCGGGAATGCTCAGTTTGAGGACCGCGTCGCGGCCGTCCGCCATGCGCGCCGCCGCGACGTAGGACGCTGTTCCACCGGGCAGCGGCGAGCCGACCGTGATCGCCCAGTCGCGCTCAATCCCGCCGATGAGGCCCTCAAGCTCATCAAGCCACCTGCGGCCGGCACTGCCGAGCACTGCCGCCCTTGCCGCCACGTGAGGCGCTACGTTCCGCACGAATCCGGTTTACCATCCGGCACCGGCGGACGCATCCGGAGACGCCCCTCGCCAGGGCCGGCAGGAGACCGTAGAGTCCTGGATGGCTGCATCCGGTGTCCGACCTCGGAGGGATCATGGCGCGTCTGGTTTTTACGGGGATCACCTCCCTTGACGGGTATGTCGCCGACGAGGCGGGCTCCTTCGACTGGAGTGTCCCCGACGAGGAGGTACACGCGTTCATCAACGACCTCCAGCGGGCTGTGGGCACCCACCTGTACGGTCGGCGGCTCTATGAGGTGATGCTCGCTTGGGAGACCCTGGAGACGGCAGGCCACCCGGCCGCCATCGCCGACTTCGCTGACATCTGGCGGGGCGCCGACAAGATCGTCTACTCGAGGACGCTGCCGGCCGTAGCCAGCGCCCGCACCCGGCTGGAGCGCACCTTCGACGCGGCGTCCGTGGGGCGCCTCAAGGCCGCGGCGTCCCGGGACCTGGCCGTGGGCGGACCGGGCCTTGCAGCCGGGGCGATCAGCGGGGGGCTCGTTGACGAGATCCACCAATTCATCTCCCCGGTCGTCGTGGGCGGCGGCACGCGGTTCCTGCCCGGCGGGGTGCGCCTTGACCTCGAACTGCTCGACGAACGACGGTTCCGCAACGGGGTCGTGTTCCTGCGCTACGGCGTCCGAGGCTCCACCGGCTAGCCTCGGTCCATGGAACCCGATGTCCTCGCCACCCGCGCCGCCTACGATCTCGTGGCGGACCGGTATGCCGACCTCCTGCGCTTTGAGCTCGACGGGCTTCCCCTCGAGCGCGCGCTGCTGGGCGCGTTCGCGGAACTGGCCCGGTCCAACGGCGCCGGACCGCTGGTCGACGTCGGGTGCGGCCCCGGCCGGATCACCGCCCATCTTGCCTCGCTGGGCGCCCCGGTGCGGGGGATCGACCTGTCGCCGCGCATGGTCGCCGCCGCGCGCCGGGACCACCCGTCGCTCGCGTTCGAGGTGGGGTCCATGGAGCGGCTGGACCTGGCCGACCGGTCCGCGGCAGGAGTTCTGGCCTGGTATTCGCTCATCCACATCCCGCCTCCGAGGGTGGAGGCGGTCCTTGCCGAATTCGCCCGAGTCCTGGTGCCGAACGGCCCTCTGCTCCTCGCCTTCCAGACCGGGAACGAGAAGCGGCGGATCACCGAGGCCTACGGCAGCCGGGTCAGCCTCGACGCGTACCGGCTGGATCCGGCGGTCCTCACCGGGCTGCTTTCGCGGCACGGGTTCGCGCTGATTTCCTCAACCCTGCGGGAGCCGCAGGAGGGCGAGAAAACAGCCCAGGCTTTCCTCCTTGCCGGCAGGCGCTGACCGGGCGGCGGAGACGCCCCGTGCGGGCTCCGCTTGTCACCGGCGGGCGGTGGAGGTCGAGGGATCCTCGCCGCGCGTGAACAGGGGCAGCCGTTCGACGGCGCGGGCGGCCCCCCGCAGGGCGCTGCTTGCCCTGTGGAGCGCGGGGGCGGGCGGCTGGGGCCCGTGCAGGAGGGCGAGGTCGACGGCGTCCCGCAGCCGGTCGAGCACCGACAGCGGGACTGCGGCAAGGGCGTTGCCCGGCGGCCGGCGGGCCACGACCGGATGCGCCCGGGTCGGAGCGGTCCGGCGGACGACTTCCCAGGCGACCCCGAGCAGCCGGAGCCTGCGCACTCCCACCCGCTCCTGCAGGCGGGGAAAGAGCGTGTCCTCCTCGTCCCGGACATCCTCACGGAGCACCTCGACCAGCCGGTTCAGGAGGGGCCCGCGCTCCGGGTCCCCATCCTCAAGTGATTCGAGCCGGGTGACCAGTTCGTTGACCTCCTGATGCTCCTGCTCCACTTCAAGCGTCAGGTCCCCGCCGTCCGGAAGAACCCGCCGCATCACGGGCCACAGTACGGCCTCCTCGGCGAAGGCATGGGGGAAGACCAGCCGGTAGATGCGGCGGAGCACCTCACCCTGCTGCCGGCCGTGGGTACCCTCCAGTTCCTGCAGGAGGGCATTGAGCTTCTCGTGGTCCCGCTTCTGACGGGCCAGGACGCTGAGGGGCCCACCCAGCTGGGCGGTGCTCTGTTCGGCTACCGATACGTGCATCAGGACTTCCTTGGTTGGATTTTCCGGCGGGAGACAGGTTCAGACATTCCGGCTGATCACAGCCCGTTTCACTTCCTGGATGGCCTGGGTGATCTTGATGCCCCGGGGACACGCCTCCGAACAGTTGAAGATCGTGCGGCAACGCCAGACGCCCTGGGCGTCGTTGAGCACCTCGAGGCGCATGTCTCCGCCGTCGTCGCGGGAGTCGAAGATGAAGCGGTGTGCATTGACGATCGCGGCGGGCCCGAAGTACTGGCCGTCGGTCCAAAAGACTGGGCAGGACGAGGTGCAGGCAGCGCAGAGAATGCACTTGGTGGTGTCGTCGAAGCGTTCGCGGTCCTCCGGGGACTGCAGGCGTTCCCGGGCCGGTGCGTGGCCGCGGGTGATCAGGAAGGGCATGATCTCGCGGTAGGACTGGAAGAACGGTTCCATGTCCACGATCAGGTCCTTCTCAACGGGCAGGCCCTGGAGGGGCTCAACAGTCACCGGCTCGTCGGGATTGAGGTCCTTCAGGAGGGCCTTGCAGGCGAGACGGTTGCGCCCGTTGATCCGCATCGCGTCCGAGCCGCACACGCCGTGGGCGCAGGAGCGCCGGAAGACGAGCGTGCCGTCATGCTCCCACTTAATCGTGTGGAGGGCATCGAGGACCCGGTCGGTGCCCAGCATGGTCAGGGGGAAGTCCTCCCAGTACGCCTCGTCGGTGACCTCGGGCTGGTACCGGCGGACGCGCAGGGTGACCTTCAGCCGGGGAATCTCCCCGGCGGTCTTCGCCCGGGAGAAGTCGACCTTCGAAGGCGGCTCCGGCAGGTCGTACTCCTGCCCGCCGGAAGGGGCCCGGGGTGGTGTGGTGGCCGGGGCGCCGGCCTGGGCGAGTGGCCCGTGGGCCGTCGATCCGTGGCTCATCGTGTCCTCCAGGGTTGGAAGATTGCGGCGCCGTCTGCTCGACTAGGACCAGCGTAGGAAGCGTCGGGTTCCGCCTACAAGGAAAAAACCGGGGGTGGCAGGGGTGGCCATCCCGCCCCGGGGATGCTTCGGCTCTCTGCCGGCGTCTCCGGCGTCCCCGTGGAGTGGGGCGCGTCGGTTGACCGGGGAAAACCGCCGTGCAATTCTTGATACAGCTTTACAGAACGAGCGGTCGGTAATTCCGGATCCGCCCAGCCGTGCACCGGCCACCCGGCCCTGCGACATGGAGGCAGTCATGACCGAAGCATTTCTCGTGGGCGGAGTGCGCACTCCGGTCGGCCGGTACGGCGGAGCGCTTTCCCCGGTCCGGCCGGACGACCTGGCGGCGCTGGTCCTCCGCGAGGTGGTCGGGCGGACAGGCATGGACCCCGGCGGCATCGACGAAGTGATCCTGGGCAACGCCAACGGCGCCGGCGAAGAGAACCGCAACGTCGCCCGGATGGCCGCGCTCCTTGCCGGTTTCCCGGACACCACGCCCGGCATCACGGTGAACCGGCTCTGCGCCTCCGGGCTTTCGGCAATCATCCAGGCCTCACAGATGATCAAGTCGGGGGCGGCCGACGTCGTCGTCGCCGGCGGCGTCGAGTCGATGAGCCGCGCGCCCTGGGTGATGGAGAAGCCGGCCAAGGCCTACGCCCGGCCGGGGGCCGTGTTCGACACCTCCATCGGGTGGCGGTTCACCAACCCGGAGTTTGCCGCCATGGACAAGGTGACCTACTCCATGCCGGAAACGGCGGAGGAGCTGGCCGAGCTCGACGGGATCACCCGCGACGACGCCGACGCCTTCGCGCTGCGCTCCCACCAGCGTGCGGTGGCGGCCACGGAGGCCGGACGGTTCGACGCGGAGCTGGTCTCGGTCCAGGTCAACGAGGGCAAACGGTCCTACAACTTCGACGCCGACGAGGGCCCCCGGGCCGACACCAGCCTCGAAGCGCTCGCCGGGCTCCGCCCCGTGGTCAAGAAGGGCGGGGTGGTCACCGCCGGCAACTCAAGTGCCCTCAACGACGGGGCCTCCGCCGTGATCGTCGCCTCCGAGGCCGCGCTTGAGAGGTTCTCCCTCACCCCGCGGGCCCGGATCCTCGACGGCGCTTCGGCCGGGGTGCCCCCGCACATCATGGGCATCGGCCCGGTCCCGGCCACCCGGAAGGTCCTCGAACGCACCGGCCTCTCCATCGGCGACCTCGGCGCCGTCGAGCTGAACGAGGCCTTCGCCACGCAGGCCCTCGCCTGTATCCGCCGGCTCAAGCTCGACGAGGACATCGTCAACCGCGACGGCGGGGCGATCGCCCTCGGACACCCGCTGGGATCCTCCGGGGCGCGGATCGCCATCACCCTGATGGGCCGGATGGAGCGCGAGCTCGGCCCGGGGGAGCGGCGGCTCGGCCTGGCCACCATGTGCGTCGGCGTGGGCCAGGGCACCGCGATGCTCATCGAGGCGGTGTGATGGAGTCCTTCGAAGCGCTGATTGTCGAGGAAGGCCCCGACCGGCTGCTCGTGCGGCTCAACCGGCCCGCCGTACGCAACGCGATCGACCGCCGCATGGTCGAGGAGCTGCACCAGCTGTGCTCGGGCCTTGAGGCGCACCCACGGGTGCTGATCCTGACCGGGACTGCGGGTGTCTTCGCCTCGGGAGCCGACATCGGCGAACTCCGGGAGCGCCGCCGCGACGACGCGCTCGCCGGCATCAACTCCACGCTGTTCACCCGGATCGCCCGCCTGCCAATGCCGGTGATTGCCGCCCTCGACGGGTACGCCCTCGGCGGCGGCGCCGAGCTGGCCTATGCCGCCGACTTCCGCATCGGCACCCCCGCCCTGAAGATTGGCAACCCGGAGACCGGGCTGGGGATCCTCGCCGCGGCCGGGGCGAGCTGGCGCCTTCGGGAGCTGGTCGGGGAGCCCCTCGCCAAGGAGATCCTGCTGGCCGGGCGCATCCTGGACGCCTCCGAGGCGCTCGCCGCACGCCTCATCACCGAGATCCACGAACCGGACGCGCTGCTTGAGGGTGCGCATGCGCTCGCCGACCGCATCGCCCGCCAGGACCCGCTTGCCGTCCGCCTCACCAAGAGCGTCTTCTCGGCACCGGCGGAGGCGCACCCGCTGATCGACCAGTTGGCCCAGGGCATCCTGTTTGAGTCGGAGGCGAAGTTCGAGCGGATGCAGCGCTTCCTTGACCGCAGGAACGGTTCCCAGCCGGCTCCCACAGCGGCCGAGGGCGGCGGGCGATGAGCGTCCCGGCCCGGGTCGGGGTGCTCGGCGGAGGGCGGATGGGCGCTGGTATCGCCCACGCGTTCGTCGTCGCCGGGGCCGACGTCGTCGTCGTGGAGCGTGACGATCCCGCTGCGCTCGCCGCCCATGGGCGGGTGTCCGGGGCCCTGCACAAGAGCGTGGAGCGCGGATCGACGACGGAGCCGCTGCAGGCGATGCTCGACCGGGTCCGGATCTCCACCGACTACGCCGCGTTCGCGGGCTGCTCGCTCGTGGTCGAGGCCGTCCCGGAGGATGCCGGCCTGAAGGAGGCGGCACTTGCCGCCGTAGAGGAGCACCTCGCCGACGGCGCCTGGCTCGCGACGAACACCTCCTCGCTGTCGGTCGCCGGGCTGGCCCGGGTGCTGAAGCGGCCCTCGGAGTTCTGCGGCCTCCACTTCTTCAACCCGGTGCCGGCCTCCACGCTGATCGAGGTGGTGCTCGGCCCCGACACCTCGGAGGCCACCGCTGCGGCCGCCCGCGGCTGGGTCGAGGCCCTGGGGAAGACCCCGGTGGTGGTGCGCGACGCCCCCGGTTTCGCCAGTTCCCGGCTCGGGGTGGCTCTCGCCCTTGAGGCGATGCGCATGGTGGAGGAGGGAGTCGCCTCCCCGGAGGACATCGACACCGCCATGGTCCTCGGCTACAAACACCCGGTGGGTCCCCTGCGCACCACCGACATCGTGGGCCTCGACGTGCGGCTCGGCATCGCCGAATACCTCGAATCCACGCTGGGCGAGCGGTTCTCCCCGCCGCAGATCCTGAGGGACAAGGTGGCCCGGGGGGAGCTTGGCCGGAAGTCGGGCCGGGGTTTCTTCGAGTGGAACGTCTGACCCCGCGGCGCCCTTCGGAGATCCCCGGGACATGACCGCGCTGGGGAGTGTCCCGAGCAGGGACGTCGGGTGGGAGGGCGCCGTGAACGCGCGCGACCTCGGCGGCGTGGCCGGCCGGGTCCTCCCCGGCCGGATCTACCGGATGGGACGCCGGGAATGGCTGACCGACCGCGGCTGGCAGCAGGCCTGGGACGACGGCGTGCGCACGGTCATCGACCTCCGGAACCCCGGCGAGGTGGGCCGCCGCACCTCCGACCCCGTCCTGGACGGCACGGCGGCCGGGCGGTTCCTCGTCCGCAACCTGCCGACCGAGGACTCCTCCGACGCGGGGTTCCGGGCCCTGTGCGGGCCGTACCTGAACACTCCGCTTCACTACCGGGACAACCTGGAGCGGTGGCCCGGGAAATTCGCCGCGGTGGCCCGGGCCGTCGTCGCGGCACCGGCCGGGGGTGTGATCGTCCACTGCGCGGCCGGGCGCGACCGCACCGGCATGGTGACCTCCCTGCTGCTCGCCGCGTGCGGGGTGCCGGCCGGGGACATCGCCGACGACTACGAGGTGGCCGTGCGGACCATGAACGAGCGCTACCTGACCCAGGCGGCACCGCGGGAGAACCCCCGGAGCGCCGAGGAACTGTCGGCCTGGCTGCTCCAGGCCCGGTCGCATCTGCTGGCGCTGCTTTCGACGCTCGACGCCGGGGCGTACCTCCGGGAGGCAGGCCTCAGCCCCGGTGAGCTCACCGCGCTGAGGGCGCGGCTAACCGTCTGAGCCGCGGTGGCCGCCGGTCCGGCCGCTGCCGGGGCTGCCTACCGTGCGGGCCGCTCCCGCTGCAGGGCGGCAAGGTCAGCGCCGTCCCGCACGGCCGGGAGGTAGCCGGAGCGGTAGCCCTCGGCGTTGGGATGGAGGCCGTCCGGTTCGCCGGCACCGGTGATCCACGGTTCGGGTGCCCCCAGCCCGTGCGATCTGAAGCCTTCGGTCGTCGGGACCCACAGGAAGCCGTGAGCAGCGGCGGCCTCCTCGAGGACGGCGTTGAGTGAGTCGGTTCCGGCGTTGAAGGCCTCCTGCGCCGGAAGGCTCAGGGCCTCCGCCGCGCCGAATTCGGGGGAGAACAGGTGGGGGTAGCCCGTCACGATGACCGCCGCCTCCGGGGCCGCCCGCCGGAGCTGCCCGTAGAGGGCGTCGAGGTCCCGGGCGAGGGCGGGCAGGACGAGCGCCGTCGTCTCCTCGACCAGGCGGCGGCATGATTCGATGGGTGCGGCCGCGCAGGTTCCCGCCACCTGGCCGAATCCGGCGTCGTTGCCTCCGGCCGACACGGTGACAAGATCGGTCTGCGGCCCGAGCGAGCCCTCCTCCACCAGCTGGGAGACCTGCCCGGGGACGCTGGACGGCGCGGCGCCCGGGGCGGCGACGGCTCCGGCGCAGGTGCCGTCCGCGGCGAGGTCGACCCTATCCTCGGCGTCCAGCAGCCCGGGCAGGCCCAGCGGGGAGCGCCGGCATTCCCCGGAGTAGGAGCCGGCGCCGAGGCCCGAAGCGTAGGAATCACCGAGGGCGACGTAGGACAGGGGCTCCGGCGGTGAGGGCGGCGCCGGAGCTGCCGGGGAACAGGCCGACAGCGACGCGGCCAGGAATGCTGTGAGCAATGCCGCCGGCAGAACCCCTCGGCGGTCCGCCGGCGTCCGTGCCGGCCGGAGGCGCCGCGCTGCGAAGGTGCGGCGTGTGGTCATGTCTTCCACGCTATCAAGGCCGGGAGGGGTGCTCAGCCGTTCTCCGCCGCCGCGTTCCGGCGGGCCGCCCGCAGCCCCGCGAAGGCGACGGCGCCGGACCCGAGGGCCGCGGCGATTCCGGGGGCGCGGTAGCGGGGCAGGGTGCGCACCGCGGTCCCGGCGAGGCCCCATGCCACGGCCGCGGGATAGGCCGCGGAAACCGGGAGCCGCCGGGTGACGGCGGCGGAGGCACCGGCCAGGGA
>NZ_CADCTE010000127.1 GCF_902805515.1 uncultured Arthrobacter sp. | reverse complement strand
ACGGCGGCACCACCACCCTCACCGACGGGGTCCTGCTGTGCTCCCACCACCACCACCGCATCCACGACGGAACCTGGACCGTGCACTCCCGCCACGGCATCCCCTGGTTCCGCCCACCCCACACGATCGACCCACAACAAAGACCCCGCCGCAACGGCTACTGGACCGCCGGACCCCCCAAAACAACCCCCGAACTCCATCTGGAATGAACAGGAGAGCGCCTCCGCGCCGGCCCACCCGGTCATGCGGCTCGACGACCGCGCTTCCCTACGGGCCGGCCAAGCGGCCCGACCCTAAGGGCCGACCAAGCGGCCCGACCCTAAGGGCCGACCACGCGGCCCGACCAAGCGACCCGGCCACGCGGCCAGTCCGCCGTACTTTCCCTGATTCGGACGCTGACCATCGATCCCGTTTGCACTGCATGGTAAATCCCGACCTAGGGTAAAAGGCATGAGTGCCGCCGCCGACTTCATCGACGACTCCCTCCAGTACGAAAGCACCGAGGAGCGTGCGGAGGACTACGAACGGCGTCTGGGGGACTCCCTCGAGTTCTACGGAGCGTCAGTCGGCGCTATCCGCGGCACTATCCGCAACGCCTCCCGACGCTACCCGGACCTCCAGCACGACGCCGTCACCGCCCTTGCATCAGAGCTCTGGGCCCGGCCGGTCTTTGAGCGCCGGCTCGCGGCCGTGGTGCTCCTCCAGTCGAACATTAAACTGCTCCACAGTTCGGACCTCACCCGCGTCGAGGGATTCCTGCGCTCGGCCGCTGTGCGCGACCTCGCTGATCCGCTGGCGGTCGACGTCGTTGGAGCCCTCCTCGTCAGGCTCGTCGGGCAGGATGCCGTACGGGCGCGGGCGGTCCTCGAACGCTGGGCGGTCTCGGAAAACATCTGGCTGCGCCGGGCGGCGGTGCTAGTGCACCTGCCCGCTTTCCGGAAAGGCGAGGGCGACGAGGCGGTCTTCCGCCGCACCGTCCGCCTGGTGACGGGGGCGCAGGACGGGCGGGTCGAGCAGGTAGAGGAGGCGATCCGGGTCGTCCGTGAGGCCATGGAGTCCTGAACAACGGTGGAGTCACGGCGCCGCTGCGGTGCTCGTCCGTAAGAGGTCACGAACGGTGAGGGGACGGTCCTCCGCCTTCGCCGCACCCGCGGCAATGGCTGCGGTCATTGCGGCGTGGGCCGCGCTGGCCGTCGTGGGATGGGCCTTCTTGTACCTGCCGCACCTGCAGGACGGATTCGTCTACGCCGATGGGGCGCCGCAGGAGGGAAATTTCACCGAGGGGCTCTACATTTCCATGGTCGCACTCTCCACCGTTGGGTTCGGCGAAATTGTTGCGGGGGACGCCGGACTCAGGCTGCTCACCGCATCCCAGGCGATTACCGGCTTCGGCCTGCTGACGGCGGCGGTGTTCTGGATCCTGCAGGCCTATCCAGCGCTGGGCCGCCGCCGCGCACTCGCCCATGAACTGAACCTCCTCCGTGAGGCGAGCGGTCCGTAGGGCCTGACGCTGCTGGATCCTCACCATGCTGCCAGCCTGCTTGAATCGCTGGCCCGGCAGGTCTCACTGGTGTGCATCGATCTGCTGTCGTTCTACGAAAGCTACTACTTCCATGAGGTCCAGGAGAGGGGCTCCCTGCCCGACACCGTCTCCTATGCCCAGCAGCTCGCCGATGATGCCCAACGCAGTGGTGACCCCGAGCTCCGCTTCGCGGGCAGGATGCTTAGCTCGGCCCTGGACGACCTCGCCCGGGTTCTCCGAAGCAGGTTCGGCCATCCCGGGGCGACGTCCTCGGCGGTGTTTGACCACTACGCTGTGCACCACCGACACCACCGACACCACCGACACCACCGACACCACCGACACCACCGACACCACCGACACCGCCGGGTCCGCGCCGGGCGTACCCCGTAGTACCCACCTCACGCGGTCAGCGGCGGAGGCGGTGTATCAGGCGGCCAGCGGCGCAAAGCGGTGTTCAACCCGATGCCTCCCGTCAGCGGCGCAAAGTGGTGTTCAGGCGGGCGGCCTGCAGTGTCAGGTGGTCCCGTTCGGGCAGGTTCGGTGCCTGCCGTGCCGCCTCCGCGTAAAGCCGTGCCGCGGCCGCCCGATCGCCGTCGCGCTCGTGGAGGTAGGCAGCGGCGGCGGTATGGCGGGGGAGGGTGGGATCGAGCGACGCCAGCGCGGCCAGGCCGGCCCGGGGCCCGTCGGCCTCGCCTACCGCAACGGCCCGGTTGAGCCGGGCCACCGGGCTCTCTGTGAGCCGAACCAGCTCGTCGTACCACTCAACGATCTGCACCCAGTCGGTCTCACCGGCCGTCCGGGCATCGGCGTGCAGCGCGGCGATGGCAGCCTGGGCCTGGTATTCGCCCAGCCTGTCACGGACCAACGACCTCTGCAGCACCTCCACGCCCTCGGCGATAAGCCGGGTATCCCACAGGCCACGGTCCTGCTCCGCGAGCGGCACGAGACTGCCGTCGCTCCGGGTCCGTGCGGATCGCCGGGCATGATGGAGCAGCATGAGCGCCAGCAGCCCCGCCACCTCCTGGTGGTCAATCCGGGCTGCGAGCTGCCGGGTCAGCCGGATCGCCTCGGCAGCAAGGTCGAGTTCGCCCGAGTAGCCCTCATTGAAGACGAGGTAAAGGACCCGCAAAACGGTAGCCACGTCACCGGGCTGATCGAGTGAGATGCCGGCGACGGTCCGCTTGGCCCGGCTGATCCGCTGCGCGATGGTCGCCTCACCGACCAGGTAGGCGCGCGCGATCTGCCCGGTGGTGAGGCCTCCAACAGCGCGCAGCGTGAGCGCAACCGCCGACGACGGCGTGAGGGACGGATGGGCGCACAGAAAGTAGAGCTGAAGCGAATCGTCCCCGCCCGGGCCGGGGCCGGGGGAGAGCTCGGCCACGACCCGCTGCTCCCGCAGCCGACGGGAGGCGTCGGCCCGCACGGCGTCGAGAAACTTCCGCCACGCCACCGTCACCAACCAGCCCTTCGGGTCACGCGGCGGCCGCTCCGGCCAGGTGCGCAGGGCCTCGATCAAGGCCTCCTGCACCGCGTCCTCGGCCGCCGCGAAGTCGGCTCCACGGCGGACGAGGACGGCGATCACTTCGGGGGTGAGGCTCCGCAGCAGGACCCCATCCATGGATTACTCCGTCACGGTGGGATGCACAGCAAGGAACGGGCGCAGCTCGAGCCACTCGTGGATCGGCCGGCCGCCGGCCCCCGGAGCCGCTGACAGTTCCCCGGCAAGCTCGAGCGCGCGGTCGTAGCTGTCGACATCGAGCACCATCCACCCGGCGATAAGGTCCTTGGTTTCCGCAAACGGGCCGTCGGTGACCGGTGGTTTTCCCTCGCCGTCGTAACGGACCCAGGTGCCTTCTGGCGACAGCGCCTGGCCGTCGATGTACTCGCCGGTTTCCTCGAGCCGCGCGGCGAAATCGTCCATGTACTGCAAGTGGGCCGAGATCTCCCCGGGCGTCCACTGGTCCATGGGCACGTCATTGACCCCGGTCGGTGCGCCGCGGTAGTGCTTGAGCAACAGGTACTTGGCCATCGTCATCTTCTCCTCGTTTCTAGGACACAGCCCATTGTGGCTGCATTCACTTGGGGGACGCAGCAGTGCGGGGAAATTCGACATCCGTGCCGGAAATTCTTTCCGGCACGGAGTTTCCGCCCGCGGGGTACCGGGGTTAGGACATGCCGGAGCCCACGTCGGAGCTGCTGTGAACCGTGACGTCTCCATAGGAGGAGTCGGCGCGCACCTGGACGGTCGCGCCGCCATCGTCTGGGGCGTCGGCCGGATCGAGCCCGCTGCGGACCTGTCCGAACTTCGTGGTCAGTCCCAGCCATACCGCGGTGCCCGGCCGCACGCCGATGTCAATCGACCCGGCGGAGGTGTGCGCGGTGATGACTCCGCGGTGCACCTCCTGGATCCGCACCGCCCCGTTGGACGCCCGGGCGTTCACATTGCCGCCGGCTCTGTGGATCAGGATGTCGCCGTTCGCCGCCTTCACCTGCAGATCTCCGGTGACCTCCCCGACGAAGGTTTCACCGTTTGAATTTCGAATGCCGCCGGACCCTGAAAGGCTCTCGACGTGAATCCTGCCGGTACCGCTGGCCAGTTCCGCTGTGCCGGTTGCCCGCAGGACCGTTATATCGCCCATTCCGGTCTTGGCCCTGAGAGCGGCACTGGTGCCGACGCGGATCTCGCCCACGCCGGTGGACAGCGAAACGTCGCCGAACTCCCCGTCCATGCGGAGGCTCCCCATCCCCGAGGACACCTCCAACGACGAGCCGATCGGGACCTCGACGGCGACGACGACCGCACCTCCGTCGCTGAACCAGCTATGGCGGCGCCATTGCTTCAACTTCACGCTCAGCCGGCCGTCGACGAACTCCACCGTCGTCTGTTCGGCGGCGTCGAGGTCCAGGGACCTTGAGGGGTTCCGCGGGCGGACGTCGACGGTCACCTCCGCCCGGTCGGTGGCACCGACCCAGATGTCACCCCGGGCGCCGATGTCGATGCGCGCCCCAACGGGTCCTGGGGTTTCAAAGAGCGTCATGAGCGTGCCCATCCTGTGATGCTTTGCGTGCCGGGAATCGGTCTGGAAACGGGCCGTCCTGCACCGGAATCGAGTGATGCGGCGACCGCCCGTACCAGCCAGGTGTTGACCGACAGGCCCTCGCGGCCGGCAGCGGCCTCAACCCTCGCCTTGAGATGGTCGGGCAGCCGCAGGGTCGTCCGGGTGGTGCCGCCCTCCTCGGATAGGGCCGGGTTGCCGGCCTCCACTTCCACTGCTGGGCCGGCAGGTACCTCGGGCAGACTGACGACGAACTCGGGATCGACGCCCCGAAGGCGGACCTCGACCGAGCCCGGTGCCAGATCATCGGTGATCTCGCCGGCCGCGTTGGACAGGGCATCGAGCAGCATCAGGCGAGCGGCGGATTCGAGCGGAGTCACCAGGCGTTCTGCGACATCCCGGGCGTCCCCGCCTCCCGCCTCGGCTGCGACGAGCAGCTGTTCACGCAGCCGCTCAAGATAAGGGAGAAGATTCATGACACCAGTATGACACCATGTGGTGTCAGCGCAAGAGTTCTGGGAGAAGCCTGCCGGGCAGCCGGCGGGCTATTCTTCGCGTTCGAACGTCAGGGAGCCGCGGTCATTGCTCAGAATAAGGGTCTCTCCGTCCCAGCTGTAGTTGAGCGGCCGCTCGATGAGGTGGTGCAGCCACAGGTCGTAGTCGCCGACCGGCGGCTCGCAGTACTGCGCCTCTATCGACATCCTGCGGGTGTCAACGACCACCTTGTCTTCGGTCACTCTGACAGGGGCCTGGAGCCCGCTGCACGGCGGCCGAATGACGGCGGTTCCCTCCCCTCCGGCGCTGGTCATCCGCCAATAGATCGGATGGTCCTCAAGCCACCGGAGGTCACCGGCGGGATCGGTGCCGGAGACGGTGCGGAACTCGATGTCGTCCAACCCGTGCGCGGCCGGGCTGCCACAACCGGACACCGCGCCGGCGAATACCGCAAGCACGCCGAGCAGGATCCGCCGCGCTGGAATTCCGACCGGATCGACCCCGGTGCGGGAACGGCGGCGATCCGACGGTCCTGCCACCGGCTAGAACCGCGACACGTTCAGGACCGGCTCCGGGAAGCCGTCGAGGTCATTCAGGAGCGGCCCGGGCTCCCCGGAGCCGACGAGCGCACCCTGGACCTGCTCGGGCGGAGCGCCCGGATTGTTGGCAAGGTACAGCGCGGCACCGCCTGTGACCAGCGGAGCGGAGAAGCTTGTTCCGCTACTGGCGGCGTACTGGCTGTCGAAATAGGTGGAGCTGAGGCAGGTGCCCGGTGCGGTGATGTCGACGGCCGGACCAAAGTTCGAGTAGAACGCAAGAGTATCGTCAGTCACCCCCGGTATGCAGGCCTCGGTGGGTCCGAGGCCGCCCGGCCGACCGTCGGTGTCGGACATCGCGGAGACGGTGATGACCGAGGAAAAGGCAGCCGGTTCCAGGAAGCCCGCGTCGCGCGCCTCATTTCCTGCTGCTGCCACCACCGTGACACCGGCGGTCGTCGCTGCGCAGACGGCCTCGAGGATCATGTTGTCGTTCGGGGGTGCGCAGTCGACGTCATACCCGCGCAGGGGACCGCCGAGGCTGAGGTTCGCGACGTCGACTGTGGCGGCGTTGGCGGTGACCCAGTCCAGCCCGCACAGCAGACTTGAGTCGGTGACGATTCCCTGCGGGTCGGCCACCCGGACCGCCCACAGCCGCGCGCCGGGCGCTGCTCCCACCCGTCCAATCGCGTTGTCGAGGGCGGCGGCAAGACCGCCGACCATCGTGCCGTGGCCGACGACATCCTCGTGGCCGTCCCCGGGGGCACAATCAGCGCCACCGACCACGTTGAGGTCGGGATGATCCGACTGAAGACCGGTGTCAAGGACCGCGATGTCGGCGTCGACCCGCTCGTCGATGCCGTCGATCTTCGCCGTCGGGCTCTCCAACGCTCCGATCCGCTTCACGCCGTTCGACACGAGCTGGGCCGGCTGCGGCGGATTCTCAACCGCGCCGACCTGGGGAGCAGCAACGGTCCGGTCCGGCAGGATTTCGCTGACCCGGGGGTCGGCCTGCAGCTGCCGGGCCTGGGCCTCGGACAGCACGGCCGAGTAGCCCTGGAAAGCCGAGCTGTAGACGATGTCCGGCCGGATTCCCGAGCTCTGTGCATGCTCTGCCGAGACCTGACCGGCATCAACGCTCTGATTGAGGATCACGATGACCGGCCCGGCAGCGGCCGGTTCGCTGGGTTCCACACCGCCCGCCGGCCATGGCCCAAGGGTTACGGCGAGCAGCGCCGTGAGGATAGTTCCAAAAATTCGTGAAGCGTTCACAAGACGCCTTCCTGGCCTGCAGATGGGGCGAGGTTCGGGGAGGATCGCTCACCGTTCTGCCCATCTTAGGTGCGCCGCGGCTCCGCAACAACGGCCAAAAGGCCCACCGGCTTCTCTGGACTCCCGTCGAAACGCTCCCGCGGATGGCGTGCCGGCACGCCGCCCGGCCCGACGACGGTTACGTCGACGCCCTAGCCATTAGGCCGGAACGGCGGGATGCCGGGTGAAAAACCGCGCCTCGGCGTCGACCTCGAACCGCGGCACGGCGGTGTGTCCGCCGGCGTTCGCATGGAGCGACTTTTCGGTGGACGCGAGGGCGTCATAAACCCCGAGGCCCACCGCACGGTCCACGAATTCGTCATCCCACTGCAGCAGGAACTGGACGGGCACCCGGATGCGGCGGGCCTGCTCCCTCAGCTGATCGCTGCCGGTGAGCCCCAGGACGGCGGCGGTGACCCGCGGTTCCCCGGCGACGAAGGGGAGCCCGATCGCTGCCCCCGATGACAGCCCCCAGAATCCGATGCGGACGTCTGCGCCTATCTCGTCGAGCGCCTGGACGGCGGTGAGCACCTCGGAAAATTCGGGCAGGGCCTGGGCGGCGACGTCGGCGTTGTATCCCTCGATGAGGTCGCCCACCGGGGTGCCGTCGCGTCGGGCCTGCGTCAGCTGTTCGATGAACAGCGTGTCGCGCCCGCCCCGTTCCCGGTCACCGTGACCCGGGGCGTCGATGGCGATAATGGCGGCGTCCAGCTCCTTCAGGTACCGCCATGCGCGGGCCGCCACGGCCGGTGCACCCTTATGCTGGCCGCCGCCGTGGGTCAGCAGCACCAGTGCCGTCCGCTGGCCCGGCTGGGCCCGGGTCCACAGCACGCCCGGTCCGCAGCCGTCCACGCGATGTCCGGAAGGGGCCCGTAGGTCGGGGTCAGTGTGCCCGCGCGGCAGGCGAACTCCCACTCCGCTTCGGTGGGGAGCCGGTAGCCGTCCGCGTCAACGTCCCAGCCGACCTCCCGCGAGGAGATGGAGTAGGCCGGACGTATCCCGGCCAGCGACGACAGGTTGTTGCACCACCGGACGGCGTCGAACCATGTCACCGGGTGGACGGGAACCTGTCCCGCCCGTTCCGGGGCCCCCGCTGAACCTCCGGCCTGCGCCCACTCGGCCTCCGTGATCTGCGTCCTTCCGATCGAATACGGAACCAGGGTGACGGTGCGGGAGGACCCGGAGCGGGCATCGCGCATTTCGAGGGTGCCCCCGGGGACCGTTACCAGCGAAACCGTCGCGGCCGGCCCGGCAGGGGAGCCAGG
>NZ_CADCTE010000126.1 GCF_902805515.1 uncultured Arthrobacter sp. | reverse complement strand
CCCGGAAGCTAAGACCCACAGCGCCGATGGTACTGCACCCGAGAGAGTGTGGGAGAGTAGGACACCGCCGGACCACCCTTAGGCTGCAGGCCCCACCACCGGTGGGGCCTGCACCCCTTTAACCACCACAACCACCACCAGGCACACCGCCCGCCGGCACCAAGGCATGAGTGGCACGGGTGGCCAGCTGCCCCGGCCCGCCGGCCGTCGATCGGTTCGTGACCAGCTGCGCCGACACGGACCCTGGGGCCGATCACCGGCCGGCACTACCGCAGGCCCCTCGGCCCTCACGTGGCCCGCCGGCGCTCCCCTGGCGCACAGGGGCCGCTGCGGGCAGCCGCGGGTTGCACCCGAAGCGAGGGGAAGTCGCAGCAGGACGGCAGGCGTTCGGCCTGATCCATCCACTCCCGTCCGGCAGGCGCCACACCGCATCGGATCGCGCGTCCGGGGCAGGACGTGATTGCATTGATGCAAGCGACTTATAGAACAATAGAGAACAGCGGAACGCGAGATGCGGCTGCTGTAAATGAGAGGAACTTCGCCGCCATGGCTGAGCAGGAACGCACGCACGGGGACTCCCCGGACAACGGAAAGCCGGCAGGCGGAGGAAACTCGGATCGAACCCAGGCCGCCGGGAAGCGGCACTCCTGGGGATCGAAGGGGGCAGCGCCGAGGTCGGCCGCAGAATCCGGCGGCCGTGACGATGCGGCCGCGGGCGCCCGCGGTGCTGCGCCGCAGCGGCGGGGACCGGTCTCCTCTTCGGGTACATCAGGCAACCGGTTCGGCGTCGCCTCCCGGGGCCGCGATGGCGCCCGTGATGGACAGCGCAGTTCCGACGGGCGCGGCGCCTACCAGGGCCGGGGTGGATCGGGTTCCGGCCGGGATGCCGGTGCCCCGCCTGCCGGTGGCCGCTATGCGGACCGCCCGGGCCTTCGCCCGGACCGCGCCGGCGAAGGACGCGGCAGTGAGGACCGCACTTCTTCCGACCGCAGTGCAGGGGGGCGCGGCGCGGGCGATCAGCGCTCCGGAGGGGGCTACCGGGGCGGCGATTCCCGTGGCGCCCAGCTGAGGGGCTCCGCCTCGAGGGGCGGTTCGTTCTCGGGTAACGCTTCCGACCGTCCCCGTTCCGGCGGCGCCGGAGGACGCAGCGGAGGCCCGGCTGACCGGCCCGCCTGGGCCAAGCGCCCGGATCAGGGCGCCGACCGGCGTCCCGGCGGACCAGGGGAGCACCCGCGCGGTGAGGGCCGGACCGGCTCCCGATTTGATGACCGGAGCGATGACCGGCGCGATGACCGGCGTGATGGCCGCCGCGACGAACGCGGCGGAGGTCCCCGTGCCGGTGGCCGGGGCGCAGGGGAGCGCGGTACCGCGCCGCGGCGCAGCTTCGGGGCCGGGGACGGTCCCCGGAGCGGCCCGCCGGCCGCGCCCCGCCAGCACAACGCGCGTGACCTGCGCAGCTCCAACCGGCCGGACCGGGAACGGTCCCCGGAGATCGACGAGGACGTGAAGGGCGACGAACTGGACCGGGTCACCCGTGCCCAGATCCGCAACCTCGAGGAGCGCAGCGCACTGTGGGTGTCGCGTCACCTCGTGATGGCCGGACGCCTCCTTGAGGACGATCCGGAGCTTGCATTCCAGCATGCCCTCGCCGCGAGCAGGCGCGGCGGACGGCTCGCTGCCGTCCGCGAAGCGGTGGGCCTGACGGCGTATGCCGCCGGCCACTACGGCGAGGCCCTGCGGGAGTTCAGGACGTTCCGCCGGATCAGCGGCTCCAATGCGCACCTGCCGGTCATGGCCGACTGCGAACGCGGACTGGGGCGGCCCGACCGGGCGCTCGACCTCGCCCGCAGCGAGGAGGCCGAGACCCTCGACGCCGCAGGCAAGGCCGAACTCGCCATGGTCGTCTCCGGCGCACGGGCCGACCTCGGCCAGCTTGAGGCCGCCGTGGCCGCCCTCGAGATCCCGCAGCTGGATCTGCACCGCGCCTTCTCGTTCAGCCCCCGGCTGTTCCGGGCCTACGCGGATGCACTCGACGCCGCCGGACGCACCGGGGAGTCGGAGAAGTGGCGCAAGCAGGCCAAGGTTGCCGAGTCCGCCCTGGGGGTGGAGGACCCCGCCGAGCCGGACATCATCGACCTCTTGGGTGATGACGAGGAAGGCGCGGCGCGTCCGGTACCGACGGTGGCCGAGGTCCTGGGCGGGACGAAGAAGGATGCCGCAGCCGACGGGACGGCCGAGGCGCCTGCTTCCGTCGTCGACGCCGATGGTGCTCCTGCCGGGTCTGAGGGCACCGGGACCGCCACCGATGGAGATAGTGCCGATGGTGAGGGCGCTGAGGTCGAGGACGGCGCCGGGACCGACAGCGCGGAAGGGACCGTCCTTCCGGCCGCGGATAACGACACGGACAGCACCCCCGGCGCAGGGGATGGGGACGCCCCTTCCGGGACCGCACCCGGCGCTGTGGCACCCATCAAGGCGGCCGAGGATTCCGTTGGAGGCTGAGGGGGCCCTGATCGGCGCCTATGACGCGGTCCTTTCGGACCTCGACGGCGTCGTCTATGCCGGCCCGCACGCCATTCCGGGGGCCATCGAGGCGCTGATGAAGCTCGCGGAGGTGGGGGTGAAGCTGGCTTACATCACCAACAACGCGTCGCGTTCGGCCGATGAGGTCGCGGCGCACCTCAGGAGCCTTGGCGCGCCGGCCCGGGGGGATCAGGTCTTCGGATCCGCCCTCGCCGGTGCCGAACTCCTGGCCGGGTTGGTTCCGGCCGGCTCCAAGGTGCTGGTGACCGGAAGCAGGACCTTGGCCGACGCGGTGCGGAGCCAGCAGCTGATCCCGGTCGACTCGGCCGAGGACGGCCCCGACGCGGTCATTCAGGGCTTCTCGCCCGAGCTCGGCTGGAAGGACCTCGCGGAGGCGTCCTATGCGATTGCGGCCGGAGCCGTCTGGGTTGCCACGAACACCGACATGTCGATCCCGCAGGCCCGCGGGATCGCCCCAGGCAACGGATCGCTCGTGGCGGCCGTCGAGGCCGCCACCGGGGTCCGCCCGGTGGTCGCCGGGAAGCCAGAGGCCCCGCTGTTCACCACTGCGGCGCGCCATCTGGGGTCGGAACGCGCGCTTGTTGTCGGGGACCGCCTCGACACCGATATTCTCGGCGGAAACCGGGCCGGCATGGACACCGCGCTGATCCTGACCGGGGTCGATTCGGTGCGCACCGCACTTGCTGCGGTGGCCGCCGAGCGTCCCACCTACCTGCTCCCGGACCTGGGGGGCCTGTACGAGTCCTACCCACCGGTGACCGCCGTCGACGGCGCATACCGCTGCGGAACCGATTCGGCCCGGCTCGAGGCAGGAGCCGTTCGGGTCGAGGGGAGCGAAAACAGCCTCAACGCGTGGCGGGCGGCCTGCGCTGCCTGGTGGGCGGCTGCGCCCGGGCTGGAGACGGCACGAATGCCGGACCTCCGCTTCACCGTCGCAGCGGCCTGAACCCGGGACGCTGTGACACTGTCAGAACCGACGAAGGGGGAAGGTGTGCGCGACGACGACGGCGGCGTTCCCGCTGACATATCCGAGGGTGCCCGGGACGGCAGCGTCCCGGACCCCGACGGCGAATCCGGTGCCGCCGCGGAGTCCTTCGGGCCCGGCGAGGTGCCGCCCACCGGGAATCCCTCCGTCGACGCCGTCCTCGGGAGACTCGCGGACCTTGGCGGACAGCCGGTGGGCGAGCACGCGGAATCCTACACGGCACTCCACGACGCCCTGCTCACCGAACTCAACGCGGAGGGCTGACCCGTGGCGCGCCTGGACCAGGAACTGGTCTCCCGTGGCCTGGCACGCTCGCGGTCCCATGCGGCCCAGCTCATCGCGGCCCGGCGGGTGTTCCGCGCCGGCGAGGTGATGCTCAAGGCCTCCGCACCGGTCAGCGGCGACCAGGAGCTGGCGGTCGCCGATGCCGGCCCCGAGTTCGTGAGCCGGGCCGGACACAAGCTCGCCGGCGCGCTCTCCGCCTTCCCCGGCGTCGCGGTCGCCGGGCGGCGCTGCCTTGACGCCGGGGCCTCCACCGGCGGATTTACCGATGTGCTGCTGCGGGCGGGCGCCCGCGAGGTGGCGGCGGTGGACGTCGGACACGGGCAGCTGGTGCAGGTGCTGCGGGAGGATCCCCGCGTCCACGTCTTCGAGGGGCTCAACGTGCGCTACCTCGACTCGGGCGAGATCGGGGGACCCGCCGAGCTGACAGTGGCCGACCTGTCCTTCATCTCCCTGAAGCTCGTGATCCGGTCCCTCGCCGCGGCCACGGTTCCGGGCGGGGACCTCGTGCTGATGATCAAGCCCCAGTTTGAAGTGGGACGCGGTGCCCTCAACGGCCAGGGCGTCGTGACCTCCGGGGCTGCCCGCAGGCGGGGCGTGCACGGGGTGATCCGGGAGGCACTTGCGGCTGGGCTGGAGGTGCGGGGCCTGGAGCAGAGCTCCCTGCCCGGCCAGGACGGAAATCTTGAGTACTTCCTGTGGGTGAGGGTGCCGCATCGGACAATGGACCCTAGGATCGAAGAGGACCTGGACCGCCTGACCGACGGGCTGCTCTCCACGAGCGCCGCATTCGGCGGCCGGGCGGAAGACAACGACGGAGCTGAATGACTAGGAAAATTCTGGTGCTTGCGCACACCGGCAGGCAGGACGCGATTGCGGCCGCCCAGCAGGCGTGTACGCGGCTCTCCGCCCTCGGGCTCACGCCCGTCATGCGGCCGGAGGAGGCCTCCGGGCTGCGGACGGCGTACGGCGCCGCCGCAGCACCGACCGAAACGCTGGGGGAGGAGGTCACCCTCGACGGCATCGAACTGGTCATGGTCCTCGGCGGGGACGGCACCATCCTCCGTGCAGCGGAGCTGGTGCGCAGCCGCGAGATTCCGCTCCTCGGGGTGAACCTCGGACACGTCGGATTCCTTGCCGAAAGCGAACGCGCCGACCTCGACGAGGCGGTCCGGTGGGTCGCCGAACGTGACTACAGCGTCGAGGAACGCATGACCATCGAGGTCTCCGCCTGGCAGGGCGATACGCTGCTCGGGGAAACGTGGGCACTCAACGAGGCGGCCATCGAGAAGGCCAACCGGGAGCGGATGATCGAAGTGGTCATCGAGGTCGACGGCCTGCCCGTCAGCTCCTTCGGATGCGACGGCATCGTGCTTGCCACCCCCACCGGGTCCACCGCCTACGCTTTTTCCTCAGGCGGACCCATTGTCTGGCCGGAGGTGGAAGCCCTGCTGATGGCACCCATCAGCGCCCACGCGCTCTTCGCGAAGCCGCTCGTTGTGGCTCCGACCTCCGTGCTGGCCGTGGAGATCCTGACCCGCACCGACGCCTGGGGGGTGCTGTGGTGCGATGGGCGCCGCAGCATCGACCTTCCGCCCGGCGCCCGGGTGGAGGTCCGGCGTTCCGATAACCCGGTCCGGTTGGCGCGGACCCGCCAGACTCCCTTCTCCGAGCGGCTCGTCCAGAAGTTCCAGCTTCCCGTCCAGGGCTGGCGCGGACCGGTCGCCTCCACCGGAAGGCACCTCCGATGATCGAGGAGATGCGGATCCGCGACCTCGGCGTCATCAGCGACGCAACGCTCACCCTGGGCCCTGGCCTGACCGTCGTCACCGGCGAAACCGGTGCAGGAAAGACCATGGTCATCACCGCCCTCGGCCTCCTGCTCGGCGCACGGTCTGACGCCGGTTCGGTCCGCCTTGGAGCGAAGTCGGCCTCGGCGGAGGCCATCGTGCGCCTCGAGCACGGCAGCGCCGTCGCCGAGCGTGCCATGGAAGCCGGTGCGGTCCTTGAGGAGTTCGACGGCACGGCCGAACTGATCCTGGCGCGCACCGTCACCAGCGAGGGCCGCAGCAGGGCCTACGTGGGCGGCAGGACGGCGCCCGTCGGGGTGCTCTCGGAACTCGGCGAGCACCTCGTCGTCGTCCACGGGCAGTCGGACCAGCTGCGGCTCAAGGGTGCCGCCGCCCAGCGCGGGGCCCTCGACAAGTTCGGCGGGCCGAAGCTCGCGGCCGAACTCGAGGCGTACGCCGGCAACTACCAGCGGTGGCGCGGCGCGATCGCCGAACGCAACCGGCTCCAGAGCGAGGCGAGGGAGCGGGCGCGGGAAGCCGAAAGCCTGACGGCGGCCCTCGCGGAGATCGACGAAGTCGACCCCCAGCCGGGGGAGGACGTCACCCTGAAGGCCGACTCGATGCGCCTCGGCAACGTCGAGGAGCTGCGGACCGCGGCCCTGACCGCCCATTCGGCACTGGTGTCCGAGGACTTCGGCGCCGCCGTGGACGCCGTCTCCCTCGTCGACGAGGCGAAGCGGCAGCTGGAGGGCGTGGCCGAGCACGACCAGGAGCTCGAGACGCTTGCCGGCCGGCTGGCCGAGGTCGGCTACCTGCTCGCCGACATCTCGGGGGAGCTCGCCGCGTACGGAACGGCCCTGGAGGGTGAAGGCCCCGGCCGCCTGGCCGAGGTGGAGGCCCGGCGGGCGGCACTGGCGGTGCTGGTGCGCAAATACGCGCCCAGCATCGACGAGGTCCTGCAGTGGCGTGAGGAGAGCGCCCTCCGCCTCGAGGAGCTCACAGGAGACTCCTCCCGCGTCGAGGAGCTCGAAGCGGAGATCGAAGAGCTCGACGCCGTCGTGCGCGCCGGTGCGGCCGCGGTATCGGCCCTGCGGCAGGAGGCCGCCCGGCACCTAGCCGAGCGGGTCAGCGACGAGCTGAGCGCCCTCGCCATGCCCGACGCCACGCTGCTCATCGAGGTCGCTCCGGCGGAGTCCCTGACCGTCCACGGCGGCGACGACATTTCCTTCAACCTGCGCCCGCACCCCGGGTCGGCTCCCCGGCCGCTCGGGAAGGGCGCCTCCGGCGGTGAACTCTCCCGCGTGATGCTCGCCATCGAGGTGGTGCTCGCCGCCGTCGACCCGGTTCCCACGTTCGTCTTCGACGAAGTCGACGCCGGCGTGGGCGGAAAAGCCGCCGTCGAGATCGGCCGGCGGCTGGCCATGCTCGCCCAGCACGTCCAGGTCATCGTGGTGACCCACCTGCCCCAGGTTGCGGCCTTCGCGGCGCGCCATGTCCGGGTCACAAAGAACGTGCATTCGACCGGTGGGGACGGGGAAGACGGCGGATTCACAGCCAGTGATGTGCAGGTGCTGCCCGAGGCGGAGCGCGTGCGAGAACTTGCCCGAATGCTTGCGGGCCAGGAGGACTCAGCCTCCGCCCGCGCCCATGCCGAGGAACTCCTCGCGGATGCGGCACGGACCACTTCCAGATGATAGGCTCGAACTCCGTGGTGCAGCAAACAAACTCCCGGTTCCAAAAGTCCGCAAAGACGACCAAGCACATCTTCGTGACTGGTGGCGTAGCCTCCTCCCTCGGCAAGGGATTGACGGCGTCAAGCCTCGGTCACCTGCTTCGGGCACGGGGACTCTCGGTCACCATGCAGAAGCTTGATCCCTACCTCAATGTCGATCCCGGCACGATGAACCCGTTCCAGCACGGTGAGGTCTTCGTCACCGAGGACGGCGCCGAAACAGACCTCGACATCGGCCACTACGAGCGGTTCCTCGACGAGAACCTCGACGGCTCGGCGAACGTGACGACCGGTCAGGTGTACTCGACCGTCATCGCCAAGGAGCGCCGTGGGGAATACCTCGGCGACACCGTTCAGGTCATCCCGCACATCACCGACGAGATCAAACGGCGCATGCGCCTGCCGGCCGAACCGGTGGCCCTGAAGAAGGTCCCCGACGTCATCATCACCGAAATCGGTGGAACCGTCGGCGACATCGAGTCCCAGCCGTTCCTCGAGTCGGCCCGCCAGGTCCGCCAGGACATCGGACGCAACAACGTCTTCTTCCTCCACGTGTCGCTGGTTCCCTACATCGGCCCCTCCCAGGAACTGAAGACCAAGCCGACGCAGCACTCGGTCGCGATGCTCCGCTCCATCGGCATCCAGCCCGACGCCATCGTGATCCGCTCCGACCGCGAGGTCCCCACCGCGATGCGCGAGAAGATCGGACGCATGTGCGACGTCGATGTCGACGCCGTGGTCAACGCCGCCGACGCCCCGAGCATCTACGACATCCCCAAGACCCTCCACCGGCAGGGGCTTGACGCCTACATCGTCCAGTCGCTCGACCTGAAGTTCAAGGACGTCAACTGGACCAAGTGGAACAAGCTCCTCGACGCTGTGCACAACCCCAAGCACCACGTCG
>NZ_CADCTE010000125.1:322-8248 GCF_902805515.1 uncultured Arthrobacter sp. | reverse complement strand
CGCGGGAGGCTGGACTACGGGGACTTCGGAAGGGGCCTGTGGTGCCGCGGGCTGTGGTGCCTCCGGGATAAATGGTGCAGGGTCCGGGGCGGCCGGCGGTTTGGAGGCGGTGGTGGGCGGTGCGGACGACGGAACCGGCGGGGATGTCGGAGCCTCGGACACTGCCGGGACTTCCGGCTCCTCACTCTGGCTTGGAGGGACGGAGGAAGTTGAGGGGCTGGGCGCGGGACTTTCGGCGGACCCAGAGGCGGTCGGGGCTGCACACCCCGCGAGCAGCATCGCCGCGATGGAAAAGGAGAGGAAGAACCGAGTGTTCACCGTAGGCACTTTCATCTGGAAGGGAGGCCCCTTTGACAAACGGTCCTCCGCATCAAAGCAGGCAGAGGGATCCGAAACCCGTTGAAGCCCAATCGGGGCTGTTCCTGGCTGCCGCACACCGTGCGTCACCGTCCGCGGCTGCCCCCACAAGCCGCGCGATAGAAGGACCATACAGCCGCAGAACAACACGCAGCAGGTGCTGCTGGTTACGGTCGTACAACGCTTTACGAGTGTGCCCGCGACGGTCCGAGCCGACGCCGACATCCGGTCACGGACGCACGCGCAGCCCGGCGGCTACCGCCCCGGAAGGAATAGGTGGCCGCCGTCGTTCTGCGCTCGGTATGGTGACGCTGAATGGTCCAACGAGAGGAGATCCCATGCCTAGGGGAGACATCGAAACGTTCCACGAGGTGGGCTTGTGGATGAACCGGCGCCAGGCGGTCGATGACAAGCCCTGGGGTCTTTCCGCCACCAAGGAGGAGGCAGCCGGGATCGGCCGGAGTGTCGCCAAGGCGGAGAAGGTGGAGCACATCATCAGGAATATTGACGGGACCATCGGGGAACGGAACTCCTACGGGAACGACCCCAGCAGCGTCAGCGGCTGAACACTGCCGCCCTCATGCCGCACGGCCATTCCCGACTGGGCGGACACCGCCCGTCACCTGAGGGCGAGCTCCTCCTGCATCGCCATTTCCTGCCGGAATTTGTTGACGTGCTGGGGGCAGAAAGACGCGACACCGGCCCCGGAAATGGTTTTCAGTTCCTCGGTCGTGTACGCACCTGTTGCGTCCCCTGCGCGGATCAGGCTGCTCGCGTCCTGCGCGGCCCCGCCCTGGTCGTACATCCTGCAGAAGCTCATGGCGATGGTGATGATCTGGTCGCCCTTCATGAACTGCAGGTCGGGATGTTCCCGGCGGACGTAATCTAGGAACGCCTTTTCGTGCAGTTCCTGGTCCGTCAACGCCGAAACAGCCACCTTCACCCCCGGTGTGAGGTAGTCGGCCGTCGCGTCTGTCCGGGCGTCGGTGCCGCACCCGGCGAGGAGAAGTCCCGCGATGCCGAGCACTACAACCGCAGGGTGTTTCAAGGGTCCCTCCTAGGAAGTATTCGACTCTGATTCTAGTGCCCGGCGGGCGCTCGACTTCGCCGCCGATACAGGCGGAATACACGCAGCGCGAGAAGTGCAGCCGGCAAGAGAACGCGAGTGCAAGAACGACAAGCTTGAGCAAGCCTGTCCCGCGTGCCTCCTCGGCGGTATTCGTCATTGGCCCCCCAGGTTCTTCGACCTGGAGGTCAGGCTACACGGGGCCAATCTCTAGCCATGACCGGGGAGTCGCTGCCTGACAACCGAGCCGTACTGGCAGCTGCCGTACGGATTTCCGCAAAAAGTTTTCACTCAAGTTTCGTGTCGAGGACTGACTCGCCGTGTGACATGGGACACGCTGATCTTTCACCCTGCGTTCCCTGAAGGAGATCCGTGAAATCCCGCCACGCCACTGTCGTCGTGCTGACCGCACTCGTCGCCGGTTCCGCCGCGTCGTTACCCGCCCACGCCGCCCCGAAAGACCCCAAATCCCCTCCCGCCGCCGCGCAGCACTCGCTGCGCACCGCCGTCACCGATGAGAACTTCTACTTCGTCATGGCCGACCGCTTCCAGAACGGCAGCACGGCCAATGACGACGGCGGACTCGGCGCCGATCCCTCTGTCTCCGGATTCGATCCGACCCGGAAGGGCTACTACAACGGCGGTGACCTTCAGGGCCTGCTCAAGGAACTCGACTACATCCAGGGACTTGGCACCACGTCCATCTGGCTGACCCCGAGCTTCAAGAACCGCGCAGTGCAGCCCGAGGACAACTCCGCGGGGTACCACGGCTACTGGATCACGGACTTCACGCAGATCGACCCGCATCTCGGCACCAACGAGGACCTCAAAACGCTCATCGACGCCGCGCATTCACGAGGCATGAAGGTCTACTTCGACATCATCACCAACCACACCGCCGATGTGATCGGCTACGACGCCGGCGAGCGCGCGCCCTACATCTCGAAGGACGAGGAGCCGTACCGCGACGCCGACGGCAACGAGTTCGACGACCGTGACTACGCGGGCACCGGCACTTTCCCCGCCCTCGACCCGGCGACCTCGTTCCCCTACGTGCCCGTGGTGCCGGAGGCCGACCGGAACCTGAAAGTGCCCGAGTGGCTCAACGACCCCACGCTCTACCACAACCGCGGAGACACAACCTTCACCGGGGAGGACTCCCACTACGGCGATTTCTTCGGCCTCGACGACCTCTCCACGGAGAACCCGCGCGTGGTCGACGGCATGATCGACATCTACAAGACGTGGATCACCGACTTCGGAGTGGACGGCTTCCGGATCGACACCATGAAGCACGTGAATGACGAGTTCTGGCAGGCCTTCGGCCCCGAGGTGCTGGCCTATGCCCGGGAGCATGGCAAGGACGAGTTCTTCATGTTCGGCGAGGTTTTCGACACCACCAAGTCCTTCACCTCGCAGTTCACCACCCGCAACAGGATGCAGTCCGTGCTCGACTTCCCGTTCCAGGCCGCCGCACGCGGCTACGCGTCGCAGGGCGCGCCGGCGACCGACCTCCAGAACTTCTTCGCTGGCGACGACTGGTACACGGATGCCGACTCGAACGCCTACAGCCTGCCGACCTTCCTCGGGAACCACGACATGGGGCGCATCGGCAGCTTCCTGGCGGCGGACAATCCCGGGGCCCCGGAGGACGAACTGGTGGCCCGGGACACCCTGGCCCACGAACTCATGTACTTCTCCCGCGGCAACCCCGTGATCTACTACGGTGACGAACAGGGCTTCACGGGCCCCGGCGGCGACCAGGACGCGCGGCAGACGCTGTTCGCGAGCCAGGTGCCCGAGTACCTGGACGATGACCTGCTGGGCACTGCGGCGACGCACGCCACCGACAACTTCGACGCTGACCACCCCCTCTACCAGAGCATCGCCACGCTTGCCGAGGTAACCGCCGACCATCCCGCGCTGCGGAATGGCGCGCACCAGCACCGGTATGCCTCCGACGGCCCGGGCATTTACGCGTTCTCCCGCGTAGACGCCGACAAGCGGCGCGAATACGTGGTGGCCCTCAACAACAGCACCGAGCCTCAGACCGCGGCGATCCCCACCTACGCGGCGAAGCGCAGTTTCGGCCTCGTGTACGGCGACGCCCCGAAGCATGGCCGGTCGGCCGCCGACGGCACCCTCAGTGTCACCGTGCCGGCCCTGTCCACCGTGGTGTACGAGCTCTCCGGCGCGATTCCGCACTCCAGCAAGGCACCGGGCATCAGCTTGCAGCAGCCCGCTCCGGCCGCTGAAGACAACGGCCGCATGAGGGTCGCCGCCGACGTCGCCGGTTCCTCCTTCTACGAGGTCACCTTCGAGGCCCGCACCCCCGGCACCGGGTGGACGAGCATCGGCACGGATGACAACGCGCCCTACAGCGTGTATCACGACACGAGCGCGCTGGCGGCGGGTGCCGTCGTCGAGTACCGCGCCGTCGTCCTCGACAACGGCCGCCACACGCGGACCTCGCCTTCGGCGTCGGCGGCCGTGCCCGCGCCGAAGCTCACCATGGGGCTGCCGGCCGAGGGCACGCAGGTGCAGGGCGACGTCGAGGTGACCGCGACCGCGAGCCCGGAGGACTCCGACCACGCCGTGACGCTCCAGCGGAGCGTGGACGGCGCTGCGTGGACCGCAATCGGGACCGACGACTCGTCGCCGACCTACACTGCCGTCGACGACCTGGCCGCGCTCGGGCTCCCCGAGGGGACGCAGGTGCGGTACCGGGCGGTGCTGGGCACCTCCGTCAGCGACATTCGAACCGTGACGGTCGGGTCGGTCGTCGAGCAACCGGACACGGTGGCGGTGGCCGGCAGCCTCGACTCCGAACTGGGGTGCAGCGGGGACTGGGATCCGGCGTGCGACCAGGCACAGATGAAGTTCGACGACGCGTCACGGACCTGGATCCTGGAGGTCGCCGACCTGCCCGCAGGCAACTACGAGTACAAGGCGGCCCTCAACCGCAGCTGGACCGAGAACTACGGTGCCGGCGGCGGCCGTGACGGCAGCAACATTGCCCTCAACCACGCGGGTGGCCCGGTGACCTTCACCTACGACCACCGCACGCACGTGATTACGACGCGCTGACCCAAGTGGACGACGGCGGCCGGGGCCTCAGGGTCCCGGCCGCCGTCGTGTCGGGGCTCCCGAGCGCCAGCCTCGACGCATGAACACCCAGGCGGGCCCGAGTCCCCTACCGACGACAAGGAGCAGGGCGAAGGGGTGGCCGAGGGCCCACTGCAGTTTGGCGCTCAAGGCCTACAAAAGACACCGCAATCCGCGGGAAAAGTGGAGCTTAGGGGGATGGAACCCTGACCAACTCTTAGGGGACGGCTCATTTCACTGCTTGGCAGAGCCTGTCATTCTGCCAATAATTCGCGGAATTCAGACGTTGTTGGCGACCTGAAGAGCCATGACATGTCATCGTATTTCACCGTTTCCGTGTGGTAAACGTGTGACGGACTCTGCAGTTGGTGAGGCACGGAAGCCGGGCCCGAAAGGTTACTGGCACCCCCGCGTCTGGGCGCATTCACTGATCAGGAGTCTCTGCGTCCCTGTGCGTCCGTCGACGTCGACGCAGGAAGAGTCCAACTGCGTTCGCGATGGCGATGCCGAAGCTGCCGACAATGATCAGTACATTGACTGTCACCCAGACAGGGTGTGAGAAGTTGTTGAATAGCGCATTCGTTCCTATGAGAGTCCCGAGTATCACGTGGGTGACGCGGGGGAAGTCGTTCCGGAAGAACGATCGCTTTGACATATCCGGAGCCTAGTAGCGCGAGTTCTGTTTGTCAGTGTTGATGCCGGCGACTCAACGTTGGTCGAAACGCTCCACCGCAGGTATTCGGCCGAGCAGCCCAAACCCGATGACATGCTGTTTCCGTCCTCCACGGGGACAGTGCGCAGCCCCCACAACTTCCGCAGGCAATGGCGGGACGCCCGCGCGGGATCGCCCTACGAGTGGGTAACCCCGCATGTCTTCCGTAAATCAGTTGCCACTCTCATCGACCAGGAATACAGCTCCAGGCAAGCTGCCGCCCAACTGGGTCATTCCGGCAGAAAGCCCTTCACGCCGACGTTTCCGCAGGCCGAAAGGCCTTCGTAGTGGAGCTTAGGGGAATCGAACCCCTGACCTTTTCTCAGGGGACGGCTTATTTTCATACTTGCCAAAGCCTGTCACTGTGCCAATAATCCCCGGAATCTAGGTGTTTTGATGACCTGCGCGGTCTACGACATGTCATCGTATTTCAACGTTTCCGTGTGGTAAACGTGTGGGAAAATCCTCGTCGATGGGCCCACAACAGCACGGGTAGGAACGACATTCCGGTGTTGATTCTTATAGGTATTCGACCCTGACGGTCCGATTACTAAGCCAAACCCTGATTTGCTCCCGCACGGGACCTGACAACCCGGGCTAGGAGATGCCGCTGCACTTCCGGGGTCCCGGTGCACCCGGCAGCCCTCGACATTCGCCCGCCGCCGCCTCGACCTCCACCCCGTAACACCCGACGCGCAGCCCTCGTGGGCTTCACTCACGACGGGCGCCTCCCGCCAGCGCAGCGACCCCGCCGTGTTCACCGGGGACCATACTCAGTGTTCCGCCCACGCAACGCACCGCGTCGAGGCCGCGGAACAACTCGGGGCACCTAAGTTCCCAGCTTGCTCCGTCTTTCGCTGCTGACTTTTCAGGTGTTGCCAAGGTGGCTGGACGGCTCCACGGCAAAAGCTTTTTTCATGGGCGCTGCGCGCCTGGTTTTTCCGACGGCTGCGCCGTCCCTTTCGGCTGCCCAGCGTACCGCCTGTTCCCCTCTGGGCAAGCCCTGCACCGGGGGCTTTCACGGGATATCGTCACTCGCTTCGCTCCGTGCGGTATTCCACGGACCCCCGGACTCCGGCTGGCCCATTCACCCCACAGGCAGAGAAGGCACTTCATGCCGAAAGGAACGGTGGCCAAAACCAAACCCGTGCCCGGGTCCCAGCCCGGATCAGCATTGTCAGGAGGAATGTCACCAGAAGACAGAAGATCCTGCCCATCCCGCGCGAGGTCGCCGCACTCTTCGGGGTGCCCGTCCGGCAGCCCGCCAGCTCCGCCGCGGCGGAGCTGGACCACCCTTCTACGCCCTCACCCTCCGCACCACGCGATACGACCCCGCCGACGTCGGGGACTGGCTGAGCTGTTCTGCCGGCGCAGCCCCTTCGAGCGAATGATCCACAACGCATACCAGAGCACCGCTCCTGATCCACTACCGACGACGCGCCCCGCGTCGATGAGACGTCAGCCCTGGTCCGGGGCACCATCCATTGCTTTTTTGATAGCGGTCACCAGGTTGGCGACGTCTGCTTCGGTGGTGTCCCATGAGCACATCCACCGGACCTCCCTGCGTGAATGGTCCCAGTCATAGAAGCGGTACCGTTCGCGGACTTTCTCCGCCACCCCTGCCGGGAGGACCGCGAAGACGCCGTTGGACTGCGTGACCTGCGTCAACGACACCCCATCGAGGGCCGAAACACCAACGCTGAGACGTTGCGCCATGTCATTGGCGTGGGCGGCCGAGATGAGCCACAGGTCCCCGGAAAGCAGGGCCAGAAGTTGAGCCGAGACGAAGCGCATCTTGGAGGCCAGCTGCATGTTCATCTTGCGGAGGTGTTTCATGCCGCGGTCCGACGGGGAGTCCAACCAGACGATGGCCTCACCGAAGAGCAGACCGTTCTTGGTGCCGCCAAAGGACACGACATCGACCCCGGCGTCGGTGGTGAAAGCCCTCAGGGGAAGTCCAAGATGTGCTGCGGCATTTGCCAACCTCGCTCCATCCATGTGCACTTTCATGCCGCGCGCGTGGGCGTGGTCAGTGATCTGTTTGACCTCGTCCGGCGTGTAGCAGGTGCCGAGTTCGGTTGTCTGAGTGATCGACACGACCAGTGGCTGCGCCCGGTGTTCATCTACCCAGCCCCAGGCTTCAGCATCGATCAGCTCCGGGGTGAGCTTTCCGTCGGGTGTCGGAACGGGCAGGAGTTTCATCCCGCCAACCCGCTCCGGGGCGCCGTTCTCGTCAGTGTTGATGTGTGCCGTTGACGCACAGATGACGGCGCCCCAGCGCGGTAGCAGGGCTTGGAGGGCAAGAACATTGGCACCTGTCCCATTGAAGACCGGGAACACTGTGGCATCTGACCCGAAATGGCCCTGTATCACCTCCTGCAGGCGTTCCGTGTAGATGTCCCCGCCATAGGCGGTGACGTGGCCCTCATTCGCTGCTTGGACCGCGGCGATGACGTCCGCGTGGGCCCCCGCATAGTTGTCCGAAGCGAAGCCCCGGTAGTTGGCGTCGTGCAGGCGCGGCACCGTCCCCATGGAGGTCTTCATGGTCGGCTCAATGTCGACGCTCATGCCGGAGCGACAACGGACAGGGAGGGCTTCAGGGGCAGGCGTTGCCCATTGATCTCTCCCGCTTCGAGGGCGAACGTCTCCCTGACTGCCTCGGCGAGTTGGATGACGTCGGTGAAGC
>NZ_CADCTE010000125.1:0-312 GCF_902805515.1 uncultured Arthrobacter sp. | reverse complement strand
AAAATTTGCGTTCCGGCTGGGCGGCGCGCATCCGGTCATCAACCAAAGCCTTCACGACGAACACCAGGGCGGCCGAGCGCTGCTCTACGGCAGCGTCACGGTTGCCCGCCTGCAGCCGGCGGAAGCCGTCTGCCACGGCCAGCGTCCACGCCTCGGCTGCGGACTTCACCGCGGCGTAGGAGGCTCCATCTATGGTCGGGGAGGCGGCGGATTCCGCCGACACGATGACCAGACGTCCTGCGGGGGAAGCGGCCAGATCATCAAAGAAGGTGCGGGTGGTATTGCGCAGCGTGGTCAGGACACTGGTATGGA
>NZ_CADCTE010000124.1 GCF_902805515.1 uncultured Arthrobacter sp. | reverse complement strand
AGGGAACCACGGCGCTGCTCGAGGACGTCGTCGTCCCCGTGCCGGCACTGGCACGCACCTGCACCGAGCTCACCACGCTGTTCGGAACCTACGGGTACCGCGACAGCGTGATCTTCGGGCACGCCAAGGACGGGAACATCCACTTCATGCTCACCGACCGGTTCGCCTCGGCGTCCGAACTCGAGCGGTACGCGGCGTTCACCGAGGACCTCGTCGACCTGGTGCTCGGCGAGGGCGGCTCGCTCAAGGCAGAACACGGCACCGGCCGCGTCATGGCGCCCTTCGTGCGCCGCCAGTACGGCGACGAACTGTACGAGGTGATGCGGGAGATCAAGGCGCTGTTCGACCCGGCCGGGGTACTGAACCCGGGCGTGATCCTCAATGAGGACCCGCAGGCGCACCTGCGCCACCTCAAGGCCGTTCCCGCCGTGGCCGAGGAGGTGGACCGGTGCGTCTCCTGCGGTTACTGCGAGCCCGCCTGCCCCAGCAAGGACCTCACCCTGACGCCGCGGCAGCGCATCGTCACGCTGCGTGCCATCGAACAGGCACGGCTCGACGGCGATTCCACCCTTGTCGCCGAGCTTGAGAAGGACTACGACTACGAGTCGCTGCAGACCTGCGCCGTCGACGGAATGTGCCAGACGGCGTGCCCCGTCGACATCAACACCGGGTCGCTGGTGAAACGGCTCCGGCGGGAGAACGCTTCCCCCGTCGCCGGGCGGATCGGCACCGCCGCAGCCGGCTCCTGGGCCGGCGTCACCCGCGGAGCAGGCGCCGCCCTGAGCCTCACCGCGAAGCTTCCCTCCCCGGTCGTCCGCGGGCCGAACCATCTCGCCCGGGCCGTCCTGGGCGCGGACACCGTGCCGCTCCACTCCCCCGAACTGCCCGCCGGCGGTTCACGGCGGCACCGCCCGGCACCGGAGGGTGCCACGGACGCTGTGTACTTCCCGGCGTGCGTGGGGACAATGTTCGGGCCGGCGTCACCCGGCGGGAACACCTCGCCCGGGGTGCAGGTGAGCTTCGAGGACCTCTGCGCGCGGGCCGGGCTGACGCTGCTGGTGCCGCCTGCCATCGACGGGCTGTGCTGCGGCACGCCCTGGTCCTCCAAGGGACTGGCCGACGGCCAGCAGGCCATGGCGGCCCGCACCCTCGCGGCGCTGCGGGAGGCCACCGGTGACGGCGAGCTTCCGGTGATCTGCGATGCGACCTCCTGCACCGAGGGCCTGCTCGCGGTGATCGCCGGTGAGGTCCCCGCACCCGGTCAGCGCCCGCTGCGTGTGATTGACGCCGTCGAGTTCGCCGCCGAACGGATCCTGCCGGTCCTCGGACCGTACGAGAAGCGGGACTCCCTGGCCCTTCACCCCACCTGCTCCTCCACTCGGCTAGGAGTGAATCCGGCGCTTGAGGCGGTGGCCGGAGCTGTCGCCACGGAGGTCTCGATCCCCGAAAACTGGGGGTGCTGTGCCTTCGCCGGCGACCGCGGCATGCTTCACCCCGAGCTGACGGCGTCGGCAACGGCGCGCCAGGCGGCCGAGATCGCGGAGTTCGACGCCGACACCCACGCTTCGTGCAACCGGACCTGCGAGCTGGGCATGACCCGGGCCACGGGCGAGCAGTATCAGCACGTGCTGGAACTCCTTGAGGAGGTTACCCGGCCGGCGGCAACGCGGTAGACGGGTGGCTCAGTTTTCCACAAGGCGCCGCAGGTCCGAAGTCGACCCTAGGGAATGGGTGCTGCTGATGAAGGAAGTGATCAGCAGATTCCGGCCGGACCGGTGCCGAAACCGGTGAAGGATGGGAAGGCGGAGGAGCTGCCGGAACCGCGGCAGTGCCGTGCAGGCGGTGCCCGTCCGGCACCGCCGCGGTTCCAGTCAGAGTTGCCTGTACGTGCTACGCCGCAGCCGGGGCGCGGAAGGACACGACCGGGAAGTCATTGGGGACTTCGAGGGCTACGTTGATGTAGTTAGTGAAGAGGTTCAGAGCAACGTGCGCCACAATTTCGACGATCTCCCCTTCGGTGTAGCCGGCAGCGGCGATGGCCCGCATGTCGGCGTCGCTGACGTGCCCACGCTTCTCGACCAACTCCAGGGCAAAGGTAAGGGCGGCGGCAGTCCTGGGATTTGAGGAGGACCCAAGCTGGGCTTCGCTCATCTCGTCCTGTGAAGCGCCGGCCTTGCGTCCAAGTGCGGTGTGTGCCGAGAGGCAGTATGCGCAGGAGTTGGCGTTGGCCACGGCGACCGCGATCTGTTCGCCCAGCTTGGCATCCAAGGTGCCTGCACCCAATGCACCGAAGGAGCCCCACATCGATGCCAGTGCGGCCGGGGAGTTGCCTGTGACCTGGAACATCTTCGGTACGACACCGAAGGCACCCTTGATCTCAGCGAACATGCCGCTGACCTGCTCGCTTGCATCTGCCGGGCTGACGGGATTAACTCGAGTCATCGGAATTTCCTTTGATAGGGGTTGATTCTGAAGCGGGGTGCTGGTGGCGACCGGCATCCCGCGCTTTGTGTCCCGGTGGACACGTCCCGCCTGTTGAGAGGCGGAATTTTGGCGTACAGGCCTTACTTCTCCAATGGCCCTCCGATGAACTGCTGCCACAGCTCGGATGCTTCCCGATCATCGGTAACCGGGTTCTGGTCTGCGCAATCCAGCCGCAGGTGCTGATTCCCGAATGGGGTACCCAAGAACGCGCATACATGTGAATTCCGGCGGTCTTCCGGGCGGACGTTGGGTTGAAAGTAGGTGCAGCTGACACACATGCGCTGCGGCGGCAGTTCCCCGGCACGTTGCAGGTGGCGCAGGATTTTGATCAAGGAGACCAGGAGGCTTTCCTGCTCCGTCGATGGCAACGTGTCGATCGCCTCGGTGAGGAATGCCGGCCAGAGCGCAACATCGAGCGCTATCATCCGCCCGGCATCCGTGAGTTCGAAGCTGGCCACCCGCCGGTCGGCTTCATCGACGTGCTTTTCAACCAGACCTTTTCTCCGCAGCGCGCCGACGGCATCACTGGCGGTTGCAGCCGTAACACCCAGCGCGGAGGCCAGCGCCGGCAGCCGCAGTCCTTCCCGGGCGTTCTGCAGGAGGGCCACCACCCGCCCCTGGGTAGGGGTGAGTCCGTTCTTGGATGCGCCCTTCCACGATTGGGAGCGCAGAGCGTCGGCCAGACGTGCAAGTCCGTCCCCTACCCGGTCATCCAGCGGGGGCTGGGTGACCGGATCAATACCCGGTGCGTGGCTTTCCATGCTGCTCCTTTGACTCTTGAAGATTATAAGCAGTCCTAACGATTGTCAATGCCTTGAATGGCTGGCCGCGAAATGGCCGGTAGTCCTCGGTGCCGGCAGGTCCGCCGCTGACGCCACGAGGGCCAGCCGTAACGCTGCATCTCCTCCAGCCGCACCTGAGGGCCCGCCCTAAACCTGACCGGATGAGGGCACACGAGCCGCCGCATTGACCGCCGACACAGGCACCCCGCCGCCCATTCGCCGTATTCTTCAGCGATGGGCGTTCGAAACTACCTGATCGAGGGTCTTTCCGGCACGGGCAAGACGTCGGTCTGCGAGGAACTGCAGCGGCGTGGCTATCAGGCCATCCATGGCGACCGCGAGCTGGCGTACCAGGGCGACCCGGAGACCGGTGAGCCCACCGACGGCTCGGCACATGAGCGCCATATCTGGCGGGTGGACAAGGTGATGGCCCTGGCCGCCGATCAGGATTCTTCGGTGACCTTCTTCTGCGGGGGTTCACGGAACTTCCCGAAGTTCATTGAGCTATTTGATGGCGTGTTTGTCCTCGACGTCGACCTGGACACCCTGAACCGGAGGCTCGACGAGCGGCCGGATGAGGAGTGGGGCGGCGGGAAGCCGGTCGATCGGGAACGTATCGCGCGGTGGCATTCGGCAAAGGAGGACGTCCCAATGAACGGCGTCATCATCGACGCCACAGCGCCCCTCGAGCGCGTCGTCGACGAGATCCTGCAAACCATCGACGCAGCCACTTAGGAGTAGCCGACACCGCGTGCCTCGATCGGCTATCGCCGGGTCAGGCCCCGCCGCGCCGAAGGAGCACACCGTGCGGAGTTCCGCCGTCCACCTCCGTGCCCCGGAGGTAGGTCCGCCGCACGACTCCGGTCAGCCGCTTCCCCGAGTACGGGCTGACGGGGTTGCGGTGGTACAGGGCGTTCACGTCCACGGTGAAGCTCTCCTCCGCGGCGAAGACCACGAGGTCCGCGTCGCAGCCCACGACGAGCCGGCCCTTCCGCGGCAGGCCCACGAGCGCGGCGGGCGCCTGCGCCATCCACCCGACCACCCGCTCGAGCGGGATCCCCCGCTTCCGGGCCTCCGTCCAGACCAGCGGAAGGCCGAGCTGAAGGGAGGACACTCCACCCCAGGCCACCTCGAAGTCGCCGTGCTCGGGGTCCTTCAGGTCAGGGGTGCTCGGGGAGTGGTCAGTGACGATGCAGTCGATGGTGCCGTCCTCGAGCCCCTTCCACAGCAGTTCCCGGTTGGCGTCCTCGCGGATCGGCGGGCAGCACTTATAGGCCGTGGCGCCGTCCGGAATCTCTTCGGCGTGCAGTGTCAGGTAGTGTGGGCAAGTTTCCACCGTGAGCCGCACGCCGTCGTGGCGGGCGGCGGCGATCAGCGGCAGGGCGTCCGAGGACGAGAGGTGAAGGATGTGCGCCCGGGCGCCGGTGGAGCGTGCCCGCTCGATCACCGCGGCGATGGCGAGGTTCTCCGCACGCCGGGGGCGGGAGGCGAGGAAGCGGTCGTACCGGCTGCCCCCGGCCCGCGGTGCCTCCTCGATGGTGCGGGCGTCCTCGGCGTGGACGATCATCAGCGCGTCGAAGCCAGCCAGTTCCGCGAGGTCCTTTTCGAGTTCGTCCGCCTCAAGGGGCGGGAACTCGTCGACGCCGGAATGCAGGAGGAAGCACTTGAAGCCGAAGACCCCCTCCTCGTGGAGTGCCCGCAGGTCCGCGGTGTTCCCCGGCACCGCTCCACCCCAGAAGCCGACGTCGACGAAGGCCTGGGGCGCGGCCACTGCCCGCTTCTGCGCCAGGGCCGCCACGTTCACCGTGGGCGGGATGCTGTTCAACGGCATGTCGATGATGGTGGTGACGCCCCCGGCCGCCGCGGCGCGTGTTGCGGAGGCGAAGCCCTCCCACTCGGTGCGGCCGGGCTCGTTGACGTGGACGTGGGTATCGACGAGGCCGGGCAGCAGGGTTTCGTCCCCGCGGAGTTCCACGGTGCACGCACCGGTGAGTCCGGTCCCCCAGGGCGCGAGTGCCGTGATCCTCCCGTCGACGACGCCGACCTCAAGCTCCCGGGGACCCTCCTCGGTCAGGACCCTGCGGCCGCGGATCACCAGGTCGTAGCCATGCGTGGAGGAACGGGCGGAGGACAAACCGCCTGAGGAACCGGCGGCGGGAGAGCCGTCCGCGGATGGATCGACGGTGGATCGATCGGCCATGAAGTCCCCTCCCTCCTCCGGCCCCCTGCCTGAAGTCCCCCTGATGGTCAGAGCAGGATCTGGCGGTTGACGTCCTTGTAGAGCAAATAGCGGAAGTTTCCGGGCCCCCCGGCGTAGCAGGCCTGCGGGCAGAAGGCCCGCAGGGACAGATAGTCGCCCTCCTCGACCTCCACCCAGTCGTCGTTGAGCCGGTACACCCCCTTGCCTTCGAGAATGTAGAGCCCGTGTTCCATCACGTGGGTCTCGGCGAACGGTATGGAGGCGCCCGGTTCGAAGGTGACGACATTGACGTGCAGGTCGTAGGCCGGGTCGTCGACCGGCAGCATGCGGGTGGTGCGCCACCGGTTGTCGGTGCCTGGCATGGCGTTCGGTTCGATGTCCTGTTCATTCCCGACGACGACGGCGGGGGCATGTCCGGGCAGGGGCTGGTGGCGCTTGCGGATCCATTGGAACGTGGCGTTGCCGGCCGCAGTATTGCGGGCTGTCCACGGCTCGCCGGGCGGAAGGTACGCGAATCCCCCCGGTCCGAGGGCGGAGGCCGCGCCGCCGATGGTGACATCGAGGGTTCCGTCGAGCAGGAAGATAAAGGATTCGACCTCGGGCTGGGGTTCCGGCCCATCCGAACCTCCACCGGGGGCGACCTCCATCAGGTACTGGGCGAACGTCGTCGCGCCGCCGGCGACCGGGCGGTTGAGGATCCAGGCGCGGGTGGCGTGCCATTCGGGCAGGACGCTGGTGACGATGTCCCGCAGGACGCCCCGGGGAATCACCGTGTACGCCTCGGTCACCACGGCACGCCCGGAGAGGAGGTCGGTCTGCGGCGGGAGGCCGGCCTGCGGCGTGTAGTAGGCGGGGCTCGTCATGACGGTCCTTCGGGTCGGCGGCTCGGGTCGGACACGACGCTGGGTGCCGCTGCGGGAGTGGTCCCCGGCCCCGAGGCGGGAGTGGTGCCCGACGCCGCGGCGGCGCCGGATCGAGGCTCCGCGAGGGGAGAATGCGCCGGTCGAGGATGCGCGAGCCGGGCCAGCTGGGCCGGGTCGACGCCGGTCCGCTGCTCGATGTCCTGCCCGTCGAGCGCTCCGCAGTCGAGGCCCCGCTGCAGGAAGCGCGCCAGCGCCCGGGCGGTGGCCGGTTCGTCAAGGACGGTGCTCTCGCTCCGGTGCACATAGTTGCGCAGCCGGGACGCCGCCGCATCGAAGCCCGACAGGTAGAAGGAGTAGGTGGCGATGAACCGGGTGGGAAGCTGGGCGGGGTGCAGGTCCCAGCCCTGGTAGTAGCCCCGCTCCAGTGAGCGGCGGACCAGACGCGCATGAAGCACCCAGGCCGCGGCGGTGTTCTCGGCGGAGCCCACGGGCAGGATGTTCGTCGAACCGTCGGAGAGGCGCACGCCGGTTCCAGCGGCGGCCACCTGCATCACGGCCTTGGCGTAGTCCGCGGCCGGGTGATCCATCGCCTGGTTCCCGGCGGGGATCTCCAGGGAGGCGCTGTAGTCATACGTTCCGTAATGGAGTCCGGAGACCCTCCCCGAGCCCGCATGCAGCAGCCGCGCCACCGGAGCCGTGCCGTCGGCGCCCAGGATCAGCTGGGGGGTTTCCACCTGCACCTCGAAGCGCAGTCTGCCCGGTTCCAGGCCGTGGGACTTCTCGAGGCGTCCGCACACGTAGGCCATCGCCTCCACCTGCGCCACGGTGCTGACCTTCGGGAGGGTCAGGGTGAGCCCGGCGGGCAGATTCCCTTGGCGCAGCAACCGGGAGAGGAAGAGGTCGAGGGTGCGGATGCCCCGGGCCCGGGTGGGCTCCTCGAATGACTTGAAGCGGATGCCGGCGAACGGCGGAGCGGTTCCCCCGTCGACGGCGCGGGCGAAGAGTTCCGCCGCGTCGAGCGCCGCCGCATCCTCCTCGTCGTCGCTCCGACCGCCGTAGCCGTCCTCGAAGTCGAGGCGGAGGTCCTCGATGGGTTCCCGGAGCAGTTTCGCCTCGACCTTGGCGGCGATGGGTGCGACGAGGTTCCCGGGGAGGCCCACCGTCCTGCACAGTGCCTCCATCCCGCCGGAGGCTTCGACGGCGGCGAGCGCCTCTCCGCCCCACCGGCCCGCCAGCGCCGGTTCAATCCGGTCCGCCGGGACGTACACGGTGTGGACGGGCTGCCGGCTGCCGTCGTCGCCGGGGTAGCTGCGCCGCAGCAGCCGGTCGGTGTCGGACAGCTTCGCGTCGACCAGGGCGTAGTCGGCGGCGCCGAGGACAGCCTCGGCGGGCATCAGCGGACCAGCTCGTAGGCCGGCAGGGTGAGGAAGTCCGTGTACTCCTCCGACAGGCAGATCTCGGCGATCAACGCCCGGGCCGGCTCGTAGTAGCGGGCAAAGGTTTCGGCGTCGACCTCGGACCGGAGCCGGTCGACCTCCTCGTCGAGCAGGGCCTTGACCAGTTCTGGAGTGACTTTGTTGCCGGTGTCGGAGAGGACCACCTGATTGCGGAGCTGCTGCCACACCTGGGACCGGGAGATTTCCGCCGTCGCGGCATCCTCCATCAGGTTGTGGATCGCCACGGCGCCGTTGCCCGAGAGCCACACGGCGACGTAGGCGACGGCGACATAGAGATTCAGCCGCAGCCCCGCCTCGGTCACGGCTCCGCCTGCCGACGGGATGTCGAGCAGGTCCGAGGCGGTGACGCTCACCTCCTCGCGCTGCCGATCGAGCTGGTTCGGCCGGTCCCCCAGCACCGCGTCGAACACCTCCCGGCAGACCGGAACCAGGTCGGGGTGGGCCACCCAGGACCCGTCAAACCCGTCGTCGGCCTCGCGGGTCTTGTCGGCGCGCACCTTCGCGAAGGCCTCCTCGGTGACGGCGGGCTCCCGCCGGTTCGGAATGACCGCGGCCATCCCGCCCATGGCGAACGCACCCCTGCGGTGGCAGGTCTTCACGAGCAGTTCCGTGTACGCGCGCATGAAGGGTGCGGTCATGGAGATGCTGGCGCGGTCCGGCAGCAGGTAGCTCGGCCCGGCGTCGCGGAAGTACTTGATGATGCTGAAAAGGTAGTCCCACCGCCCGGCGTTGAGCCCCGAGGCGTGGTCGCGGAGCTCGAAGAGGATTTCCTCCATTTCGAAGGCCGCCGGAATCGTTTCGATCAGCACGGTCGCCCGCACCGACCCCTGCGGCACTCCAACGTAGTCCTGGGCGAAAACGAAAATGTCATTCCAGAGCCGGGCCTCGAGGTGGCTTTCGAGCTTCGGCAGGTAGTAGTAGGGGCCGCTGCCCGAATTCAGGAGCTGCTTCGCATTGGCGAAGAAGTGAAGGCCGAAATCGACAAGCGCACCGATGGCCGGCTCGCCGTCGATAAGCACGTTCTTCTCGCTCAGGTGCCAGCCGCGCGGCCGGGTGACCACCACGGCGAGGGGCACGTCCTGCCTCAGCGAGTAGTCCTTGCCCTCGGGCGAGGTGTAATCGAGCCGTCCGCGGGCCGCCCGGTAGAGGTTCAGCTGCGAGTCGATGACGTTGTGCCAGGTCGGTGCGCTGGCATCCTCGAGGTCCGCCAGCCAGACCTGCGCGCCGGAGTTGAGCGCGTTGATGGCCATCTTTACGGGCGACGCCGGCCCGGTCATCTCCACGCGGCGGTTCCGCAGGTCCGCCGGCGCGGGCGCCACCTTCCACTCGCCGTCGCGCACCCCGCGGGTTTCGGGGAGAAAGTCGAGGCGGCCCGTGGCGGCAACCTCGGCGCGGCGGGCGGCGCGGGCGGCGAGTCGTTCGTCGCGCTGACCCCGGAAGCGCTGGTGAAGCTGCTCAACGAAGGAAAGGGCCTCGGGGCTCAGGATGATGTCGGCGCCTTCGGCGGGCGAGGGGTCGGTCAGTTCAATGGCCATGCTGTGCTCTCCTCGGAAGATCGAGTCCCGCTGGTGAAGGCCGCTGCCGCCGGACCGCCGCCGAAACGGCACCCGAGCACGCCCTGACATTCGTAGTACGGACGTTATTGTCTGCGCAGATGAAGCACAAGCATTCGAAAGCGCTGGATCCCCGCTGCGGTGTTACAGTTCGAGGGCGAAGCCAACGGCGGGCAGCCCTTTCCGGGGCCGCTGCCCACCAGGTGGACCTGCATTACCAACCCGCAGCCGTCTGTCCAAGCCGCCTGTTCCGTTCCCTACCGGTGGCGCGGAGGGTGTGCTGCCATCGCTTGGGAGGCTCCCATGAGCACCGCAACTCCGGATGAACAGTACCTGCGCGAGGCGATCTCCCTCGCCGTCACCAATGTCTCAAACGACGGCGGACCGTTCGGCGCCGTAATCCTCACCCCGGACGGCAGCGTCTTTCCGGGCGTCAACCGGGTCACAGCGACCAACGACCCGACGGCGCACGCGGAGGTGGTGGCCATCCGCACCGCGTGCACCTCAATCGCCTCCTTCAGTCTCGCCGGGAGCGTGCTGTACTCAAGCTGCGAGCCCTGCCCCATGTGCCTGGCCAGTGCGCTGTGGGCCCACGTTGACCGCGTTGTCTATGCCGCGGACCGCAACGACGCGGCCCGTGCCGGTTTCGACGACGCCGTGTTCTACGACTACTTCTCGACTCCCCTTGAGGAACGGTCGATGCCGACGCGCCAGCTCCGCCTTCCGTCCTCCCCCGGGCCCGGCCCGACCGCCCCGTTCGACGCCTGGGCCGCCCGGACCGACCACATCGACTACTGAGGGTTTCCAGCTTGCCGATCGGCTACTCCTGGCGTGGGCCGGGAACCGTCTGGCTGAGCGGTTGAGCGAGCGGTTGAACAGGCAGCTGAGCGGGCAACTCAGCCCGCATCGCCCCCGGCACTCCGGGAACGTCCGCCCCGAGCCCGAGGGTCGTCAGCAGCTCGGCGGCAACGCTGATGGCGATGACGGCCGGGGCCTTGCCCGCCAGCCCCGGCAGGCCGATGGGGCAGGTGATCGTGTCGATGGCGGCGTCGCTGTGTCCTTCGGCGCGCAGGCGCTGGCGGAACCGGGACCACTTCGCCCGCGAACCGATTAGTCCCACGCTGCCAAGGTCACCGCGGCGCAGCGCCGCGTCGCACAGCAGGAAGTCCTCGGCGTGGTCATGGGTCAGAATGAGCACGTGCGCGCCGCACGGCAGGGTTCCCAGCACGGTGTCGGGCACGGGGCTGGCAACGAGCCGGACGTCGGCGGTACCGGCGGTGACGGCCGCGAGCCGTTCTGGGTCCATCTGGTCGGCCCTGCTGTCGATGAGGTGCAGGGTGAGGGGCAGCCGCGAAAGGATCCGGGCCAGCTCGTACCCGACATGGCCTACCCCGAACACGGCGACCGTCGGCCGGGCAAGGAAGGGTTCGAGGAGGACCCGGACCACCCCGCCGCAGCACTGCCGCCCGTGCCGGGTCGCCGCGTGCTCGTTGAGGGAGAACTCGAGGGTTTCGGGGACCCCGGTGCCGGCGGCGAGCATCGCACGGGCCCGCTCGATGACGCTCGCCTCGAGGTTGCCTCCGCCGATGCTGTCCCAGGTCGCCCCGGTCCCCACGACCATCTTCGCTCCGGCGTCCCGGGGCGCGTGGCCGCGCACCTCGGTCACCGTGGCGAGGACGCCGGGTGAACGTTCCGCGCGGAGGCCTTGGAGGGCGCTCAGCCAGTCCATGTCACTGCGCTCTCACCGGAGCGGGAACGGACGCATCCCTTCCGGCCGGCTTCGCTGCCTCCCGGGCCGCGGTGCGGGCCCGGTCGAGGGCCCAGTAGACGGCCTCAGGGGTGGCGGGGCTGGCAAGTTCGACGCTGCGCCCGCCGGGACCGAAGGCCGCGGCCGCCTGGCGCAGCGCCTCCCGCACGCTGAGCGCGAGCATCAGCGGCGGCTCCCCCACCGCCTTCGACCCGTAGATGACACCGCTCTCGGTGGCCCGCTCGAAGAGGTGGACGCGAAAATCCTCGGGCATCTCGGAGAAGCTCGGCAGCTTGTAGGTGCTTGCGGACTGGGTGTCGAGGCGCCCGCGGCGCTGCCCGTCGGAGACATCCCAGCGCAGCTCCTCCAGCGTGAGCCACCCGGCGCCCTGCACGAACCCGCCCTCGATCTGCCCGACGTCGATCAGCGGCGAGAGGCTGTCCCCGACGTCGTGCACGATGTCGGCGCGCAGCAGGCGGTACGCGCCGGTGAAGCCGTCGACCTCGACCTCCGACACCGCCGCGGCGTAGGTGAAGTACTTGAACGGCTCGCCCTGCATGCGGGCGGCGTCCCAGTGCAGCCCCGGGGTGCGGTAGTAGCCGGCGGCCCAGAGGGAGATCCGCTGGAAGTAGGCGTCATTCACCAGTTCGGCGAAGGGGATCCCGTCGTCGGAGAAGCCGATCCCGGTGACGATGCCGTCGTCGAACCGGACGTCGTCGGGATGGATGTTGAGCTTCCGGGCCGCCACCTCGGCGAGCCGGTCCCGGATCTGGTCGCAGGCGTTGCGGATTGCCGCTCCATTGAGGTCCGCCCCGGAACTCGCAGCCGTGGCCGAGGTGTTGGGAACCTTGTCGGTGCGCGTCGGCGCCAACCGGATGCTGGAGAGCGGAACGCCGAGCGCGGTCGCGGCGACCTGGCGCATCTTGGTGTGAAGGCCCTGGCCCATCTCCGTGCCACCGTGGTTGATCAGCACGGACCCGTCCTTGTACACGTGCACCAGGGCCCCGGCCTGGTTGAAGGCGGTGAGGTTGAAGGAGATGCCGAACTTCACGGGCGTGATGCCCAGGGCGCGGCGGAGGTGGCGGTGGGTGGCGTTGAAGTCGGCGATTTCGGTGCGGCGGCGCTCGACGTCGGCGCGGCCCAGCAGCTGCTCCCAGACGGCGTGCAGCCGCTCGGCGTGCCGGACCGGCTGCCCGTATGGGGTGCTCTGGCCGGGGGTGTAGAAGTTCCGTCGGCGCAGCTCGGAGGGCTCAAGCCCCAGCAACGGCGCGCAGCGGCCCAGCACCTCCTCGATGACGAACATCCCCTGCGGGCCGCCGAACCCGCGGAAGGCCGTCTGCGAGGTCTTGTGCGTCTTCGCGATCCGGCCGAGCACCTCGATATTCGGGATCCAGTAGGCGTTGTCGATATGGCACAGCGCGCGGGCCAGCACGGGCTGGGAGAGATCGAGGCTCCACCCGCCGTCGCTGGTCAGTGTGGCCCGGAGCGCCACGAGCTTGCCGTCGTCGTCGAACCCTGCCTCCCAGCTGGCGGCGAACGGGTGGCGCTTGCCGGTGAGGGTGATGTCCTGGGTGCGGTTCAGGCGCACCCGCACGGGCCGCCCGGTGAGCGTCGCCCCCAGGGCCGCGACGGCGGCGAAGCCGTGGGGCTGCATCTCCTTGCCGCCGAAAGCGCCGCCCATGCGCAGGCACTGCACCGTCACCTGGGAGCTGGTGAGGCCGAGCACGTGGGCGACGATTTCCTGGGTCTCCGTGGGGTGCTGGGTGCTGCTGTGGACGAACACCTGCCCGCTCTCGTCGACATAGACGAAGGAGGCATGGGTCTCAAGGTAGAAGTGTTCCTGCCCGCCGATTTTCACCTCCCCTCGAAAGCGGTGGGCCGCCGCGGCCAGGGCGGCACCGGCGTCGCCCCGGGCCACGGTCGGCTGGTCCCCCTGAAAGCTTTGGTTCTCGATGGCGTCGGCCAGCGTCACGATCGACGGGAGCGGCTCGTAGTCCACCTCGACGGCCTCTGCACCGAGACGGGCGGCCTCGGGGGTTTCGGCGAGCACCCAGCAGACGGCGTGGCCGTAGTACATCACCTCGCTCGGGAACAGCGGTTCGTCGTGCTTGGTCCCGCTGTCATTGATTCCGGGCACGTCGGCGGCGGTGAGGACGCGCACCACCCCGGGCACGCCCAGGGCCGGTGCGGTGCGCAGCGCCGTGACCCGGGCGTGGGCGTGCGGAGCCTGCACCGGCCAGGCGTGGAGGACGTCCGAGTTCCGGATCGGGAGGTCGTCGGTGTAAAGGGCGGTGCCGGTGACGTGGAGCGCGGCGCTTTCGTGGGCCACGGGCACGCCGACGACGGGGTTCACGGGGCGGTCTGCGAGGGATTTCACCGGGTCACCTCCAGGGCGGGCGCGGCTGACGTCTGCGCATAGAACCGGAGGACCGACTGGCCGAGCATCGCCGAGCGGTAGCGGGCGGTGGCCCGCAGGTCGTCGATCGGAGTGCCCTCGGTCTCCATCACCGCCGCGGCGTCGACGGCCGTCTCCTCGGTCCAGGGCCGCCCCACCAGGGCCTCCTCCGTGCGCAGCGCCCGCAGCGGCATGGCGGCCACTCCGTTCATGCCGATCCGGGCCGAGGCGATGGTGCCGTCCTCGAGCCGCAGGGCGAAGGCCACGGCGACGCTGGAGATGTCGTCGAAGCGCCGCTTGGCGATCTTGTAGAACGCGGTGGTTTCGGCCAGCGGCAACGGCAGGTGCACCGCGCGCAGGAGCTCCCCGGGCCTGCGGACGCTCTGGCGGTACCCGGTGAAGTACTTGGCGAGCGGCACCTCGCGCTCGCCGCCGGCGGAGGCAAGAATCACCGAGGCGTCGAGGGCCAGCAGGGCGGGCGCGGTGTCGCCGATGGGTGAGCCGGTGGCGAGGTTCCCGCCGAGTGTCGCGGCGTTGCGGATCAGCCGGGAGGCGAACTGGGGAAAGAGCTGGTTCAGCAGGGGCACCCGGCCGGCCAGGCCGCGTTCGACCTCTGAAAGGGTGAGCGCGGTGCCGATCTCGATCCGGTCGGCGCCGAGGGTGAGTGCCCGGAGCGGTTCGAGGCGGTCGACCGCGAGCACCAGCGGCGGCCTGCTGTGCCGGAGGTTCACCTCGACGCCGGCGTCCGTCGCACCGGCGAGCACCTGGGCGTCCGGGTGCTGCTCGAGCAGGTCGAGGAGCTCGTCCATGCTGCCGGGTCGAATGAATCGGGAGCCTCCCGACGCCGCCTGGGTGGGCCGGGCCGCCGGGGCGGGCCGGTCCTGGCGGCGCAGCAGCGGGTCGTCCTCCGCCGGGGCGCCGAGGGCGTAGGCGGCGTCGCGGATGGGCCGGTACCCGGTGCAGCGGCAGAGGTTGCCGCTGAGGGAATGAAGGTCGAAGCCGTTGGGGCCGCTCTCGTGGTCGGTCGCGTGTTCCTCCCCCACGACGGCGGTGCCGGTCTCGACGCGGTCGCCGGAGCCGGAGGGGTCCCGCTCGGGGCGGTAGTACTCCGCCGCCATGGAGCAGACGAAGCCGGGGGTGCAGTAGCCGCATTGGGAGCCACCGCGTTCGGCCATTTCCCGTTGCACCGGGTGCAGCTCCTCGGCCGTCCGCGGGCCGTCGGCCGTTCCGAGGCCTTCGGCCGTCACGACTTCCTGGCCGTCGAAGGCCAGGGCGGGGGGCAGGCAGGCATTCACCGAGGTCCATCGGGTGCGGCCGTCGCCGTCGGGCCGTGCCACCAGCACCGCGCAGGCCCCGCACTCCCCCTCCGCGCAGCCTTCCTTGGCCCCGGTCAGCCCTTCGGCCCGCAGCCAGTCGAGCAGCCGGAGGTGCGGAGAGATCCCTTCGCAGGGGCGGATCGAGCCGTTGACGGTGATCTGCGTAGCATCCATGCTTTCCACTCCTCAGCGGTGTGAGCAAAACTATACAACCGGCGGAAAGGGCCTTCCACGACCCAAATTTCGGTCAGCAGAAGCCCGGGATGGAGGCCCACACCTCCGGTTCGCCGGTGCCGCCTTCACGCTGCACCGTCGCCTCGATGAGGCCGTAGGGACGGTCCGCTGCGAAGAACACCTCATTGGGGTTGTCCAGCCCGAAGGGCGAGAGGTCCACCAGGAAATGGTGGTTGTTGGGCAGCGACAGCCGGATCTCACCGATCTCGGGGTGGGCTTCGAGGACCTGCTTGCCCATCGTGAACATCGTCTGCTGCAGGGCCAGGGAATGGGTCACCGCGAACGCGTCGAGGAGGATCCCGCGCACCCCCGAGTACAGGGCGTCGAAGTCCGCCTCGAGGGTGGTGTACCGCCAGCGGGCCGTCACATCGGTCGCCAGGATGCGGTCGGTCGTTTCGGGGAGGGTGGTGTAGCGGTCGCGCGGGTAGCCGTGGAACTCCGATCCCGTCGACTTCAGTACGGTGAGGCCCGAGATTCCGGCGACGAGAGTCTTTCGGCCGCCCTCCACCACCAGCACCGCGGTGCGGGTCTCCGACTTGTTCCGGCTGAAGGAGTGGTCGTGGTCGGAGATCCGCTCCCAGAAATACTGCTCGGCCGCCCAACGGCCGCCGGTCACCCAGTTGAAGCTTGTGGTGAAGTGCTCACCGAGGCGCATGAGGAACGCCTCGGGCGTTCCGATGCCGGCCCGCGCGAAGGCGTAGATGGTGTTCTTCTGGGTGTCGGTGGCGACGACGTGCGAGTTGTCGCCTTCGGTGTGGGCGCGTTCGAAGTCACCGTGGAGCTGTGAGGTGACGTTGAGGTCCTCGATGCTGTGGCGGGCGGTGTCCCGGGTGATCCGGACCAGCCGGACCTCCGCCTTCCCGTACTGGTTGCGGCCCAGCACGATGCGGCCGGTCCCCTCGGACGCTGAGCCGGACGCCGTGCCGGGCTGGCTCGTCGGCTGCGGAGTGTCGCGCTGAGACGTCATGGTCAGCTCCCTCGATAGGTCGAATAAGCGAAAGGGCTCAGGAGCAGGGGTACGTGGTAGTGCTCGGAGTCGCTGGCCACCGTGAAGGTGAGGGCCACTTCGGGGAAGAAGGACTCGACTCCGTCGCCCTGGAAATACGCCCCGGTGTCGAACTCGATCCGGTAGATGCCCACGGGCAGGACGGCGGGGCCGGGGTCCTTATTGCCGAAGTCCTTAATGCGGCCGTCGGCGTCGGTGGTCCCCCCTCCGACCTGCTCCCAGTTCCCCTCGGCGCGGCGCAGGAGCCTGGCCGCCATGCCGGCGGCGGGCCGGCCGGTTCCGGTGTCGAGGACGTGGGTGCTCACGGAGCTCACGGGGTGACCGTTCCCTTCAGCCGGAGGAGGGCAATCTCCCGCAGCTGGCCGGCGATGACGGGGAGTTCTTCGTCGGGGGTATGGCTGAGGCGTTCCTGCAGGCTGGCGAGGATGTCCTCGGCGGAGCGTCCGGCGGCCCGGATCAGGAAGACGCGCCCGAATTTCTCCTCGTAGGCGCGGTTCCCGGCAGCGATCCGATCCGCAGTATCCTCCGACCCGTCGAGCCCCGACTGTTCGCGCCGCGAGAGCCCCGCTTCCGTCGAATCCCCGGCGGGACGTTCCCCTATCCGGGGGTGGTGCGCCAGGGCGCCGTCGAGTTCGTCGACCGACAGGTCAGGTGCCGCGGCCGCGGCGAACGAGGTCAGGGCGGAGAGCGATTCGAGGGGACGCGCCCGCACGATTTCGTCGATCCAGCGCGGAATGTCGAGGCAGGGACGCAGGAGTTCCGCGGCATCGGTGGCGGGAGCGGCGTTGAAGTCGGCTAGGCGCATGGGTGTCAGCTTTCTGGTTTCTCCGCTGCAGCGCTGAACACCCTTGACCATCGACGGAATCGACTTGATTCGATGTTTCTGCAGTACGGACCTGTATTTTCCCGTCACTGTAACCCCGGGCACACCGAACGTGTCAACAGTCCTCCGCGGCGCCGGGTCCGCGCCTCATCCGGCGGGGCCGGGTGGAATCGTGGGAGGACTGTCGGTGGAAACTGAACTCAGGCGGCCAGCGGCAGATTTCGAAGCGCCAGGTCGGCGACGTCCTTGAGATCGGAGCGTGGGACCCCGCCGGCTGCCTGCACGGCGATGCCATTGACGACGGTCATGAGGTACCTCGCAAGGAGATGCGGGTCGGCCTGTGGGGGCAGGTCTCCGAGAGCCGCCGCTTGTTCAAACCGCCGCCGGAGGCCGGTGTAGCCGTCCTCACGCCAGGCGATGAGGGCATCCCGTGCCACGACCACGGCCTTTCCCGCCGCGAGGGAGCCTTGGACGCTCAAGCATCCGGCGGGCGAATTGGGGAGGGTGGTTGCCTCGACGGCGCCCATCACGAACGCGTGCGCTACCTCTTCCGCGGTGTCGCGTTCGAGTGCGCGGCTCACATAGGCGGCGGGGCCGGCCGCGTACCGGGTCATCGCCTTGCGGAAGAGCGATTCCTTATTGCCGAACGCCGCATACATGCTCGAGCGTGTGATGCCGAGCGCGTCGGTGAGGTCTGTGAGGCTGGTGCCTTCATAGCCTTGCGCCCAGAACACCCGCATCGCCCGATCGAGTGCCTCGTCGGTGTCGAACTCTCTCGGCCGTCCCCCTAGATTTACGGTCTGCATGGCGTCACCTTCCTGCTGGATACCATGACACGTGGTTGTCGCTATGAACTTTAGTCGGTGAGCCAAAGGCCGCCGGTAGAACGGCAGGCTGCGTTGGCTTGCGCGCGGGGGCGCTGAGGGAGAGCGTCGGGGCGGCGGTGCGGACAGTCGGCCCACCTGGGGAGGGATCGCCGTGCCGGCGCCTGGGAGCGGGCAGGGGCCCGGATCCGGCCCCTGCCCGCGTGCGGCTTCGCGGCCCTTGGCGTGGGGCGCCGTTAGCTGGCGAGCTGCTTCTGCAGAGCCTCCGCGTCGTGGAGTGCCGACCTGTGCACGAACTTGCCGTCCCGGACGCCGGACTGATGGTTCCGGCTAGGCGTGAGGTGCCCTTTCGGACCACGCCATGTCGAGCGCTTCTGTCATCACCGAGGCGTCCTGCAGACCCGCGAGACCGTACTTTCCGTCGATGACGAAGAACGGGACGCTGCGGATCCTGTAGGAGCTGGCGGCAGCCTGGTCGGACCGCACCGCCTCGAGGTGTTCTTCCGCCTGCAGGGCACACACGGCGTCGTCACGATCGAGTCCAATACCCTCGGCGATCTGCCCAAGCTGTTCAAAATCAGAGACGTTGCGGCCGTGCGGCAAGGCCGCGAGTGATGACCCTTAGTGGTGCATACATCACGCGCGCAGCACTGTCCCGGCGTGCGCTCAGATGGTGTCTGGGAAGCGGCCGCCCGCGGGCCCGCGGACGGCGCCGGCGAGCAGGTCGGCAGCCTGCTGCCGTGACATCGGGATAACCGGTGCCGCCCGAAGCCAGGCGAACAGCTGATCCACGGTCATGCGTTCGGCGGGCCATTCCGGCATGTACGGGTTGACGTAAATTGGAGTGCCTGGTTCGCTGCGCCAGCTGTCGGCCAGCCTGCCGGCGTCCAGCGCATCGTAGCCAAGCGTGTCCAACAGGTCCGCGACGCGTGCTTTCGCTGCTGCGTCCTCACCGCTTATCGGCAGGGTACTCCGCTGCGGGTCGCCCTTCGGACGAGCACCGTTGCCGAGACTTGAGAAGGCGATGTTATTGAACGCCTTCACCACAGACGACGATCCGAGATGGGTCTGGATCAACTCACTGGCAGTTGAGGCATTCTCATCAAGAACCGAAATCTGCCCGTCGCGTTGCGGGTAGTAGTTGGTCGAGTCGATGACAATCTTTCCTGCCAAAGCGCCAGCGGACAACTGCTTGTAAGCGACAAGGGGGATGGCCGCGATCACGATGTCAGCCTCGCGGGCGACATCGGCGACCGAACCCGCACGGGCGAGAGGCCCCAGATCCTGGACCAGATCCTTCAGGGTCTCAGGACCCCTGGAGTTACTGATCATGACGTTTAGTCCGGCCGCAACGGCAAGACGCGCAAGCGTTTCACCCTGCGGACCGGATCCGATAATGCCCAATGGAGATGTCATATTAATGTCTTTCTAACTGAAGGAAGTTGAGCCGGCGCCCATGCGCCGGGGAGCGGGCAGGGTCCCGGATCCGGCCCCTGCCCGCATGCGGCTTTGCAGCCGTTGGCGTCTGGCGCTTGTTAGCTGGCGAGCTGCTTCTGCAGAGCCTCCGCGTCGTGGAGTGCCGACATGTGCACGAACTTGCCGCCCCGCACGGTGTAGATGGCGTACTCGACAATCTCGAACTTCCGGCCGGTCGGAGCGGCGCCGAGCCATTCCTTAACGGGGGTTCCGGTATTGATAAGGCGCACGGCGAGGCTGTCACCATGGATGGCCAGCTCCTGGGTCTCCCAATGGAAGTCAGGAACCGGGTCGATGATGCTGTGCAGCTGCGCTACCAGCGCCTCACGGGTGCTTGGCTCGCTGTGCATGACGATCGATTCGTGGACGAACTCATCCATCCGGTCGAACTCGTGGGCGTTCAGCGCCTCGATGTAGCGCTCGTAGAAGTCCCGCAGGTTGAAATCAGACATGGTGGTGTTTCCCTTTTCTTCTCGGCCAAGGTGGCCAGCAATCATCAAATGATCACGAGGAGCTCCACTGGAAGTCTCTGGTGAAGACCCTCGCTAGTAGGTGTAACTGCGCCACCTCAGGTTCTATTCCGATCGATCCACAACCTCGGCTCAAGTCTCCCGGCTCACAACCTCTGCATAGGCTTCGTCGGAAGGGTACCGGGTGGTGACTGCCCGGATCAGCGGCCGGGGCGGCGCGCGAGCTGCAGGTTGCGGATGAGCTCCTCACGGCTCTGGCCGTCGACGTGGTGTCGCCACATCGGGGTGCCCGGGGCACTGCGCCACGATTCCTTCAGGGGACTGTTCTCGACAGCATCGAAGCCAAGGTCGTTGTAGAAGTCCGTGACGAACTCGACGGCCTCGGGGTAGTCACTGGAGACAACGAGGGCTTTCCGGTCGGGAGCTCCAGCTGGTCTGGCCAGACGGATCAGAGCCGGCTGGGTGTCGCTGGGGACGCGGATCTGGGCCCGCGCGTGGAACTGGACATGGGTGAACGCCTTGACGACTTTCGAGGCCGGCAGCTGCTCCTGGCGCAGCTCGTGGATGGTCTTCCGGCCGGAGTCGACTTCACGGAAGTGGCCGTCGCGCCAGGTCATGTAGTTGTTGTTATCGATGACGATCTTTCCGGCGAGCTCTTTGGCCGGCAGGAGGTCGTCCGGGGAGTAGGGGAAGGCCAGGAAGGCGACATCCGCTGCGGCTGCTGCGTCGGTCGCGGATGCGGCGGACGCCAGCGGGCCGAGCTCGCGAACCAGTCCTGTCAGGGTCTCGGGGTTGCGTGAGTTGGCGATGACGACGGTGTAACCTGCCGCCACTGAGGCACGGGCGAGTGTGCTGCCGGCCTGGCCAGCGCCGAGTATGCCGATGGTTGTCATGAAAAGTGCTCCTTAGGGAAGGCGTGGCGTGGGTGCGCGGGCCTTATGAAAGTGGAGTTGTAAGGTGCCCTGCTGCGGCAGACGCACCCGGACCCGTCCGGCGGCGGCTCGTATGTCGAGCCGCCGCCGGACGGGGGTTTAGTTGCTCACAGGGGTGGAGATGCCGTTCGCCCCTCGACGGAGGCTGGTCAGGACCAGGCCGCCCAGGATGGCGAGGACACCGCCAAGAATGAGGGTTGCGCTGGCCGATACGCTGTCGACCAGCACTCCCCCGACGATTGCGCCGACCGCGATCGCGATATTGCAGACGGTGACGATGAGGCCGCCGATCTGTTCCAGACGCGCAGGTTCGGTGCGGGCCCCCCAGCTCAGCACGGTCGTCGGGACGCCGCCGAAGCCAAAGCCCCACAGGGCAACGGCGATGAACAGGCCCGCGGGCGATCCGCTGGTCAGGAGCATGGTCAGCATGCCGGTGGCCACGAGGAGGGGGAACAGGAGAATCGCGGTGCGGAGGGACCGGTCGACGATGGGCCCGCTTAGGGCGGTGCCGAGGACATTGGCGACGCCGAAAACGAGGAGCATGACAGCCAGGCCCCCTGCGTCGATATTCGAGACGCTTTCCGCTGCCGGGCGGATGTAGGTGAAGCCGCTGAAATGGCCGCCGAAGATGAGCAGGATGGCGGTAAGGCCGGCGATGACGATGCCCGACCGCAGCGTGGCTCCGAGAGCGCGCAGGCCGCTGACGGCCGTTGGTATGACGTGCGGCAGGGTGGCCGTCTGCGCGATGAGAGCGACGAGCCCGACACCGGCGCCGAGGAAGAACACCCCGCGCCACCCCCAGACCTCTCCCAGCCATGCGCCAAGAGGAACAGCGACGACGGTCGCGACGGACACGCCGGCATTGATGATGGTCAGCGCGCGGCCGAGGTGGTCGCCGGGGACCAGCTTGGCCGCCATCGCGGTGGCCATGGCCCAGAATCCGCCGAGTGCGATACCGAGGAGGACCCGCGCCAGAAGCAGCACGGGAAGACTGGGTGCCAACGCCACGATGACATTGGACACGATGGCCAGCGCGGTGAGGCCGATCATGACGAAGCGGCGGTCCATCCGTGGGAGCACCACGGCGATGAGCAGCGCGGCGAACGCTCCGGCGATGGCCGTCACGGTGACGCTTTGACCCGCGGCACCGATTGATACCTCCAGGTCGTCGGCGATACGCGGGAGCAGGCTCGCCGGAAGGAACTCGGACATGACGATGGCGAAAATTCCGATGCCGAGCGAGACGACGCCTCCCCAGGAGGCAGGTCGGTGGTGTGTGGATTCTTGTGTGGCTGTGCTGGTCAAGATTTCATCTCTCTGGTGCGAAAGGTTTGTGCGTTTGAGGACATTCGGAACCGATGGCAGGACAAAGTACTGAGGTGAGCGCGGGCGCTCACCTCAGTACGTTGGGCCGGCTGTTACCAGGAAACGTTGCCGTTCTCGTCCTGCAGTGTGCCGGTAGGCCCATCCGCACCGAGGGTTGCAAGGCGGGCCACGACGCGGGCGGACTCGTCGACTGGCCTTCCCACTCCGAAGGCTGCTGTCAGGTCGGTGGCGGTCGTCCCGGGTTCGACGGCATTGAACTTGATGCCTGGCTGGGACTTGGCGTACTGCACGGTGAGCATGGTCGCCGCGGCTTTGGATGCCGAGTAGAGCGCCAGAGGCAGATTGAATTCGGGCCGCTCGGGATTGGTCACGGCCCAGAACGATCCCGCAGTGCTGGAAACGGTGACAACATTGGGGTTTTCCGAGTTGCGCAGCAGAGGGAGCGCGGCCTCCGTGACACGGACAATGCCGACGGCATTCGTGTCGAAGGCGTGAAGGGCGGTGACTCCGTCCAGCTCCGTAGGCAGAACCCCGGCATTGTGGATCAGGACGTCGAGGTGGCCTTCGCGCGCCTCAATCGTCGCGAGAGCGTCCCGGACCGAAGAGTCATCGGTGACGTCAAGCTGTACAAAGCGCGCACCGATGGCCTCGGCCGCCTTCTGGCCCCGCTCCGAATCGCGTGCGCCGATGTAGACGACGTGTCCAAGGTCCAGAAGCTGACGAGCGGTCTCGAAGCCGATGCCCTTGTTGGCGCCTGTGATCAGGGAGATAGTCATGATTTCCTGTCGAAATAGATTGCGTGAATGGGTCGTTGACGACCGTATGCGCACGGACACAAAGCAACCAGAGCCCTCCCGAGACCGGGGTGTGACAGGACCCCCCCTCGTCCCACCCGGCAGCGCACCCCAACCGGGAGCTCGACCAACTTCAGGATCAGGGGGCCGGACCGGTGGCCCCGCCAATGCGCTCGGCGTCTACCTGCGTGCCCGGCGGGAAATGATCACCCCTGCCCAGGCGGGCATCCCAGACGTAGGCGTCCGTCGTGTCCCCGGCCTCCGGCGCGAGGAGGTTGCCATGCTCGCCGGTATCAGCGCCGACTACTATCTGCGCCTCGAACGCGGCCGCGACCGGCACCCGTCGCTGCAGGTACTTGAAGCAATAGCCCGCGTCCTGCAGTTGGATGACGACCACTTCACGCACCTGCTGTCCCTGGTGGCCGAAGTTCCGCGCCAGCGACAGCGCCGCCCGCGCAGGGAAATCGTCCCGCCCGGGGCGTTGAAGCTCCTTGAGTCGCTCAATCAGCCGGCTTTCATCGAAGGGCGCTACTTCGACATCCTCGCGTCCAACCCGCTCGCCAAAGCGCTCTCGCCGAGACTGGACACCGGGAGGAACCAGCTCCTGGACATGTTCCTGGACCCGGCGGAGCAGGCACTGCAGCCGCAGTGGAAAGACGTCGCGGAGTGCTTCATCGCCAATCTCCGCCAGTCCGTGGGAACCGACATCGAGAACCCCCGGTTCGTCGAACTCGTCGGTGAGCTTTCGCTGACCAGTCCCCTCTTCGCACAGCTCTGGGCCCGCTATGAAGTGCGTGGGCAAAGGGGGACCATGCTCCGCTTCAACCACCCGCAGGTGGGTGAATTACATCTTAATCGCGAAAGGCTGAGCATCGGCGGTGCCGACGGTCTCATGCTTGTCGTGTACCACCCGGACGCGGCTTCCCGGGACGCAGACAAGCTCTCACTGCTCGCATCCGCAGGCCTACCAGTCACCTCCGGGTAAAGCCTTCCCACGAGGTCCGTTCCTCCAGCTGATCTGGCATCTGCGTGAGGGGCCCGGGAGCGGCAGGAAGCACGTCGAGGCAGTGAGCCCTCAATCGGTTCCTACCCCGGTCGGGAAGCCTGATTGAGGAGGTGAGTATTAGAGTGATGCAACCACCGCGGATGCTGAACCCGCGGCCTATCGCTCCAGGAGAACAGCATGGCTGCCAGCCGCAATCCGCTTGAGGAACTGCGCGAAACGCTCGGCCACCTGGCCGAGCAGATTAAACTGCCGGGTGGGGACCGGGTCGATGACCGGGTGGGCGAGATGTTTGGCCCCCGGCCGGGCCCGGCCCGCCCGCTCTCCGAGCTGCAGGCCGAGCTCGATGCGCTGATCGGGCTGGACACGGTCAAGGAACAGGTGCGGGCGCTGGTTGCACTGCTTCAGGTGCAGGCCCGCCGCAAGGCGCACGGCCTGCCGGAGGTGGCCACCTCGCAGCACCTCGTGTTCCTTGGCAACCCGGGCACGGGCAAGACCACCGTGGCACGGCTCCTGGCCGAGATGTACCGGGCAGTCGGCCTGCTGCAGAAGGGCCACCTGGTGGAGGTCGACCGTTCGGGCCTGGTCGGACAGTATGTGGGCGAAACCGCGCTCAAGACCGACCGGGTGATCCGGCGGGCGCTGGACGGCGTCCTGTTCATCGACGAGGCCTACGCCCTGGCCCCTGAAGATCACCGGATGGACTTCGGGCCCGAGGCGATCGAGGTCCTGCTGAAACGCATGGAGGACCACCGCCACCGCCTGGTGGTGATCGTGGCCGGTTATCCGCGGCTGATGGAAATGTTCCTGCTCTCGAACCCCGGCCTGCGGTCACGGTTTGCGCGCGAGATCACCTTCCCCGACTACTCGGTGGACGCACTCGTGGAGATATTCGGCCAGATGCTGGCCCAGCACGAGTACCTGCTCGAGCCGGGTGCGGAGCAGATGCTGCGCCGCATCCTCGCGGGCCTTCACTCCGGTGAGGACTCCGGCAATGCGCGCTTCGCCCGCACCCTGTTCGAGCAGGCGCTCAACCGACAGGCCCTGAGGCTCTCACTCGACGAGGAAAGGAGCCTCGACGCGCTCGGCCGTGAGGACGTCATGACCCTCACCGAGGACGACCTCGTCGAGGCGGCACGGGCGCTGGGCGAGGAACCGGAACCCGAGCCGGGCCCGGCGCCTGCAACCGGACCGTCGCGGTGGTGGCGCTGGCTGATGACCTGAGCCGACCGACGGCGGCCGCCCGGCCGGTACGCATCACCAACCGGAAGGAAGCATCATGACAGCTACCTACACCTGGGACATCTTCTCCAGCCTCGACGGCTACGCCGCCGCGGGCGGTGACTGGACGGGATACTGGGGCAAGCAGGGTCCGGAGCTGCTCGAGCGCCGCCTCGCTTTGTATGACCAGGCACACCGGATGGTCTTCGGGGCCACAACGTTCCGGCTTTTCGGGGAGATGCTTGCGTCGAGTTCGAAGGAATCCGAGGTGCGGGATCCCTGGGTCACCCGGATGGTGAACCTGCCTGCAACGGTGGTCTCGACGACGCTGCAGGAACCCCTCGACTGGCCGGATGCGACGGTGGCGGGCGGGGACGCCGTCGACGTCGTCGCCCGGCTCAAGGAGCAGTCGGAGGTGCCATTGCGCTCGCATGGCAGCCTGTCGCTGAACCGGGCGCTGATGGCCGCCGGACTGGTGGACCGCCTCCAGGTGACGATATTCCCCGTCATCACCGCCCGGACCGGTCTCGAGCCGATCTTCAAGGGTGCGGAGGACTTCGATCTGGACCTGGTGGAGCATCGGACCCTCGACGGGCGCACCCAGGAACTCACCTACCGGCCAACCCTGCACGGTACTCGTGCTTGAGAAGATCACTTGATGTAAAAAACAACGAAATGCCCCAAGATGAAGCCATGGCTGAAAGAGCAGGCATGCGCGAGATAAGTCCAACGGACAGTGTCAGCTTCACCGAGCAGCTCTCCGGCTGGCTCGAGCTGCCCTTCCGCCAGGCCGCGGTGCGCCTGGTGCTCCGTGCCTCAATGCCCGGCTGGGAAACGTTCCGCACCGACCCGCACCACCGGTTGAACGTCGAGGGCACGATCGACGTCGACGGCTTCGCCAGCGCGAGGCCGGTCACCGGGACGATTGCGCTGTTTCCCGACGACGCCGGCGCCGCCGTCGAATACTCCCTCGACTTCTCCAGCGACGACCACGTCGACCTGCACCTGCGGGGCGCCAAGGCCCAGCGGCCGGGAAATCCTCGCGCGCTCTGGTACGACTTCACTACGACACGCTTCGAGCTGACCGCCCCCGACGGCACCGCATTACGGGGGCTCCTCCGCACCCCGACGCTGCAGGCGCTTCGGTGCCTTGCCTCGCTCCGGGCCGCCGCGGATTCGGTCCCCCTGCGCCTCGGGACGCTGGGCCGGTTCGGCGTCCACTTCACCGCCGGAGCGGTCAAGGGACTGCTTCCGGACCGTCGGGTCTCGCGGCGCTGAAACAGCACATCCTCACCGAATTTTCAAAGCCCCTCCACCCCCTGACACCGGGCGGACTCCGGGTCTAGCGTTGGGCGCATGACTGATGCACAAGTCACTCGGGCAATGACGCCCACCATCAACTCCGACATGGGTGAGTCGCTTGGCCTTCACTCCTTCGGCAATGACCTGGCCCTGATGGAACTCGTCGACTCAATCAACGTCGCGTGCGGCTTCCATTCGGGAGACCCGGACGCCATGGCCGACACCATCTCCGCCGCGGCCTGCCGGGACCTCGGCATCGGGGCGCACCCCGGCCTGCCGGACCTCGTCGGCTTCGGCCGGCGGGAGATGAAGCTGACGCCCAACGAGGTGGAACACCTGATGCTCTACCAGGTGGGCGCTCTCTCGGCCTTCCTCCGGAGGGAGGGCGTCGACCTCCACCACATCAAACCGCACGGCTCCCTCTACGGCATGCTCGCCCGGGACCACCACCTGATGCAGGCCGCCGGCAAGGTCGCCGCCCTCTACGGGGTGCCCTTTTACGGCCTGGCGGGCACCCAGCACCAGGTGGTGTGCGAGAGCCTTGGCATCGAATTCGTGGGTGAGCTCTACGTTGACCTCAACTACGGCCCCGAGGGCCAGCTGCTCATCCAGCGCCGGCCCGAGTTGACCGATCCGGTGAAGGCCGCCGAGCGCGTCCGCCGGGTGCTTGACGACGGCCTCGTCGAAGCCTCGGACGGCACGCTCCTGCGCATCGACTTCACGAGCATCTGCGTGCACTCTGACGCCCCGAACTCACCGGAGGTCGCAGCCGCAGTGCGCGAGGTGCTCTCCGGTGCCGGCCGCCCGCAGGAGCGCGCTACCGCCTGAATCCACTCCCCGCTTGGAAGGACGCGCACCATGGCTGACATCATTTCCCCTCTCCCCGGCATTTTCTACCGCAAGCCCGCCCCGGACAAAGAGCCGTTCGCCTCCGAGGGGGACCGAATCGAGGCCGGCCAGGCGATCGGAATGGTCGAAATCATGAAGCAGTTCTCCGAGGTCCGCAGCGAGGTCAGCGGCACCCTCGAACGCTTCGCCGTCGAAGACGCCGGCGCGGTGAACCCGGGGGACGTGATAGCGGTGGTGGCTGAATAATGACCTTCAAGAAACTCCTCGTCGCCAACCGGGGCGAGATCGCCGTGCGCATCATCCGCACCGCCCGCGAGCTGGGCCTGCGCACCGTGCTGGCGGCCAGCGAGCCCGACGCTACCTCCTACGCCGCCGAACTCGCCGACGAGGTGGAGGTGATCGGCCCGGCGGCGGCCGCACGGAGCTACCTCAAGACCGAGGCGGTGCTCGGGGCCGCGACGGCCACCGGGTGCGATGCCGTCCACCCCGGCTACGGCTTCCTCTCGGAGAATGCAGGCTTCGCGCGCGCCGTCGCCGACGCCGGACTCACCTGGGTGGGCCCCGCCGCCGGCGCCATCGAACTCATGGGCGACAAGTCCCGCGCCCGGCAGGCCGCCCGGGACGCCGGGGTCCCTACCTTCCGGGGCAGTGACGCCCTGACCCCGGCCGACGATGCCGATGCCATTGCCGCCGAGGTGGGCTTCCCGCTGGTGGTGAAGGCCTCGTCCGGCGGCGGGGGCCGTGGAATCCGCCTCGTCACCGAGGCCCGGGAGCTCCAGCGCACGCTCGAGATGGCCCGGGCCGAGGCACAGGCTGCCTTTGGCGACCCGACGGTGTACCTCGAGCAGTTTGTCTCCAACGCCCGGCACGTTGAGGTGCAGATCCTCGGCGACGGCGAGCGCGTCATCCACCTCGGCGACCGTGACTGCTCCCTGCAGCGCCGCCAGCAGAAGGTTGTCGAGGAGGCCCCGGCCCCGGCGCTGCCCGAGCCGGTGCGTGCTCGAATTCTCGAGTCCTCGACGGAGCTGGGACGGCAGTGCTCCTACCGTGGCCTTGGCACCGTCGAATTCCTCTACGACCCGGTGTCGCACGAGGCGGCCTTCATCGAGATGAACACCCGGCTGCAGGTGGAGCACCCGGTCACCGAGATGATCACCGGGCTCGATCTGGTGCGTGAGCAGCTCCTGGTGGCCCGCGACGGCAGGCTCCGCCTGAATCAGCAGGACGTCACGTTCACCGGCCATGCCTTTGAGTTCCGGGTCAACGCCGAGGACCCGGCCAGCAACTTCCTGCCGAGCCCGGGCACCCTGTCCCGCCTCGACTGGCCCGGCGGCCCCGGCGTCCGGGTGGACTCCGGCGTCGTCACCGGCTCAACCGTCGCTCCGTTCTACGACTCGCTGCTGGCCAAGCTGATCGTGTGGGACTCCCGCCGGGACGACACCATCGCCCGTTCCATCCGCGCCCTCGGCGAGGTGCGCATCGAAGGGGTGAAGACCACCCTGCCCCTGCTGCAGGCCGTCCTCTCCCGCAGCGAGGTGCGCGACGTCGTCCACTCGACGAAGTTCATCGAATCGACCCCCGACCTGCTGGGAGTGAGCTCATGACCGACACCGCGGTCCAGCGGACCGACGCCCGCTACACCTGGGGCGGGGACGAGTTCCTGTTCGTTGAGATCGCCGAGGCCATGAGCCTGGCGGCGAACTATAAGGCGAACGCGATGGCGGCACTGCTGACGGCGCGCTCCCTGCCTGGCGTCACCGACATCTGCCCGGCGAACGCGTCCCTGCTTATCCGTTTCAACCCGGACATCCTCCCCCCGGACCGGCTGCAGACCGAAGTCCGCGCCGTTGAGGACGAGGTGGCGCACTCGAGCCACCAGACGCTCGACACCCGCATTATCGAGGTGCCGGTCTGGTACGACGACCCCTACACCCGCGAGACCGGGGCGCGCTTCCGGAAGGGGCACCAGCGTCCCGACGGCACCGACCTCGACTTCGCCGCCGAGGAGAACGGGCTGGACTCCCCCGCCGAGTTCATCCGGCGCCACCACGAGTCACCCTGGCTCGTCTCGATGGTTGGGTTCGTCGCCGGGCTGCCCTTCATGTTCCAGATCGTGCCGCAGGAGGATCAGCTGGAGGTGCCCAAGTACCTGAGCCCGCGCACCGACACCCCGGCGCTGACGGTGGGCCACGGCGGCTGCTTCGCGTGCATCTACTCGGTGCGGGGGGCCGGCGGGTACCAGATGTTCGGCATCGCGGCGGCGCCCATCTTCGATCCCGCCCAGCGCCTCGCCGACTTCCGGGACTTTATGATCTTCTTCCGCCCCGGCGACATCGTGAAGTTCCGGTCCGTCGAGGAGGCGGAGTACCGCGACATCCAGGCGCAGGTCGACGCCGGCACCTACACCTACCGCCAGGCACCGGTGGTCTTTGACCTCCAGCGGGCGCTCGATGACCCCGCCGCCTACAACCGAGAACTCCTGGAGCGCCTCGATGGCCATTAATATCCTCGAACCCGGACTCGCAACGACGGTGCAGGACCAGGGAAGGCCCGGCTACTACAACGTCGGCATCCCGCAGGGCGGCGCGATGGACTCGCTGTCGGCCGAGATGGCCAACGCACTGGCCGGCAACACCGCCGCCGAGGCGGTCCTCGAATGCACCTACCTGGGCCCGAAATTCACCACCGACACCGACGCGGTGATCGCCGTCGCCGGCGCACCCGTCGACGTCAAGGTCAACGGGGAGCCGCGGCCGCAGTGGTCCCGGCTTGAACTTGCTGCCGGCGATGAGGTCTCCTTCGGCATGCTGCGCGGCGGCACCCGGTACTACGTTGCCGTGCAGGGTGGGATCGACGTCCCCGTTGTCCTGGGCAGCCGCTCGACCTACACCCTCGGGGCGGTGGGGGGTTTCGAGGGCAGGGCACTGAAGGCCGGAGACGTGCTGCCCGTCGGGACGGCACTGGATGTGGGGACCGGAGGGGCGGAGAGAACCGAGCTTGAGGAGGCGCTGCGGCCCTCCTTCGACAAAGAGGTCACTGTCCGGGTGCTGCCCGGACTCTACGACCACCGCCTCACCGAGGAAGGACTCAACACCCTCCTGAGCGCCACCTGGACCCTGACGCCGGTCGCGGACCGCACCGGGCTGAGGTACTCAGGGCCCGACATCGTGTGGAAGCCGCGCGTCCAGCCCTTTGGTGCCGGTTCCGACCCCTCGAATATCGTGGACGCCGGGTACGCGGTGGGCTCGATCCAGATCCCGGGTGGCAAGGAGCCGATCGTGCTGCACCGCGACGCCGTCTCCGGCGGTGGTTACGCCATGGTCGCCACTGTCATCAGTGCCGACATGGATTTACTGGCCCGCAGCGCCCCGGGCACGAAGACCTCGTTCCGGGCCGTCACCCTCGAGGAGGCGCTGGCGGCACGGGCCGAGGGGCGGAAGGCGCGCTCCTCCATCTGGGGCTGAGCCGGTCCCCGGGGTCGGATCTACCCGCCCCTACCCGGCGAGCGCGTTGCGGGCGGCAGCCGGAGCCGTGGCTGCGCTGCTCTCCCGGACGAAGAGTTCGGGCGTCAGGCGGAGGGGCTCAACCTGCTCGCCTGCGATGACCCTGCGCAGTAGCTCGACGGCCCTGCGTCCGATCTCAAGCATCGGCGAGCGCACCGACGACAGCGGGATGGGAAGCTGGGCAGCCAGGGAGGTGTCATTGAATCCGACGACGGCGATGTCCCGCCCCACGGTGAGCCCATGGGAGCGGATGGCACCCATGGCGCCGATGGCGGCGAAGTCGTTCACCGCGAAGACGGCGGTGGGGGTGCTGCCCCGGCGGGCCAGGAGGGTTTCGGCGGCTTCGCGGCCGCCCTCGGTGTCGAAGCGGGACCAGACGACGTCCGCGTCGGAGATCTGCCCGCCCAGTTCGTGCCAGCGCTGCCGGAAGCCTGCCGTGCGGTCGACAGCGGTGCTGGCGTAGGGCTCCCCGGCGATCACCGCCACCGACCGGTGCCCGGTGTCCCAGAGATGATCGGCGACGAGTTTTCCGCCGAGGTTGTCATCGCAGGTCGAGGACGGAAAGCCCGGGTACCTGCGGTTCATCAGCACGAAGGGGATGTGCCGTGCGGAAAGTTCCTGGACCAGTTCGCTGCCGGCGTGGATGTCACCGAGGATCAGCCCGTCCACCCTGCGCGCCAGCATGATCTCGGCCTTGCGGCGCTGCTCCTCGGGGTTGTCGTGGGAGTTCATCACGAACGTGGAGTACCGGGCCTCGGCCGCTGCCTCCTCGACTCCCTCGTACATGGTGGCGAGGACCAGATCGGAGAGCCGGGGCACGATCACACCGAAGGCCTTCGTCCGGCGGGTGCGCAGGCTTGCGGCGCCGGGGTCGGGCGAGTAGCCGCGTTCCCGGGCCAGTTTCCGTACCCGTTCGGCGGTGGCCGACGACGCCGCCCCGCGGGCGATTTCCGAGGTCGAGTGAAGCACCCGCGACACGGTGGAGGGATGGATCCCGAGCTCGGCCGCGAGATCCTTGAGCGTTATCGGCTGCCTGCCCGTTCCCTCTGTCCGCATCCCTGCTTCTCCCCCTGTGACGCCCGATGTTTCAAGCACAATTTCGCCGGAAACATTCCGTTGACGAGACCTGCATCACATTTTAGGGTATTTTTCACGCAACCCAAACGATTGGGTAAATGCGGCGGGTTCCCTCCCCAAACGATTGCGCAACGGTTGTCCCGGCGGCAGTGATCCTGACCGGCGTGCTCCCCACAGACCCAACAGACCACCCGATCCGGGAGGTGAAATGAGCACCACCAATTCGCCCGCCGTGGCGCTGCTGGCCACCGGCGGCACCATCGCCTCACGCAGCTCGGACGCGGCCGGCGGTGCCGCCCTGGCGGCGGACACCGGGGACGCACTGCTCTCCAGTGCCGGAAACGGGACCGTCCCCGTGCGGGTGGTCGACGTCATGACGAAGGGCTCCTACCTGCTGACCTTCCCCGATCTGCTCACCATCTGCACCGCCATCGAAGACACCCTTGCGGACCCTGATGTGCTCGGCATCGTCGTGACCCACGGAACCGACACCACCGAGGAGACCGCCTACCTCGCCCACCTCACCCAGGACGATCCGCGTCCCGTGGTCTTCACCGGGGCACAGCACACCGCGGACCACGACCACCCGGACGGCCCGGGCAACCTGCGGGGTGCCCTCGCCGTCGCCGCCTCACCCGCCGCCGTCGGGCAGGGCGTGCTCGTGGCCTTTGCGGGGAACGTCTTCCGGGCCGCCGGCGTCCGGAAGGCCCACACCGTCAACGCCCATGCCTTCGGCACCCCGGACCTTGAACCGGCGGGCACCGTGACCGAGGCCGGCCAGGTCGAGCTGCGGCCCGCCCCGCCGGTCTACGAGCCGCTCCCCCTGCCGCCGGTGGATGCGGCTCCCGCCCGGGTCGACGTCGTGGCCTCCCACCCGGACGCGGACGCCGCCCTCCTGCGGGCGGCCCTCGCGGCCGGCGCGCGGGGCATTGTGCTGCAGGGAACCGGGAACGGCAATGCGAACTCCGCCATCTGTGCGGCGGTGGCGGAGGCCACGGCGGCCGGCGTCGTGGTCGTCGTCAGCACGCGCGTCCATGCCGGGCCGATCATGCAGGTCTACGGCGGCGGAGGCGGCAGGGACCTCCACGCCGCGGGGGCGATCCCCTCGGGGCTGCTGCGCCCGTCGCAGGCCCGGATCCTGCTCCAACTGCTCCTCACGCTCGGAATGCCGCCAGCCCGGATCGCCGAGCAGTTCTCCCGGCGCGGAACCCTCGTGCCGCATGCAGCAGCTGTCCGTCCCCCGTTATCCGCTCCGTCGAAAGGCTGACCCATGACCAAGAACATCCAACTCGCATTCGGCGTGGACGTCGACGCCGTCGCCGGCATGCTCGGATCCTACGGGGGCGAGGACTCGCCCTGTGACATCTCCCGCGGGCTTTTCAGCGGCGAGGTCGGCGGGCCGAGGCTCGTGCGGCTCTTCGAGAAACACAGCCTTCCCTCCACCTGGTTCATGCCCGGCCATTCAATCGAGACCTTCCCCGAGCTGACCCAGATGGTCGTCGACGCAGGCTCCGAGATCGGCGTCCACGGCTACTCCCACGAAAACCCGATCGCCATGACCCGCGAGCAGGAGACGGCGATCCTCGACCGCTCCATCGAACTGATCGAGAAGGTCTCCGGGCGCCGGCCCACCGGCTACGTCGCCCCCTGGTGGGAGTTTTCCCCGGTCACCAATGAGATCCTGCTGGACCGGGGCATCAAGTACGACCACTCCCTGATGCACAACGACTTTGAGCCCTACTACATCCGCGTCGGCGACAGCTGGAAGAAGATCGACTACGGCCAGCCCGCCGACACCTGGATGGAGCCCCTTGTCCGGGGGAAGGAGACGGACCTCGTCGAGATTCCGGCCAACTGGTACCTCGACGACCTCCCGCCGATGATGTTCATCAAGGCCGCGCCCAACTCCCACGGGTTCGTGAACCCCCGCCACCTCGAGGAGATGTGGCGCGACCAGTTCGACTGGGTCTACGCCGAAATGGACGAGGCGGTCTTCACCATGACCATCCACCCCGATGTCTCGGGCCGCCCCCAGGTCCTGCTCATGCTCGAGCGCCTCATCCAGCACTTCAACTCCCACGAGGGTGTCAGCTGGCACACCTTCGACGAGATCGCCGATTCATTCCTCGCCCGGAGCCCCCGAAAGGAAAGCTAGACATGTCAATGCAAGAGGCAGGCGTCGACCTCTCGACGCCAAGGGGAGACGAAAAGCGCCGTTTCCCGGCATTCACCAAGAAGCAGACGACGACGGCGACCGTCCTCGCCCTCCTCGCCTGGACCGTTGCGGTCTTCGACTACGGCCTGTTCGGCACCCTGCTGCCCGCCATGCAGGAGGAGTTCGGCTGGACCGCACCCGAGGCCTACGCCATCAACACCTGGATCGCCGTCGGTACGGCCATCGTCTGCTTCGGCATCGGCCCGGTCATCGACCGGCTCGGGCGGCGCAAGGGCATGATGGTCACCGTCGGCGGCACCGCCGTCGTCTCTGGCCTCACCGCCGCGATTCCCACCGGGCTCGGCTTCCTCAGCAACGGCCTGCTCATCTTCGTCCGCTCCTTCGGCGGCCTCGGCTTCTCCGAACAGGCGGTCAACGCCACGTACATGAACGAGGTGTACCAGGTCACCGAGGATGAAAAGAAGCACAAGCGCCCCGGCTTCCACTACTCGTTTATCCAGGGCGGCTGGCCGCTGGGCTTCCTCCTCGCGAGCGCCCTGGCCCTCGTCTTCCTTCCAATTTTCGGTTGGCGCGCCCTGTACATCATGGCTACCATCCCGGCCTTCATCATCGTGTTCCTCATCTCGAAGAAGCTCAAGGAGACCCCGCAGTTCGAGCTGCACCACCGCCTGACCGAGCTCGAGAAGTCGGGCAAGACCGAGGAGGCGCACGCCCTGGCCCGGTCCTTCGGCGTCGAGCACTCCTCGACCGCTCCCCTGAAGCGCATCTGGGAACCGGAGCTGCGCCGGAACACCATCGTGTTCTCGCTGGCGTGGATCCTGAACTTCTTCGGCATCGCGATCTTCAGCGTCCTGGGCACCTCGGTCCTGGCGAACGCCAAGGGCGTCGAGCTGTCGACGGCGTTCTGGCTGCTGATCGTCATCAACCTGCTCGCCTACTTCGGCTACGTGTTCCACGGCTGGATCGGTGACAAGATCGGGCGGAAGCGCACCATCATCGGCGGCTGGATCATCTCAGGACTGTCGTTCGCCGTCATGCTGAGCCCGCTGGTGGAGAGCTCGTTCCTGATCATCCTGACCTACGGCACGGGGCTCTTCTTCCTGGTCGGCCCGTACGCGGCCATCCAGTACTACATGGCGGAGTGCTACCCCGTCAGCTGCCGGGCCACGGGCCTGTCCTTCATCGGGGCGATGAGCCAGCCCGGCACCATCATCGGCGGCGCGCTGTTCACCATCGTTGCCACGGCCGCCGGCACCGGTGCCGCCGCGCTGTGGGTCGGCGCCCTGGGCACCCTGCTCTCGGGCTTCATGATGATGGGCGCCAAGCACGTCGACGCGGTCATGCGGGAGGAGTCACCCCATGACGTCCCAGCCTGAGGTAGCGGTCATCACTGGCGCGGCGAGCGGCATCGGCCGCGCCCTGGCGGTCAGTTACGCACAGCGCGGGGTGGTGTCGATCATCGGCACCTTCCCCGGGGATCCGCACGACCCCGAGGGGACCCTCGACGCGGTGAAGCACGCGGGCGGCATGGGAATCATCCACGAGGTCGACGTGCGCTCCACCGAGTCGGTCGATGCGTTCGCCGAGCGTGCCATCGCCGAGTACGGCAGGCTCGACTACGCCATTGCCAACGCGGGCATCCTGCGCAACGCACCGCTGCATGAGCTCTCCGACGAGAAGTGGGACGACATGCTCAACGTCGACCTCACCGGGGTGCTGCGCACCCTGCGGGCCGGCTCGCAGCGGATGAACGACGGCGGCGCGCTGGTGGCGGTGTCCTCGATCGCCGGCGGTGTCTACGGGTGGGAGGAGCACGCCCACTACGCCGCCGCGAAGGCCGGCGTGCTGGGGCTGGTGCGCAGCGTCGCCGTCGAACTGGGGCCAAGGGGAATCCGCGCCAACGCGGTGATTCCGGGGCTGATCGAGACACCGCAGTCGCTCGACCCGGTCAACTCGCTGGGTCCTGAGGGGCTGGAGCGGGCGGGCAAGGACATCCCGTGGGGCCGGGTGGGCCGGCCGGAGGAGGTTGCAAGCGTCATCAGCTTCCTCACCTCGGAGGCTGCCGTGTACATCACGGGTCAGGCGCTCGTCGTCGACGGCGGGCTGACCGTCAAGATGAGGGCTTGATGGCCCTCTTCGAAGGCCGCGGGGTCGTCGTCACCGGCGGTGGCAGCGGAATCGGGGCCGCCATCGCCGAGGCGTTCCGGGCCGGGGGCGCCCGGGTGGCGGTGCTCGACCGGAACGCGTCGGCGGAAGGCACGATCGCCGTCGACGTGGCCGACGAGCACAGCGTCGCCCGGGCCTTCGCCACCGCCCGGGAGGACCTGGGGCAGGTGGACATCCTGGTGAACAGCGCCGGGCTGCTCACCGAGTCGCCGTTGCAGGACATGGGCCTCGACCAGTGGAACGAGACCCTCGCCGTCGACCTGACCGGCGTCTTCCTGTGCTGCCGGGAGGTGGTGGGTGAGATGCGGGAGCGGAAGTGGGGGCGCATCATCAATATCGCCTCCCAGCTGGGGATCAAGGGAGGAACCGGGCTGAGCCACTACAGTGCCGCGAAGGCCGGAGTGATCGGCATGACCAAGTCCCTCGCCCTCGAGGTGTCGGGCGACAACGTGCTGGTGAACTGCATCGCGCCCGGCCCGATCGAGACTCCGCTGGTCGACGGCATTTCGGAGGACTGGAAGGCCGCCAAGCGGAAAGAGCTGCCGCTTGGCCGGTTTGGGACGCCGGAGGAGGTGGCGCCCACTGCGCTGCTGCTGGCGAGCGACCCGGGCGGGAACCTCTTCGTGGGGCAGACCCTCGGGCCCAATTCGGGCGATGTGATGCCGTGACGCTTCCCGGAGAGGACTGAACCATGT
>NZ_CADCTE010000123.1 GCF_902805515.1 uncultured Arthrobacter sp. | reverse complement strand
CGTCGCTACCCTGCCGTTCTCAGTGAGCGTGGCGAACGGCTGCCCAGTCAACTCGACCCTCCCGCGGGACTTACTACTCCAGAAGTGGCCCGGAAAAGCCGCGACAAGCCTGCCGCCTCGGCGGAGTGAATGCCGGTCGATCGCTCAGTCGGCCAGGGGCCTCACCTCCAGGCCTGCGGTGTCGAGGGAGACGGTGAAGGTGCCGAGCCGGTCGGTGCGCGCCGCGTACACGGACTGCCGGCGCAGGTCGGCCACCACCTGAGGGTGCGGGTGGCCATAGTCGTTGCCCTCTCCCGATGAGATGAGGGCAAGACGGGGCCTCAGCACCTCGAGGATCATTCCACCTCCATTACGTGCGCCGTGGTGGGGAACCTTGAGGACGTCCACTCCGTCCCGGGCCAGCCCCGGGTGGGCGGAGAGCAGCCGCCGGGAGGCGTCCTGCTCGATGTCGCCGGTGAACAGCGCGGTCGCCGGCCGCATCGGACCCGGAATCTGGACCAGGAGCACGGCACTGGCGTCATTCTCGCTGCCGTACCCGGTCCCGGCCGACCGGCCGGTGCCGCCGTCTCCGGACGGCGGCGGCCACAACGCTTCCCACCTCACTCCCCCGGCCTGGCCGACATCTCCGGCGGCGATGCGCACCGGTTCGAGCCCGACGGCCCGGGCGGGGGCACTGAGCTCACGGGGCAGCGTCGGTTCATTCGAGGAGTAGCGCAGTTCCTTCACCTGCCGTCCCTCGAACACCCCGGCCGCTCCCGCGTAGTGGTCCTCGTGGAGGTGGGTGACCACCAGCAGGTCCACCACCGTGACCGCCAGGTCCGAGAGGCACTCATCCACCGCGCCGCGATCGGGACCTGCGTCGATGACCAGGGCGTGCCCGGGCCCGGTGTTGACGACGAAGGCATCGCCCTGCCCAACGTCGCAACCGGCCACCACCCAGCCCGGCGGAATGCCCGCCCGGGGTTGGAACAGGATCACTCCGGCGGCCCCCAGTGCGCAGCCCGCCAACAGGCACAGAGCCGCGGCTCCGAACCGGACCACCGCCCGGTGTGGCCTGGCTGCACGCCCCGGGCGCACGGTGGCGGCGATGCCGAACACGATCAGCAGGGACAGCGCGGCTGCGAGGAGGGCGCCCGGTGCCCCCGGCACCCAGGGAACCTGCGCGAAGGGCGCGCCGCTGCCTATCCGGGCAATGGCGGCCACCCACCCGGACCCCAGCTGCCCGACCGCCAGGAAGGGTTCAGCGGCGGGCGGCCACGCGGCGATGGCGGCAACGGCGAGCATTCCGGCGATCGTCACGAACGGCACGACCGGCGCCGCGGCAAGATTGGCGGGCACCGCATAGACAGACAGGGAGGGCTGCAGCATCACCAGCAGCGGCGTGCAGGCCAGTTGGGCTGCCACCGGCACCGCGAGCAGCCGGGCAGCCCAGACCGGAAGGACCGCCGCGAAACGCGAGGCAAGGAGCGGCCCGATCAGGATCAGCCCCGCCGTGGCCGACACGGACAACAGGAAGGCGTAGGAGAAGTGCAGCCACGGGTCGGCGGCCAAAAGCACGATCACGGCAAGGAACAGCAGCGGCAGGGACATCCTCCCCCGGCCGGTCAGGACAGCGAAGATCCCGATGGCTCCCATCACCGCGGCGCGCAGCACGCTCGGTTCCGGGCGGACAAGGAACACAAAGGCGGCCAGGGCGATGAGCGCAGCACCGGCGGCGGCGGGCCGGGGCACCCGGGCCGCGCGGGCAGCCAAAAAGGCAAAAGCCAGCACATACGAACAGTTTGTGCCGGAAACCGCGGTCAGGTGGGTCAGCCCGGTGGCCTTCATCGCCTCCCCGAGCCGCTCATCGAGCACCGAGCGGTCTCCGATGGCCATTCCGGGAAGCAGCCCGCCATCCCCGGCCCCGCGGGCGAGGGCCCGGCTGCTGAATTCGTGGCGGAGGTCCCGCGTATAGTCCTCCGCGCCCCGTGCGGGTTCCACCACTGGTGGAGCGGCTGGAAGGAACACCGCCACCTCCTTACCGGGCTGGTCCGGAGAGCGCAGCCTCCCCACCGACCGCACCGTGTCGCCCCTGCCGATCCGCTTCCACTGCCCGTCCCCGAACACCACGACGGGGGACGCCGCCGTGAAGGAGCGCCCGGAGTAGGAACCCGCGGCGACCATGGCGCGCAGGACATAGCGCGCTTCCCCATAGTCGGCCCGAACAGGGGCGGCGTCGCTGGACGGGCGGAGAGTGACGGTGACGATGGCGTTCTCACGGGCCGCCTCGTCGACAGGACCCGCAGTGAACCCCGCAACGCTTCCGGCGGCCGCGAGCATGACCAGGCACCCCGCTGCCAGCGGCAGGAGAAGCGGGACCAGGAGTGCCGCGACGGTCCGCCCGCGGGATGCCACGCACAGCAGACCGAGCGTCAGTCCGGCACAAGCTAGCAGTGATCCCGCGGCTGCGGCTTCTTCCGCGGGCAGCCGGGTCGCCAGCGCCGCGGCAGTCCATGCCGCGGCGGCGGCGGGGGCCAGACGGAAGTCGGTGGGGAGGTCTGGTTCTCGCCGTGGAACGGTCCGGGTCGATGCGTCGATGCCGGGGAAGGCCTGCGGTACCGGAAGTGCACGCTTCGTCACCGCACCACCACGAGGGGCAGCATCGCCTCGAGCATGGCGGGGCCGATGCCCGGGACCGCGTCGAGATCCTCGGCCCGCGCGAATGGGCCGTGTTCGGTCCGCCACTCAATGATCCGCTCTGCAAGGACCGGGCCAACGCGGGGCAGCGTCTCCAGGGCGGGGGCGTCGGCGGTGTTGAGGTTCACCATGCCCTCGGGCATCCCGGTGCCGCTGCCCCCGCTGCCGGTGCCTCCGGTGCCCGCACCACCCGTTCCACCGCCCGGCGTCCGGCCGCCGGTGGCTGGCCCGCCGGAGCCCGCCGGTGACCCCGGTGACCCCGGCGGAACCGCTTCGCCCTTCCGCGGCACGTGGACCTGCCCTCCGTCCACCACGACGGCCGCCAGGTTCACGGCGGCGAGGTCCGCCTCCGGTGTGGCACCCCCGGCGAGCTCGAGCACCTGGAACAGCCGCGAACCCTGCGGAACCTCGCGGACCCCAGGCGAAGCCACCGCGCCGGTCAGATGCACGAAGACTCCGCCCGGGTCGGCACCCGCGCCATCCCCTTCGAGGGGCATCTCAGATCGGCTGGTGCCGGCAGAATCAGCTTCGGATCCGGCGGTTCCTGACGCTGCTCCACCGGTCGGCACCGGGCCCGGCGGCGCTGATCCCTGTGTGGAACCGGGTGCTGCCTCCCCGCGCCTCACCGTCTCCTCCCGGGAGCCTGACCGTTGCTCCTCGGCTGAGAGCGGAATGGTCGCAACCGGAGGCGCGGCCTCGCTGCGGACGAAAAACAGTCCAACGCCCAGCGTCAGCGCGAGGCCCAGGAACACCAGAGAGGCCCCGCGGGCCGCAGCCCACCGGCGGGTCCGCGGAGGCGCCACCTCGACCTCGGCTAGGCCGCCCGGACTGCGACGGCGCGGCGGGCGACCCGGGCCAAATGACGTGCCGTCAGCCTCGCCGGTCACGGCGGCGGCGGTATCCAACGAATCGCCGGAACTGTCGGCGGTTGAAGCGGGCGTGCCGCTCGACGCCTCCCTTACGGTGCCGGCCGCCGGTCCCGACTCTGCGACGCCGCCGGCACCTGTTGCGGCGGCGCGCCCTGCGCGGCCCGACGGAAAGGCGCCGGCTGAGCCACCACCCCCGCCCGCGGCAGCCTGCAGAGGGAGGGTGGCGGCGGTGGTGGCCCAGCGGTGTCGTGGCATAGGCCACGGTAGGCACGAGCTCCACGTGGGGCAGGCCCGCGCTGGCGCTATGTGGACAACGGCCGGGATGTGCCGCTGTCCGTCGATTCGCGCGCCATCACCGCCGGGGGAGGTCGAGGAGTTCCGGAATGAGGACCTGCCCGGCTCACTGCCCTTTGACGTGGGCAGCATCAGGGTGCTGGCGCAGCCCCCCAACCCGGACAGGAAATTTTCGTCGGTGGTGGCTCCTGGCCATACCGCACCTGCTGATCGTGGCTGCCTCCGTCTTGATCGGGGCGGAAAGGATCCGGCTGCGCTCCACGACGGGGCAGGAGAGTCGAGCCACCGCCCGCCTCCGCGGTGACCCCGGCCTGTGCCGCCCGACGGTGTGGCGGACCGAGAGCTGCTCAGTGCTCGAGTCGTTGGGCAGGTCGGAGAACCGGCCCAGATGCGGCAGCTCACCGGTGATGGGCTAGACCACGAGAATGGCCACGATCATGATGTAGATTCGGCCGATCAGCAGTGACAGCTGGCGCCGGGGAGCAGGACGATGAATTTCCCCGGCCCGGCCCACACCTGGACCGGGGGGGCATGACAACCAAGGACACCGACATCGCGCCAGCGGTTGAGGACGGCGGTTCACTCGAAATCGTGCGCACGCCTGCGTGGGAGGTTAAGCACAAGCTGGAGCAGGACCCGAATGAGATGGCACACCTCGTCTGTTGCCGTGACCTGGACTGGCGGGAGGCTTTCTGCGGGTATGAAGAGCCCGAAATGACGATCGCGCCGCAGGCCACCGTCTTCTGCACGATGTGTGTTGAGGTCATGACAGCAAAGGGGGGCGTGCCATGGGATGGAAAGTGCCCGGTAGACGACCAACCGTGCCCTGAGGAGAACGCAGTCGACCGAATGATCGACGAGCGGACCGCCCGGTAGCACGCCGCCCGGCCGGTCCACGAGGGGGCACAGGGGCTCGCCGGCGTGATGGTGCCCTGGCGTTAGCCGGAAACCGGGCGGGGAACGACAGCCACAGCCATCACCCCGAGGCCCGCATGAGCCGCGAGGACCGCCGGACAGCGGGCCAGGGAAACGGGGGTGCCGGGAAGAGCGGATTCCAGCCGGGCCGCGAAGCCGGCGGCCTCGTCGTCGTTCCCGAAATGGTGAACCGTAATCTCGCTGCCACCGGACCGGGCGGCAGCGGCGCCCTGGACGATCTCGAGGAGCCGGTCGAGGGCCCGGTCGGCCGTGCGGACCTTCTCCACGGGGACCACGCGCCCGTCCTGGATCTTCAGCAGCGCCTTGACCGAGAGGACGTTGCCCAGCCAGCTCGCCGACGCGCTGATCCGTCCGCCGCGGCGCAGCTGGTCAAGGCTCGGAACGTAGAAATAGAGCTCCGAGGTACGGCAGACGATGGCCGCGGCGGCGGCGCTGCGCTCAAGGCTCGCCCCCTGCCGCAGGGACTGCAGCGCGGCCACGGCGGCATAGCCCTGAGGCATCCCGGCCGTGCGGCTGTCGATGACCTCAACGGGAATGCCGACCGAGGAGGCCGCCAGGCGTGCCGCGTCCACCGTGCCGGACAGGGCCCCGGAGAGGTGGATGGAGATGATCCCCGAATGGCCTTCGGCCTCGAGGGCCCGGTAGGCGCGCTCGAACTGGCCCGGCGACGGGCGGGACGTGCGCACCTCCGAACCCTGCGCCAGCGCGATGGTCAGGGGCTCGACCAGGGATTCCCCGCCGTCGCTGTAGATCTGGCCGGCGATCAGCACGGGCAGGGGAACCACAGTGACTCCCCCTGCGCGGCCCTTCCCGTCGAGCCAGCCCGGCGGGAACCCGGCCGCCGAGTCGGTGACGACCCCGGCCGGGAGTCCGTCGCTGGCCATGCTCAGCTGGGCACGATGTTGACCAGCTTGGGCGCCCGCACGATGACCGTGCGGATGCCCCTGCCGTCGAGGATCCGGGAGACCTGCTCGCTGGCGAGGGCCAGGGCCCGCAGCTCGTCCTCGGTGATGTCGGGCGACACGGTGAGCCGGTCGCGGACCTTGCCCTGGACCTGCACGACGGCGACGACGGACTCCTGCGCGAGCAGGTCCTGCTCCACGGCCGGCAGGGCGGCGGTGGCCACGCCGGGGGTGTGGCCCAGCCGCTCCCACAGATCCTCGGCGGTATACGGGGCGAACATGCCCAGCAGCACCGTAACGGTCTCCGCCGCCTCACGGACGGCCGGGTCGCTGCCGCCCGGGCCGGAGTCGATGGCCTTGCGGGTGGCGTTGACCAGCTCCATCAGCCGCGCGATGACGACATTGAACTTGCTGGCGCCCATGAGCTCGGGCACGTCGGCCAGCGTGCGGTGGGTGGCCGCGCGCAGCGCCCGGTCACCCGCGGCGAAGTCGACGCCGGGCGCGCTGGTGACATCGGCGCCCAGGCGCCAGGCGCGGGCCAGGAACTTGGCCGAGCCCGACGGGGACACGTCGGCCCAGTCGACGTCGTCCTCCGGCGGGGAGGCGAAGATCATGGTGAGGCGCACCGCGTCCACCCCGAACTTGTCGAGCTGCTCGCCGAGGTCCACCCCGTTGCCCAGGGACTTGCTCATGGCCTTGCCGCCGTTGAGCACCTGCCCCTGGTTGAGCAGGGAGGAGAACGGCTCGGTGAAGTTCACCAGGCCCAGGTCGAAGAGCACCTTGGTGAAGAACCGGCTGTAGAGCAGGTGCAGAATGGCGTGCTCGACGCCACCGACGTACTGGCCGACGGGCATCCACCGGTTGACGGCGTCGGTGTCGAACGGCGCGGTCTCCAGGTGCGGGGTGATGAACCGCAGGAAGTACCAGGAGGAGTCCACGAAGGTGTCCATCGTGTCGGTGTCCCGCTTGGCGGGCCCGCCGCACGACGGGCAGGAGACGTTGACCCAGTCCTCGACGGCGGCCAGCGGCGAGACGCCCCGCGGTTTCAGCTGGTTGCCGTGAAGGCCCTCGGGCAGGGTGACCGGCAGCTGCTCGTCGGGCACGGGAACCTCGCCGCAGGTGGCGCAGTGGATGATCGGGATCGGGGTGCCCCAGTACCGCTGGCGCGAGAGCAGCCAGTCGCGCAGGCGGAAATTGACCGTCCCCTCGCCGGTGCCCTGCGCCCCGAGCAGTTCGACGGCGCGGGCGATGGCCGCGGGCTTGTCCAGCCCGCTCAGCTCGCCGGAGTTGACCAGGACGCCCTCGCCGGCGGTCGCCGTGCCGGTGACCGCCGGGTCCTCGGCGCCGGTGTCGACGACGGTACGGACCGGCAGGTCGAACGCCCGGGCGAAGTCGAGGTCGCGCTGGTCATGGGCGGGAACGGCCATGATCGCGCCGGTGCCGTAGTCGGCCAGCACGTAGTCGGCGGCCCAGACCGGCAGCTTTTCCCCGTTGAGGGGGTTGACGGCGTACCGGCCGGTGAACACGCCGGTCTTCTCGCGTTCGGTGGACTGGCGCTCGATTTCGGAGAGCTTCTTGACCTGCTCCCGGTACTCCTCAAGTGCGCTGCGGTGCTCGGCGGTGACCAGGTCGAGGGCGAGCTGCGTGTCGGCGGCGACGACGAAGAAGGTCGCCCCGTAGAGGGTATCGGGGCGGGTGGTGAACACCGGGACGTCGTGGGCCGGCCGGTCATCGGCGGCCTCGATGGTGAAGCGCACGGTCGCGCCCTCGGAGCGGCCGATCCAGTTGCGCTGCATCGCCAGCACGCGCTCGGGCCAGTGGCCCTTCAGCTGGTCCATGTCCTGCAGCAGGCGGTCGGCGTAGTCGGTGATCTTGAAGTACCACTGGTTGAGGTCCTTCTTGGTGACCATGGTTCCGCAGCGGTCGCAGGCCCCGTTGATGACCTGCTCGTTGGAGAGCACCGTCTGGTCCTTGGGGCACCAGTTGACGGGCGAGTTCTTCCGGTAGGCCAGACCCTTGTTGAAGAACCGGGTGAACAGCCACTGGGTCCAGCGGTAGTACTCGGGATCGGAGGTGTGGATCCGGCGGGACCAGTCGGCGCTGATCGCGTAGCGCTTGAAGGAGTGCGCCTGCGTGTCGATGTTCGCGTAGGTCCACTCCGCCGGGTGGGCATTGCGCTTGATGGCCGCGTTCTCCGCCGGCAGCCCGAAGGAGTCCCACCCGATCGGGTGCAGCACGTCGAAGCCCTGCAGCCGGGACCAGCGGGCGGCGACATCGCCCATGGCGAAGGCCTCGGCGTGGCCCATGTGGAGGTCGCCCGAGGGGTAGGGGAACATGTCGAGCACGTACCGGCGCTCGCGTGAGCCGTCGTCGAGCGGCTTGAACGATTCCAGCCCGTCCCACACCGCCGGCCATCGGGCCTCCATGGCGGCGAAGTCGTAGGTGTTCTCGTCGGGCTGTCCAGCCTCGGAAGGTGTGCTCACTGTCTTGAACCCTGTCCTGTCATTCTGCGCGATTGCCTCATCGTTTTCCGTCCCTGCCTGCCCCGCCCCGGTAACCGGCCCGGACACACAAAAGCCCCTCGTCCAGGGAGGGGCCGCCGCACGCTTGTCGCGTGC
>NZ_CADCTE010000122.1 GCF_902805515.1 uncultured Arthrobacter sp. | reverse complement strand
CAAGCGGGCGGACCACCGGCTCCGCGGCGGCCGTGCTGCGCGGGCTGCTCGACGGCACGGACAGCGTGCCGGGGCTCGTCCTTGATGACGAACTGCGCTGGATGTTCCTTGCCGCACTGGCCGCGCAGGGCCTTGCGCCCGTCGACGAGCTGGAGGCCGAGCTGGCCCGTGACAATACGGCGTCGGGCAAGGCGGCGTTTACGCTGGCCTGCTCGGCGGTGCCGGACGCCGCGGTGAAGGACCTCGCCTGGCGCGAGGCGGTCTTCGGGACCCGGTTGTCGAACGAACTGCTCAGCGCCACCATCGAGGGATTCACCCTCGGCGGGCCGGAGCTGAGGGCCCCCTACAACGGACCGTACTTCGAGGCGCTTCGGGAGGTATGGGAGGCCCGGGGAATCGAGATGGCCACCCGCGTGGTGCGCGGCCTCTATCCCGGCCGCCAGGACCTCTCGGGCCGCCCGGAGGAGCACCCGGTGCTGCTGGCCACGGACGGCTGGCTCGCCGCCAACCCGGACGCCCCGGGGGCGCTCCGGCGCATCCTGGTGGAGGAACGCGACCACCTGCTGCGCTCCCTTACCGCCCAGGCCTACGGCACCCGGTAGAGCCACTCCTCGGTGCCGAACTTCTCCTCGACGAGTTCGCGGCCGCGGCGCAGCTCGTCCTCGCTCAGGCCGGCGTCGACGGCGCCGAAGCGGCGCCGGAAGGTTTCGATCATCACCGCGATGATCTCCTCCCGGGCCAGCCCCGTCTGGCGCCGGAGCGGGTCGACGCGCTTCTTGGCGCTCTTGGTGCCCTTGTCGGAAAGCTTCTCCTTGCCGATGCGCAGCACCTCGAGCATCTTGTCGGCGTCGATGTCGTAGCTCATCGTGACGTGGTGAAGCATCCCGCCGTTGGCAAGCCTCTTCTGCGCCGCCCCGCCGATCTTGCCCAGGTCGGTCGCGATGTCGTTGAGCGGCTGGTACCAGGCCTTGATGCCCAGGGTGGCCAGGGCCTCCATCACCCAGGCGTCGAGGAACGGGTACGAATCGGCGAAGCTCATGCCGTCGACCAGCGTCTGCGGGATGTACAGCGAGTAGGTGATGGCGTTGCCGTGCTCCATGAACATGGCGCCGCCGCCGCTGATCCTGCGCACGACGCTCACCCCGTGGCGGGCGACGCCGTCGGGGTCCACCTCGTTGCGCACCGACTGGAAGCTGCCGATTACGACCGAGGGCGATTCCCACTCCCAGAACCGCAGGGTGGGGTTGCGGCGCCCGTCTCCGACGTCGCGGGTGAGCACTTCGTCCATGGCGACGTGCATGGCGGTGCTCAGCGGCGTCGGCGGGACGATCTCCCAGGTGTGGTCGGCAATGCCCGTGGAGCGCCCCAGGGCGCGGCGCACGGCGGTGGCGACGGCCTCCGGGGAGAACCCGAAAAGCTGGGCCGAGGGGTCGAGACCGGCCCGGACGGCGTCCGCCAGTTCGGACGGGGGCGTCTCCACCGGCAGGCCCTCGAGGGCGGCGTTGATGTCGTCGAGGGCCTCGTCGGGCTCGAGGAAGAAGTCGCCGTTCACCGACACCTGGGCCAGGCGTCCGTCCACCACCGCGAGGTCGACGGCGGTCAGCTTGCCCCCCGGCGTCTTGTACTCGCCGTGCCGCCGTCCGCCGCCGGTCGTGTTCGAGCCCTGTCCCATCGCGGGTTCCTCCTGCTTGGTTGGCTTAACGCAGTGAAGCCACGGCGTCGTGCGCGCGTGGCTTCACTGTCGAAACTGAGGTGCTGAGAAGAGCCGGGACTACTTCTTGCCGAAGCCCTTGAAGCGGGCGTTGAAGCGCTCCACGCGGCCGGCGGAGTCCATGATCCGCTGCTTGCCGGTGTAGAACGGGTGGGACTCCGAGGAGATTTCCACCTCGATCAGCGGGTAGGTGTTTCCGTCTTCCCATTCGATGGTCTTCTTGGACGTGGCCGTCGACTTCGTCAGGAACGACTTGTCGGAGGCGAGGTCGCGGAAAACGACGGCGTGGTACTGGGGGTGGATATCAGACTTCACAGGAATACCTTCTCTGGTTGCCTGGATTTTGCCAGGCACTGGGATTGAAAGCGGAAACGGTCCTTCGGGACCAGCTAGTAATCCTAGCGCAAACCGCCCAGCTGCGCTAAAGGAGGGGGCGTGACGGCCTGAAGGGTGCCCCAATCGGAGAATCCGACCTCCACCGAGGTGAGGATCTCGTGTTCGAAGCCGCTGATACTTATCTGCGCCGGGCGCATCAGTTCGTCGAGCTCGATGTCCAGGGTGGCCATCTTGACGCCCTGCAGTTCGGGCCCGGACACGGCCGAAAGCCGGGTGTAGAGCATGCCGTCCCTCTCGCTGCGCGGCGTTACCAGGAACTCCCCGGAGTCCTTCAGCAGGGCGCCGACGGCGGCGGGGTCGGCGGTGGCCGAGGCCGCCTCCACCAGGACCGCGGCGAAGCGCTCCTCCGGCCCTCCCTCGGCGTCGGCCGGTGTTCCCCCCTTCGGGGTGAGCAGGTACCCCTCGCCGCCGCTGACGATGATTTCCACCCCGTGCTCCTCGTTGCGCAGGTGCAGGCCGAACTCGGGTGCCGTGCTCAGGGCCGCGGTGTGCTCTCCGGCGGGAAGGCCGGTGGCACGGGTCGACAGGGTCTGCAGCGCTCCGGTGCCGGCGCGCATCGAGGCTTCCACGCAGGCACCCGCCTCCGCGGCGGGCAGCCGCTCCGGCAGCGTGCCGGTCAGCAGGGCATCGCAGGCCTTCACCACCTCCGCCGGCAGCGACTGCTGGCTCTGGGTCAGGGAAAGCTCGGGGGCCTTTGTCGGCGGTGGAGCCGGTGTCGGGGCCGCCGAAGGAACCGGTGCGGTGGTCGCCGGTGCGGGGGAAGGGGTTTGAACGGGCGCTGTGGCCAGGGGGCCGACGGCAGGGGCGGTGGGCGGCGGGGATTCCGCCGCGTCGATCTGTTCGGCGAGCCGGCCGCATCCACTCAGCGCAACGGCCGCGCCGAGGAGGAGCACCGCGGCCACGGGGACGGTCCGTGCGCCGGGAGCCTTGATGCGGGCCGGTGGAGCGGTCACCCTCCCAGTGTTCCATCGGGCCCCGGCGCCCGCTACTGCCGTTTTCCAGCGCCTCCCTCCCATGCCCCGCCCATGGAGTCAGCGGTAGCGGCACTCCCAGAAGGCGACGGCGGCCGCCGCGGCCACATTGAGCGAATCCACTCCTGCGTGCATGGGGATCTTGAGGGACAGGTCGGCCTCGGCGAGGGCACCTGCGGAGAGGCCCTCGCCCTCCGTGCCGAGGACCAGCGCCAGCCGCTCGTGCCCGGCCGTTCCGACGTCCTGTACGGGCACCGAGTCCGGTCCCAGGGCCAGCGCCCCGACGGTGAACCCCGCCTCCCGGAGGGCCGCCAGCTGCCCGGGCCAGTCCGTGAGGCGGACCCAGGGCACCTGGAAGACGCTGCCCATGCTCACGCGGATGGCCCGGCGGTAGAGCGGGTCGGCGCACCGGGGGCTGATGAGGACCGCGTCGATGCCCAGCGCCGCGGCGGACCTGAAGAGCGCCCCGAGGTTGGTGTGGTCGACCATGTCCTCGAGCACCGCGACCCTGCGGGCCCCGGCGAGGACCGCGTCGAGGGTCTTCGGGGCCGGACGGTTCATGGCGGCCAGGGCTCCCCGGTGGAGGTGGAAGCCGGTGATCTCCTCGAGCGTGGACTCGTCGCCGAGAAACGCCGGAACCTCCGGGAACCGGTCGAGGAGGTCCGAAAGGCCCGGCAGCCACTTCTCGGCAAGGAAGAAGGACCGCGGCGAGTGCCCGGCATCGATGGCACGCCGCAGCACCTTGGAGCTCTCGGCGATGTACAGGCCGTTGGCGGGTTCGAGGCGGCGGCGGAGCTGGGTGTCGGTGAGGTTGCGGTAGTCCGAGGTGCGCGGGTCCCCCGGGCCCTCGAGCCGGATCAGGCCCACGCGCCCGCTCCCGGTGCAGCCGTGCGGTTCGGCGCCCCGGCCTTCCGCCTACGCGGTGCGGGCGACAGCACTGTAGCGGCCGTCAGCGCGGCTGACCTTCAGCGGCAGGCCGAACGCCTCGGAGAGGTGTTCTTCGGTGAGGACGTCCTCGAGCGGTCCGGCGGCGACGATTCCGCCGTCGCGCATCAGCATCGCGTGGGTGAACCCGGGAGGAACCTCCTCCAGGTGGTGGGTGACCAGGACGGTGGCGGGGGCTTCCTCATCCCGGGCGAGTTCGGTCAACCGGCGGATGAGGTCCTCGCGTCCGGCGAGGTCGAGGCCGGCGGCCGGCTCGTCGAGCAGCAGCAGTTCGGGATCGGTCATCAGCGCCCGCGCGATCTGCACGCGCTTCCGTTCGCCCTCGCTGAGCGAGGCGAAGGGGCGGTTCAGGAAGGTCGACATGCCCCAGGTGTGGAGCAGCCGGAAGGCGCGGCGCTCGTCGAGCTTCTCGTACTGCTCGCGCCAGCGGCCCGTGACCCCGTAGGAGGCGGTGACGACGACATTGAGGACCGTTTCGTGCTCGGGGATCTGCGACGCCAGGGCCGCCGAGGCGAGTCCGATCCGGGGGCGCAGGTCGAAAACGTCGACGGCGCCCATCACTTCGTCGAGAATCCCTGCCACGCCCGTGGTCGGGTGCAGGCGTGCTCCGGCGATCTGGAGGAGTGTCGTTTTTCCGGCTCCGTTGGGGCCCATGATGACCCAGCGTTCGCCCTCCTTGACCTGCCAGTCGACGCTGTTCAGCAGCGTTTTTCCACTCCGAACGAGGCTCACCCCGGCCAATTCAAGAACGTCACTCATAGCACTAGACACTAGGCTAAGACCGGGCTAGTTGGCGAAACCAGCACCGCCGTCCGGCCCCTCCCGTGGCACCCGTCCCGGCCCACTGGGCACCCCTGCATCCCCTGGAGGTTTAATGACCGCGCCGTTCCGAGTCGTCAGCTACGGTGTGAACGGTTCCGAGGCGGCCTTCCAGGCCGTCGAGGACGCCGTCCGCGCCGCCGGCGCCCGCGTCCTGGCGGCCGGTGACGGCGGTGACTCCCGGTACCGGGTGCGGACGCTGACGGTCTCGCACTCCGGTCCGGTGGCGGACCTGCGCGCCGCCCTGCCGGGAGCGGGCGATTCCGCCGCGGGAGCGCCGGTGCGGCCGGTCGGGACCGCGGTGGTGCCGCCTGAGGTTTTCGGCCCGGGGCCCAAGCTGCTGGTGCTCGACGTCGATTCGACGCTGATCAAGCAGGAGGTCATCGAACTGCTGGCCGCCTACGCGGGCCGCGAGGCTGAGGTCGCCGCCGTCACGGAGGCCGCGATGCGCGGTGAACTTGACTTCGCCCAGAGCCTTCATGCCCGCGTCGCCGTCCTGGCAGGACTGCCCGAGGCTGTCCTGGACAAGGTCGGCGCCCAGATCGAACTGAGCGAGGGCGCCGAGGTGATGGCGGAGGCGTTCCTCGGGGCAGGCCACCGCGTGGCCGTGGTCTCCGGCGGGTTCAGCCAGATCCTCGACCCCCTGGCCGCGCGCCTGCGCCTTACCCACGCTCGGGCGAACCTGCTGGAGGTCCGCGACGGACTCCTCACCGGCCGGGTGTCGGGCCCGGTCATCGACCGGGCGGAGAAGGAGCGCTCCCTGCGGCGGTGGGCGCAGGACGCCGGCATTCCGCTTGAGCGGACCATCGCGGTGGGCGACGGCGCGAACGACCTCGACATGCTCGCCGCCGCCGGGCTCGGGGTGGCGTTCAACGCCAAGCCCGCCGTGCGGGCCGCCGCGGATGCCGTCATCGACCTGCCCTACCTCGACGTCGTGCGGCACTTCGCCGGGATCTAGCGCCCGGACCGGCAGCGTTCCCGGGGATGCCCGCGGCGGCGCGTAACAGGTCCTGCCGACGCGGCGACAGTGTCGGTGCCGGTCACTACACTGGGACGCATGACCGGGCACGAACCGGCCCAGCCCCGGGCCGCTGCGGATCCCTTCGACGGCACGCGCGGAGACGCAGCCGCCCCCTCGACGCTGGCCGGGGAGGATACGGCTCCGCCGCCCGCGGACAGCGACGCCATCGACACCTCGCTGCGCACCCCGGCGGAGCGGTCCCGCACCTTCATGGGGATCCTGGTGAACACCGGGATCGCCAACATCACCACCAGCTACCTGTGGTTCGCGCTGACGTTCTGGGTGTACCTGGAGACGCGCAATGTGATCGCCACCGGTGTGGTGGGCGGGGCGTACATGCTGCTCATCGCCCTCTCCAGCATCAGCTTCGGCACCTATGTGGACCGCTACCGGAAGCTGGCCGTGATGCGCTTCGCCGCCGGCTTCACCCTCGTCATGTTCGTGCTGTCCGGGATTCTGTTCGCACTGACGCCCACTCCGGCGCTGTTGAACCTGACCCGGCCGTGGTTCTGGGTCTTCATGCTGATCATCCTGATCGGTGCGGTGGTGGAGAACCTGCGCAATATCGCCCTTTCCACGACGGTCACCATCCTCATCGAGCCGGACCGGCGCGCCAACGCCAACGGGCTCGTGGGAATGGTGCAGGGCCTGATGTTCATCGTCACCTCGGTGCTCTCAGGGCTGTCGGTCGGGCTGCTGGGCATGGGCTGGACGATCGTCGTCGCCCTGGTGCTCACCGCGCTGGCCTTTGCCCACCTGCTGACCCTGCACATGCCCGAGGAGGTGCGCGCGGCGGCCACCGACGCGCACGGCGGGTTCGACTTCCGTGGCTCCGTGGCCGCCGTGCTCGCCGTCGCGGGGCTGTTCGCACTGATCCTGTTCTCCACGTTCAACAACTTCGTCGGCGGCGTCTACATGGCGCTGATGGACCCCTACGGCCTTGAGCTGTTTCCGGTGGAGCTGTGGGGTACGTTCTTCGCGCTCGGCTGCACAGGGTTCATCCTAGGCGGTGCGCTGATCGGCAGGTTCGGGCTCGGAGCCAACCCGCTGCGCACCATGCTCCTCGCGGTGATCCTGATGGGTGTCCTCGGCGCGGTGTTCACGCTGCGGGAGTGGGCCTGGCTGTACATCGCCGGGATCTGGGCCTATCTCGTCCTCATTCCCTTCGTCGAGGCAGCCGAGCAGACGGTCATCCAGCAGGTGGTGCCGCTGCAGCGGCAGGGCCGGGTGTTCGGGTTTGCCATGGCGTTCGAGTCCGCGGCGGCCCCGATCACCGCGTTCCTCATCGCCCCGATCGCGCAGTTCTGGATCATCCAGTATGCGCGCTCCGACGAAGGCGCCGCCCGGCTGGCCCCGCTGCTGGGCGAGGGCACCTCCCGCGGCATCGCCCTGGTGTTTCTGGTGGCCGGAATCATCCTGATCCTCGCGGCGCTGGCGGCCTTCCTGACCCCGGTCTACCGCCGGATCTCGGCCTCCTATGCGCAGACTGCCGCGGAGGCGAAGGCGTCGGCGGACAGCGTTTCCCCGGCCGCCAGGTAAGCGGGAGTACCCGCTTCGGCTCCGCGGGGCCCTGCTCCTCCGGCTGCGGGCGGGGCGGAGTCAGCCCGGGAACTCTTCCCGCAGCAGCTCAAGGGCCGGATCCCCGGCGGCCAGATGCATCCTGCCGGAGGACGTGCCGACCCCCAGCACCTTCCAGCCGCGGCGGAGTTCGACCGGCCGCCTGCCCTCGGGCGCGATGACTCCTTCGACCTTGTCGACGCCCAGGTCGCGGGGCGCACCCAGCGGCGTGGGATTCGGATCACCGGAGGCGTCCTGCGGCTGGAAGTGCAGCCTCCCGCCGACCAGTTGGGCAACTCCCGGATTCCACCGGTCCCGAAGGGATCCGGGGTGCGAGTCCGGATACCGGACTGCGCATTCGAAGACCCCGCGGCTCAGGTCGGACGCGAGGCGCCGGGAACGCTCCGCTGCCACCGGCCGCGACACCAGATAGCCGACACCAAGGGCAACCAGCCCCGTAAGACCCGTCCTCGCCCAGAATTCGAAGCCAAGGGCTTCGAACACGTCCGAAAGTATCAGGATGGGGAAGAGCGAGCCGAAGAACAGCAGATATCCGGCCTTTTCCCATTTGCCAACCCTGGCGCGTTGAATGTCCCCCATCCGGCGAGGGTACCAATAGTGCGGTGCACGGAAAGGCCCGCCACCGGGTGTCCGGCGGCGGGCCCGCGTTTATTCAAGCAATTCCTGCGGTCAGCCCTGCGGCACGAAGCCGCGCGCTCCCCCGACCAGTTCGGTGTGGCCGGTCGGCACGTCGGCGGTGACCATCTTCACGATCTCCGCGGCGAACTCCGCCACCGAGTAGAGCTTGCCCGCCTCGCTGCGCCGGGCCTCGATCGCGCCGGGCGCTGCCCGGTCAAGCAGCGTTGCCGTCACTGTGCCCTCGATCATGTCGCCGGAGACGACGACGAGGCGGATGCCCTTGTCCTCGAGCATCGGGATGAGGTCGCGCAGGGCGTCCTCGCCGGCGCGCTTGCTGCGGGCAACGGGCTCATAGGCGTCCATGGTGGGGACGGTGTCGATGAAGTGCGCCTGGTGGCTGGTGACGAACACCACGCGGGAGCCGGCGGGCATGACCTCGGCAGCGGCCTTGAGCATATTGACCTGGGCGTCCCGGTTGAGCTTCAGCGCGTAGTCCTCGCCGACGCCGCTCTCCATCCCACCCGAGGCGTTCAGCACCAGCAGGCCGAGCCCGCCGAAGTTGCTCACCGCGGCGTCGACCAGTGCGGCCGGGCCCTCGGGGGTGGTCAGGTCCGCGCCCACGGCGACGGCCCGGCCGCCGGCGGCCTCGATCCCGGCCACCACCTTGTTGGCCCGGGGGGCCTTCTGCCGGTAGTTCACCACGACGGCCGCGCCTTCGGCGGCGAGCAGCTGGGCCACATCGGCCCCGATGCCCCGTGATGAACCGGTGACGATTGCTCCAATGCCGTCCAAAGCACCCATGACTACTCCTTCTTGGCGCGGGCTGGTTCCCGCGCATCGTGACTTCGCGTTTCCGATGCGGCGGCAGCGGACGCTGCCGCCGGAATGCTGGTGGGGCCTAGTGGCCCATGCCGAGGCCGCCGTCGACCGGGATGACGGCGCCGGAGATGTAGCCGGCCTCCTCGCTGGCGACCCAGCGCACCACCTTGGCGACCTCGTCCGGGGACGCGAAGCGCCCGGCGGGGATGGTGGCGAGGTAGCTCTTGCGGGTGTCCTCGGGAAGCTCCGCCGTCATGTCGGTGTCGATGAATCCTGGCGCGATGACGTTCGCGGTGATGCCGCGGGAGCCCAGTTCCCGGGTGAGCGAGCGGGCGATCCCGACCAGCCCGGCCTTGGAGGCGGAGTAGTTGATCTGCCCGGGGGCGCCGTACAGGCCGGTCACCGAGGAGATCAGGACGACGCGCCCGCGGCGCAGCCGGATCATGCCCTTGGAGGCGCGCTTGATCACCCGGAATGCGCCGGTGAGGTTCGTGTCGATGACGTCGGTGAAGTCGGTCTCGCTCATGCGCAGCAGCAGGGTGTCGCGGGTGATGCCGGCGTTGGCGACGAGCACCTCGACCGGGCCGTGCGCCGCCTCGACCTCGGTGAATGCCGCGTCGAGCTGCTCCTGGCTCGTCACGTCGGCCTTCACGCCGAGCAGGCCCTCGGGAACCTCGCCGCTGCGGTAGGTGATCGCCACCTTGTCCCCGTTGGCAAGGAACGCATTCGCGATGGCAAGCCCGATGCCCCGGTTGCCGCCCGTGACGAGGACGCTGCGTCCGGGCCTTTCTTCATCGCTGCGATTTGTTTCCTGCACAGGGATCCTCCGCTTCTCGCTACACGTTGTTACTTAACGAACTCATGTCAAAGTGTCCCGTCGATCCTAGCCGCGAGGCAGCCAACTTTAACAACGGGCAGTGGGATGAGATAATGGACGAAGCCCCTTGGGAGTGGAATGAGCAAGCAGACCAGGCACAGCAGGCACGATACCGACGTTCACAGCATTTCCGACGCCCGGGAGTCCCACACCGACGAAATGCGCTCGCGCATGATCAAGTACTCGATCTCGATGGGCATTCGAATGGTCTGCCTTATCCTCGTCTTCTTCGTCGAAGGCTGGATGGTGTGGGTAGTGATTGCGGGGGCGGTGCTTCTGCCCTACTTCGCCGTCATCATTGCCAATGGGGGCAGCGACACCAGCGACATCCGCCATACCGACGCCCTGCTCGACCGCGCACCGGTGCGCGAGATCGAGGCCTCGACCGGCACGGTCGAGACGGAGGACCGCGGTCCGGACATCCTGGCCGGGGAGATCATCGAGGAGGAGCGTCTGGCACCCATCGATGACGCCAATGAAAACGATGATCCGCTGCGCGGAAGGACGGACACCGCCGCGTGAGCACACCCGGTTTCAACATCTTCGACTCCCTCTCGGGTGCCCCTCAGCAGGCGGCCGAATCGACGGTCTGCTCGCGAAAGGGCTGCCGCGAGGCGGCCGAGTGGCAGCTGCTGTGGAACAACCCCCGCATCCACACCCCTGAGCGCCGAAAGGCGTGGGCCGCCTGCTCCGCCCATGTCGAGTGGCTCCAGGACTACCTCCAGGTCCGCGGGCTTTGGAAAGAGACAGTAACTCTGGCCGGCGGTGCGTCCTAGGTGTACCGGTTCCTGATCTCCCGCCGCTGGCTCGCCTGGTTCGCGCTGGTGACGGCGTTGGCGGCGGCCTGCGCCGCACTGGGCATGTGGCAGCTGGAGCGGCGCAACGCCGTGGTGTCCGACATCGGACGCATCGAGGCGAACTATGAGCAGTCCCCCGTGCCCTACGAAGAAGGCACAACCGATTTCGCCACGTACGACCCCCTGCGGGAATGGACTCCGGTGAAGCTCACCGGGGAATACGACACCGCGGCGCAGGTCGTGGTGCGCAACCGCCCGATGAACGCCCAGCCCGGCTATGAGGTGCTCACTCCCCTGCGCCTGGCGGACGGCACGGCGGTCATCATCGACCGGGGCTGGCTGCCCATCGGCAACGACCGGGCCGGGCGGCCGGATTCGATTCCCGCACCGCCGGAGGGAACCGTCACGGTCACTGCGCGCATCAAGCCCGGCGAGCCGGCGGTGAACCGGGGCGCCCCCGAGGGCCAGGTCGCCTCGATCGACCTCAAGGGGTACGCCGCGAAGCTCGGCTACCCGGTGCAGACCGGCGCGTACGGGCTGATGGCCGCCGAGGATCCTGCGCCGGCCGCCGCGCCCGCGCAGTTCCCCAAGCCGTCCCTGAACGAGGGACCGCACCTTTCCTACTCCCTGCAGTGGTTCGCCTTCGGCGTGCTGCTCTTCGTCGGCCTCGGTTATGCCGCCCGGCAGCAGGCCCGCCTGGACCGAGAGGAGGCGGGGGGCCGGCCGGAGGCCGCTCGGCGTCCGGGGCGGCGCCCCACGGCCGAGGAGGCCGAGGACGCGCTCCTTGACGCCCAGGGCTACCGCTGAGCCGCTAGGCCAGCGTCACGAGGTCGAGGTAGTCCTCGTTCCAGAGGTCCTCGACGCCGTCCGGCAGCAGCACGACCCGCTCGGGCTTGAGTGCCTCGACGGCGCCCTCGTCGTGGCTGACCATGACGACGGCGCCGGTGTAGTTGGCCAGCGCCCCGAGGATCTCCGCCCGGCTGGCGGGATCGAGGTTGTTGGTCGGTTCGTCGAGCAGCAGGACGTTCGCCGAGGACGCCACGATGGTCGCCAGCGCCAGGCGCGTCTTCTCACCGCCGGAGAGCACCCCGGCAGGCTTCTCGACGTCGTCGCCCGAGAACAGGAACGATCCCAGGATGCCGCGCACCTCGGCGTCCTTCATATCGGGTGCCGCGCTCTTCATGTTCTCGAGGACCGTCCGCTCGGTGTCGAGCGTCTCGTGTTCCTGCGCGTAGTAGCCGACCTTGAGGCCGTGGCCCGGGATCACCCGGCCCGTATCGGGGGTGTCGACTCCGGCGAGCATCCGCAGCAGGGTCGTCTTTCCCGCACCGTTGAGCCCGAGGATGACCACCTTGGAGCCGCGGTCGATCGCCAGGTCCACGTCGGTGAAAATCTCGAGGGACCCGAAGGACTTGCTGAGGCCCTCGGCGGTCATCGGAGTCTTGCCCGAAGGTGAGGGGTCCGGGAACCGCAGCGCCGCGACGCGGTCGCTGGCACGGACCGCATCGAGGCCGCCCAGCAGCCGCTCGGCGCGCTTGGCCATGTTCTGGGCCGCGACGGCCTTCGTGGCCTTGGCGCGCATCTTATTGGCCTGGTCCATCAGGACCTGGGCCTTCTTCTCGGCGTTGGCGCGCTCCCGCTTACGGGCACGCTCGTCGGTCTCACGCTGCTGCTGGTACCGCTTCCAACCCATGTTGTAGATGTCGATGGTGGCCCGGTTCGCGTCCAGGTGGAACACCTTGTTCACCGTGGCCTCGAGCAGGTCGACGTCGTGGCTGATCACGATCAGCCCGCCCTGGTGGGTGCGCAGGAATTCGCGCAGCCAGGTGATGGAATCGGCGTCGAGGTGGTTCGTCGGTTCGTCAAGGAGCATCGTCTCGGCACCCGAGTACAGGATGCGGGCCAGCTCCACGCGGCGGCGCTGGCCGCCGGAGAGCGTGCGCAGCGGCTGGTTCAGGATGCGTTCGGGCAGGGCGAGGTTGGAGGAGATCGCCGCGGCCTCGGCCTCGGCGGCGTAGCCGCCGCCGGCGAGGAACGCCGCTTCAATCCGGTCATAGCGGTTCATCGCCTTGGACCGGACCGAGGTGTTCTCGCTGGCCATGTCCTCCTGAGCCTGCCGGAGGTCGCGGACCACGGTGTCGAGGTTGCGCGCGGAGAGGATCCGGTCGCGGGCGAGCTGGTCCATGTCAGGAGTGCGGGGGTCCTGGGGCAGGTAGCCGATCTCCCCGCTGCGGGAGACCGAGCCTGCCGCCGGCAGGGATTCGCCGGCGAGGACCTTGGTCATGGTGGTCTTGCCGGCGCCGTTCCGGCCGACGAGGCCGATCTTGTCGCCGCGGTCCACGCGGAAGGACACCGACTCCATCAGCAGCCGGGCTCCTGCTCGCAGCTCCAGGTTCGATACGGTAATCAATTCCGTGGCCTTTCGGTGCCTCCTGTGCGCTGCACAGGGGCATTTTTGTCGATTATCTACAAAGGAATGTTGCGGGTCCGGCGCTATTCTCGGGATGAGACGCGACGCAGTTGTCGCATCGCCACAAGACCGCATCCACTCCGGATGCTGCCCAGGTCCGATACCGCGAGGAAGAAACCCATGAGCCAGGCCCACCCGAGTTCCTCCGGGGCAGCTGTCGCATCCCGTCGGCGCGCCCGGAAGCGGTGGAATTCCACCGATCTGTCGTTGATCGCAGTCTTCGCCGCGCTTATTGCCGCCCTCGCAATCGTACCCGGTATCCCGGTCGGCGCGCTCGGGGTGCCGATCACCCTGCAGACGCTCGGGGTGATGCTCGCCGGGGTGGTCCTCGGTCCGGGCCGGGGTGGAGCCGCCGTTGGGCTGTATGTCCTGGCGGGGCTGGCCGGGCTGCCGATCTTCAGCGGCTTCCGCGGCGGCCTTGCCGTCCTCGCGGGACCGTCCGCCGGCTACCTGATCGCCTTCCCGCTGGCCGCGATGCTCGCCGGTTTCCTCGCCGCCGCGCTTCTCCGCCGGACCCGCAGGTTCCGTGCGGGCGTGCTGTTCATTGCCTGCTTCACGGCGAGCCTCCTGCTCATCCACCCGCTCGGAATCACCGGGCTGGTTGTCAACGGCGGGTTGAGCGTAGGAGATGCGATCGCCGCCGACGCCGTCTACCTGCCCGGAGACGTTATCAAGAACCTGCTCGCGGCCGGTATCGCGGCTGCGGTGCACCGGGCGTTCCCCCGGCTGCTGCCGCGCACGGGCGCCGCTGGGCCCGGGCACGGTGGCACCGAGGGAGCCGCACGCACGGCATGATCCGTTTCACCGACGCGTCGGTCACCGCCCCCGCGGACGACGGCGGCAGCCGAACCATCCTGCACCCGGTCACCCTCGAGCTGGGCGAGCACCGCATCTCGGTGATCGGCGCCAACGGCTCGGGGAAATCGACGCTGCTCAAGCTGATCAACGGGCTGACGCTGCCCACCTCGGGCAGCGTCAGCGTCGACGGCCTCGACACCGCCCGGCGCGGCACGGAGGTCCGCCGCAAAGTCGGCTTCGTGTTCACCGATCCCCTGTCCCAGCTGGTCATGCCCACGGGCCGCGAGGACGTCGAACTGTCCCTGCGCGGCCGGATCCGGCGCGCGGATGAGCGCCGGACCGCCGGCATGCGGGTGCTTGAGTCCTACGGCATCGGGCACCTTGCGGACCGCTCCATCTACGACCTCTCCGGCGGTGAGCGCCAGCTCCTGGCGATCGCGGTGGTGGCGGCGGTCGAGCCTGCGGTGCTCATCGCCGATGAGCCAACCACCCTGCTCGACCTCCGCAACGAGCACACCATCCGCGCCGTCCTCCGCGGACTCCCCCAGCAGGTGATCTTCACCACCCACAACCTGTCCTTCGCTCAGGACAGCGACCGCACCCTCGTGCTCGACGGCGGCCGCGTGGTGTTCGACGGCGACCCGGCCGAGGCCGTCGCCTTCTACCAGGAGCTGTGCCTTCGATGAGGGGCCACGGCCAGCTCCTCGGGCTCTACGTTCCCGGGCGTTCGCTGCTTCACCGGACTCCGCTGGCGCTCAAGGCCCTTCTCTGCGTGGGGGCCAGCACCCCGGTGGTGCTGATCCGCCAGCCGCTCACCACGGCCGCCGGGCTCGTTCTCTTCCTGCTCCTGATGACCGTTGGCGCCCGGCTGCCGCTGCGGAAAGTGCTCGGCGCCCTGGTGCCTGCATTGCCTGTGCTGGCCCTGCTCGCGCTCTACTCCTGGTTCACCCGCGGCCCGGAAGCGGCCTTCGTGGTGCCCGGCGGCATCGCCGTCTGTATCCTCGCGGCCCGCCTGCTGACCGTCACCACGCCGGGGCAGGAACTGCTCGATGGACTGGTGCGCCTCGTGCGCCCGCTGCGGCGGCTGGGGGCCGACCCCGAACGCTTCGCCCTCGCCCTGTCCATCATGGTGCGCAGCATCCCGTATCTGGTGGGCTCGCTGTCGGACCTGCGGGACGCCGCGAAGGCGCGTGGGCTACAGCGGAGTCCGCGGGCCGTGGTGGTCCCGGTGGTGGTCAACGCCGTCGCTTATGCCCAGGCCACCGGCCAGGCCCTGGCCGCCCGCGGCCTCGGTGAGCACTCAGATGCGGACGACGAGGCTGGGGAAGGCGTGGACGGGGAGGACAGTCCCGACGCCGACGGCCGGGGCGTCTGAGCCGGTCTGTCCGGCCCCAACGGCACGGCCGCGGAACCGCCAATCGCCGGAACGCAGCAGGGCCGGAACGCAGCAAAGCCGAACCCAGCAGGGCCAGAACACTGCAGGACCGGAACACCGCAGGACCGGAACACCGCGGGGCCGGAATACACGAAAGGGGCGGCTCCGAAGAGCCGCCCCTTGGTGAAACTCCGCGCCGGGGCGCGGACCCTGAGTTCGTCCTAGATGTTGAACCCGAGGGCGCGCATCTGGTCGCGGCCGTCCTCGGTGATCTTCTCCGGGCCCCACGGCGGCATCCACACCCAGTTCAGCCGCCAGTCGTCGACGACGCCATCGAGGGCCTGGCCGACCTGCTCCTCGAGCACGTCGGTCAGCGGGCACGCGGCCGTGGTGAGCGTCAGGTCGATCAGGAGGGCGCCGTCCTCGGCGTACTTCAGCCCGTACAGCAGGCCCAGGTCAACGACGTTCACCCCGAGCTCGGGGTCGATGACATCCTTCAACGCCTCTTCGACGTCTTCGAGCGCTGTCTGCGCTGCTTCTACTTCACTCATCGTTTTTCCTTTCCCGGGCGCGGACGAGAGGTCCTACGCTTCGACTGCTGGGGTGGCCGCGGCGAAGCGGTCGTAGCCCTCTTCCTCGAGCCGGTCGGCCAGCTCGGGGCCGCCCTCCTCGGCGATGCGCCCGTCGACGAACACGTGCACGAAGTCGGGCTTGATGTAGCGCAGGATACGCGTGTAGTGGGTGATCAGGAGCGTGCCCATCTCGCCCTTGGCGTGCTCGCGGTTCACGCCCTCGGAGACAACCTTGAGTGCGTCGACGTCGAGGCCGGAGTCGGTCTCGTCGAGGATCGCGAAGCGGGGGCGGAACAGTTCGAGCTGGAGGATCTCCACGCGCTTCTTCTCGCCGCCGGAGAAGCCCTCGTTGACGTTACGCTGGGCGAAGTCGGCGTCGATGCGCAGCTGAGACATCGCCTGCTTGACGTCCTTGGTCCAGTGGCGCAGGCTCGGGGCCTTTCCATCGAGGGCCGTCTTGGCGGTGCGCAGGAAGTTGGTCATGGTCACTCCGGGCACCTCGACCGGGTACTGCATGGCGAGGAAGAGCCCGGCGCGGGCGCGCTCGTCGACGCTCATGGCGAGGACGTCTTCGCCGTCGAGGGCGATGGAGCCGCTCTCGACGGTGTACCGGGGGTGGCCGGCGATGGTCGAGGCCAGGGTGGACTTGCCCGAGCCGTTGGGGCCCATGATCGCGTGGGTCTCACCGGTGCGAATGGTGAGGCTGACGCCTTTGAGGATCTGCTTGGAGCCCTGCTCCGTCACGATGCTGACGTAGAGGTCCTTGATTTCAAGGGTGGACATCTGTTTTCCGTTCTCCTTTGCCCTGGCGGCCAGGGCGTCGTCTAAGTGTGCTGGTGCCGGGCCGGTCAGCCGAGCTGGGGGGTGGGTGCTCCGTTGGTGACCGTGGTGATGTCCACGTACACATTGTTGTCGCGGATCTCCAGGGCGAACACCGGAACCGGCTCGTAGGCCGGCAGCTGGAGGGGCGCGCCGCTGCGCAGGTCGAACTGGGAGCCGTGGCCCCAGCATTCGATGGCGCAGCCCTCGACGTCGCCCTCGGCAAGGGAGATGTCGGCGTGGGAGCAGGTGTCCCCCAGGGCGTGGATGGCGCCCTCGGAGTCCCTCACGATCGCGACGGGGTAGTCATCGATGAGCACGCGCAGGGCCTGCTTGATCTCGATGTCGTCAACGCTGCAGATCAGTTCACCCCGGGGGGTGGCCTCCGCGCTCACAGGTTGCCTGCCGCGAGTTCGTTCTCGAGGGCCAGCGCGAGGCGCTCCTCGAGGGCGGGGACCCGGATCTGCTGGATGACCTCGGTGAGGAAGCCACGCACCACGAGGCGGCGGGCGTCCTGCTCGGGGATGCCGCGGGCCATCAGGTAGAACAGGTGCTCGTCGTCGAAGCGGCCGGTGGCGCTGGCGTGGCCGGCACCTTCGATCAGGCCGGTCTCGATCTCAAGGTTGGGCACCGAGTCGGACCGCGTCCCGTCGGTCAGCAGCAGGTTCCGGTTCACCTCGTAGGTGTCGGTCCCTTCGGCTTCCTTGCGGATCAGCACGTCGCCGACCCAGACAGTGTGGGCGCCCTGTCCCTGGAGCGCACCCTTGTAGGTCACGCGGGACTTGCAGTTGGGCACCGCGTGGTCCACCAGGAGGCGCTGCTCCAGGTGCTGGCCGGCGTCGGCGAAGTACAACCCGTACATCTCGACCTCGGCGCCCGGCGCGGTGAACACCGAGGACGGGGTGAGACGGACCAGGTCGCCGCCGAGGCTGACGACAACGTGCTTGAAGCGGGCGTCGCGCCCGATCTTCGCCTGCTGCGAGGAGACGTGGACGGCGTCGTCGTCCCACTCCTGCACGCTGACGACGGTGAGCTGGGCGCCGTCGCCGACGACGATCTCGACGTTCTGCGCGAGGGTCGCCGAGCCGGAGTGGTCAATGACCACCACGGCGGTGGAGAACGCCCCGGCCTCGATGATCAGGTGCTGGGCCGCCGGTGCCTTGTCGGCGCCTCGAACCGTGACGGTCACCTCGGCGTCGGCAACGGTGTTGGCGGGGATGGTGACGACGGTGGCGCCGTCGGCCGCGGCCCAGGCCGCCGCCGAGATGCGGTCCTCGGGGGTGGCGGCTGAGCCGATCCGGGCGTCGGACCTCCCGACGGTCTCCACCTTGATGTTGGAGGCGCCGGAAACCCGCACTGAGGGACCGGTCCCGGTGAGGGGTTCGGTGTGGAGCCCGCGCAGGCGGTTCAGGGGGGTGAACCGCCAGTCCTCCTCGCGGCCGGTGAGCGGGGCAAAGTCCTCAAGGTTATAGGACTTCAGCCGCTCCCCGCGGGATGCCTCAGGCACCACCGGGGCGTTGCCGTGGCTGTGCTTCTTCAAGCCGTGCTGGGCGGTGCCGGTGTTCAGCTCCGAAAGGCTCTCGCCCTCCTCGCTGAAGCCTGCGATCGCTGCGGGCGCCGAGGACGGGGCACCGATCCGGGCCTTTTCGTCGGCTGCGGCGCCGGCCGGTCCGGCCGTTGACGCTTCGTTGTTCATCTTGGTCGCTTCAGCCATTGCTAGCCTACGGCCCCTTCCATCTGGAGTTCGATCAGGCGGTTCAGTTCGAGCGCGTACTCCATGGGGAGCTCGCGGGCGATCGGCTCGATGAATCCGCGCACGATCATGGCCATGGCCTCGTCCTCGGGCATCCCCCGGGACATCAGGTAGAACAGCTGCTCTTCGCTGACCTTGGACACCGTGGCCTCGTGGCCCATCGTGACGTCGTCCTCGCGGATGTCGACGTACGGGTAGGTGTCGGAGCGGGAAATGGTGTCCACCAGCAGCGCGTCGCAGCGGACCGTGTTGGCCGAGTTCTTCGCACCCTCACGCACCTGCACCAGGCCGCGGTAGGCGGCACGGCCACCGCCGCGGGCCACCGACTTCGAGATGATCGAGGACTTGGTGTTGGGGGCGATGTGGACCATCTTCGACCCGGTGTCCTGGTGCTGACCCTCACCGGCGAACGCGATGGACAGGGTCTCGCCCTTGGCGTGCTCGCCGAGGAGGTAGACGGCCGGGTACTTCATGGTGACCTTGGACCCGATGTTGCCGTCGATCCACTCCATGGTGGCGCCCTCGTGGGCCACGGCCCGCTTGGTGACGAGGTTGTACACATTGTTCGACCAGTTCTGGATGGTCGTGTACCGGACGCGGGCGTTCTTCTTCACGACGATCTCGACGACGGCCGAGTGAAGCGAGTCGGAGGTGTAGATCGGGGCGGTGCAGCCCTCGATGTAGTGGACGTAGGAGCCCTCGTCCGCGATGATCAGGGTCCGCTCGAACTGGCCCATGTTCTCGGTGTTGATCCGGAAGTAGGCCTGCAGCGGGATCTCGACGTGGACGCCCTTGGGCACGTACACGAAGGAACCGCCCGACCAGACGGCCGTGTTCAGCGAGGCAAACTTGTTGTCGCCCACCGGGATGATCGAGCCGAAGTACTCCTTGAAGATCTCCGGGTGCTCGCGCAGCGCGGTGTCGGTGTCGAGGAAAAGGACGCCCTGGCGCTCGAGGTCCTCGCGGAGCTGGTGGTAGACCACCTCGGATTCGTACTGGGCCGCGACGCCGGAGACGAGGCGGGCACGCTCGGCCTCGGGGATGCCGAGCTTCTCGTACGTGTTGCGGATGTCCTCGGGGAGGTCCTCCCACGTGTTCGCCTGCTTCTCGGTGGAGCGCACGAAGTACTTGATGTTGTCGAAGTCGATCCCGGAGAGATCCGCGCCCCAGGAGGGCATGGGCTTCCGGTCGAAGTACTTCAGGCCCTTCAGGCGCAGGTCGAGCATCCACTCGGGCTCGTTCTTCTTCGCCGAGATGTCGCGGACGACCTCTTCGCTCAGGCCGCGGCGGGCGTTGGCGCTCGCCTCGTTCTTATCGGCCCAGCCGTACTGGTAGGTGCCGATGCCTTCGAGTTCGGGGTTCTTTTCCAGGATGTCGCTGATGACCGACTCCGGGACGGGGGTCGGGGTCAGTGGCTTCTGGTCTACTTGATCCGTCATCACGGCCTTCCTTGCTGATGGTTTGGCAAATCTCTGGAGCGGGGTGCGGCGCCGGGTTCGGCACGGGAGGCACCCGCCGGGGGCGCGGCTGTCGTGCGCCCGAGGGGAATGTGGGTGGTGCAGACATGGCCGCCGCTGGCCAGGGTGGAGAGCCTGCGCACGTCGACGCCGAGCAGCCGGGAGAACGCCGCCGTCTCCTGGTCGCAGAACGCGGGAAAGTCAGCGGCGAGCTGCTGCACCGGGCAGTGGCCCTGGCAGAGCTGGACACTGAGCAGGGTGCCGCGCGGGGCGGCTCCCCCGGCGGCCGGCCGAGCGGCGCCGGCCGAACCGACGACCCGGGCGGAGCCGACGAAGCCGTCGGTGCTCAGTGCCGCGGCCAGCGCACGGGCGCGGGCCTCGAGGTCGGGCCCGGCGGCCTCGATCAGCGGGCGGTAGCGCTCCTCCATGCCGGCGAAGCGGGAGCGGGCGAACTCCGCCACCGCGTCGGGGCCGGCGGCCGCCCCCAGCTGCTGAAGTGCGGCACGGGCGATGTCGAGGTAGTCGTTGCCGAGCCGGCTCTGCCCACGCTGGCTGAGCACGTAGCGCCGGGCGGGCCGTCCGGCGCCCGTCGCGGTGCTTCCGCCGCGCTTGACTTCGATGAGCCCGTCACGGGACAGGGCGTCGAGATGGCGTCGTACGGCGGCCGGCGTGAAGCCGAGCCCGCTGCCCAGTTCGGCGGCGCTGACCGGTCCGCGCTCGAGCACGGCCGACAGCACCCGGTCGCGGGTGCGCTCGTCGGTGTCGCCCGCCGCGGGCGAAAGCCCCGCCCGCCCGGCGGTATGGTCAACCACACTCATGGCGTCCCTCCCGCCCGCGTTAAAAAATACACAACACAATCATGACGTAATGTGCGCTCCGGTGCCAGTAAGGGCAGGCTTCCCCCGCCGTCGACCCCTACAAGGGCAGTTACTACGTACCGTAGAATAGCCGGGTGCACCATACAGCCGCCGCCCTGGTGATCGAGGGCCTCACCAAGGATTTCGGGCCGGTCCCCTCGCTCGACGGACGGATGGTCCGGGTGCTCGACGGGGTCCACCTCGAGGCGGCGATGGGCAGCGTCACCGCGATCCTCGGTGCCAACGGCGCCGGCAAGACCACGACGCTCGAATGCGCCCAGGGCCTCCAGCGCCCCACCGCCGGCACGGTCCGGCTCCTCGGTGAGAACCCGCACCGCGCGAGTCCCCGGCTGCGTGCCCGGGTCGGCGTCATGCTGCAGGACGGCGGACTGCCTCCTTCGGTGAAGCCGATGGCCCTGCTGCGCCATGTCGCCTCCATGTACGCGGATCCGCGGCCGGTCGATGAGCTCGCCGAACGGCTGGGGATCGACGACTTCGGCGGCACGTCCATCCGCCGCCTCTCCGGCGGCCAGAAGCAGCGGCTCGCCCTCGCCTGCGCCCTGATCGGGCGGCCCGAGGTCCTCTTCCTGGATGAGCCCAGCGCCGGGCTCGACCCCCAGTCGCGCACCATCGTGTTCGAACTCATTAAGGAACTGCGCGCCGCGGGACTCGCGATCATCCTCACCACCCACCTGCTCGACGACGCCCAGAAGCTTGCGGACTACGTCTACATCATGGAGGGCGGGCGCACCGTGGCCCAGGGCACGGTGGCCGACCTGACGGCCGGGGCCGCCCCCGAGAACTTCCGGGAACTGCGCTTCCAAAGCGTGCCGGGCCTTGAAATTCCCCCCGGACTCCTGCCGCACCTCCACCGCGCGGAACCGGAGCCGGGCCACTACCTGGTCAGCGGCGCCCTCACGGCGGCCGACTTCGCGGCCCTGGCCCAGTGGTGGGACTCCGAGGGAATCCTGCCCGTAGCCGTCTCCATGGCCCCCCGGTCCCTCGAAGACGTTTTCCTCGACATCGCCGGACGGAGCATCCGATGACCCAGGCCGCCCCCCTCGCCCGGAGGGTGCTGCGCCACGGCGGCTACGAGGCCGCCGCGATGCTCCGCAACGGTGAACAGCTCGTGCTCGCCGTCGCCCTGCCCCTGCTGGCCCTCGCCGGCCTCGTGGCCACGCCCCTCCTTGACGGCTTCGGTCCCAGCAGGATCGACACCGCGGCGCCGGGGGTGCTCGCGCTGTGCGTGATGTCGACGGCGTTCACCGGCCAGGGCATCGCGACCGGCTTCGACCGCAGGTACGGGGTGCTCAGGTTCCTCTCGACCACCCCGCTGGGCCGTTCCGGCCTGGTCTTCGGCAAGGCCGCGGCCGTGGCCGTGGTGCTCGCCCTGCAGGTGGTGCTGATCGGCGGCGCCGCGGTGTTGATGGGCTGGCGCCCGGAACTGGCGGGGCTGCCCTGGGCGGTCCTGACCTTCGCCCTCGGCGCGGCGGCCTTCACCGCGCTCGGCCTCCTCGTGGCCGGGACGCTGCGGCCGGAGGCGACGCTCGCGGTGACGAACCTGCTGTGGATCGTGCTGGCCGCCGCCGGAGGGATCATCCTTCCTGCCGCCGGGCTCCCCGCCGCCGTCGAGCCGTTCGTGCGGATCCTGCCGTCGTCGGCGCTGGGCGACGGGCTGCGCGCCGCCTTCCTCGAGGGCTCCTTTCATCCCCTGTCCTGCCTGATCCTGCTGGGCTGGGCCGCGGTGGCCAGTGCCGCCGCCGTCCGCTGGTTCCGATGGAGTTGAGAACATGCCGTCTTCTGCCCTGACCCGCCTGCGATCCCGGCTCCCGGCCACCGAGACCCCTCTCATCCGCCGGCTGGCCATCGCGTCACTGGTGTCCCAGATCGTCATCGTCGTCACCGGCGGAGCGGTACGGCTCACCGCCTCGGGCCTTGGCTGCCCCGAGTGGCCGCGGTGCACCGCCGACTCGATCGTGAGCACCCCGGAGCTCGGCCTGCACGGCGTCATTGAGTTCGGCAACCGCCTGCTCACCTTTGTGCTGGTGGTGATCGCGGTCGCCATGCTGGTGTCAGTGCTCAACCTGCGCCGTCCGCGCCGGGACCTCTTCCGCCTCTCGGTGGCGCTCCTGGCGGGCATCCCCGCGCAGGCCGTGATCGGCGGCATCACCGTGTGGACCGATCTGAATCCATGGGTCGTCGGCTGGCACTTCCTGGTCTCAATGGCCCTCGTGACCGTCGCGACGGTGCTGGTGAACCGGACCCGGCTGACCACCGCCCGGAGCCGGGAGCGCCTGCCGCAGGCGGCTCCGAGGATCCTGCGCCAGCTCCTTGCGGTGATTGCCGTACTGACCGGGCTCGTCGTCGTCCTCGGGGTGATCGTGACCGGTTCGGGGCCCCACGCCGGAGACCACGGAGCGGCCCGCAACAACCTCGACCCGGAACTGATGACCCGCATCCACGCCGCACCGGTCTACCTCCTGGTGATGACCGTGGCCCTGGCCGTCGCGCTGGCCTACCGGTACCGGGTGGCGCCGGCCCTGCGCCGGTCGCTGGTGCTCCTTGCCGTCGTGGTCCTGGCCCAGGGCGCCGTGGGGTACGCCCAGCATTTCCTTCACCTGCCGATCGGGCTGGTGGCCCTGCACCTGCTCGGGGCCTCCCTGCTGACCGCGGCGGCGGTCCACGCGGTCTATACGGGATACACCCGGCAGCCGGCCGGCGCGGCTGCCGCGGCTCCCGGGCAGGTCAGGACACCGGTCCGCTGAGGGCCAGCGCCTCCTCAACCACGTCGACGAGCCGCGCCAGTTCGCGCTGTTCGCTGCCCGGGACCGGGAGCAGCGGAAGGCGGGGATCCCCCGCGTCGATGCCGCAGACGCGCGCGAGCAGGTGCAGCCCGCTGATCTTGCGCAGGTTCACCACATGCTGCACCACGGGCAGGAGCACCCTGCGGCACTCCGCGACACCGGCAGCGTCCCCCGCGGCGACCGCCGCGCGGAACCGGGCGTAATACGCCGGAAGGAGCGCAGCCGGGCCGGTGTGCCAGGCGTCCGCCGCCAGCTCCCCCGAGGCGATCAGCAGGTCGCCGCTCAGGCCGTGGCTGAAGGTGGCGTCCGTCAGGGAGCGGAGGCGGCCATACCGCTGCTGGAAGGAGGCCACGTCCGCGGCGGTGTCCTTAAACGCCACCACCGAGGGAAGGGCCAGGAGTTCCGCCACCAGCTCGAGCCCGTAGCTGAACTGGGTGGTGCGGGGGTTGTTGTAGAGGCAGATCGGCAGGTCGGTCGACTCCGCGACGGAGCGCACCTGGAAGGACACCTCCTCCTCGGTCAGCGGCACGTAGGAGACCGGCGAAAGAACCAGGCCCGCTGCTCCCGCGCGTTCGGCCGAGCGGGCGGCCGCCAGCACCTCGCGGGTTCCCACTGAACTGATGCCGACCACCACCGGCACCGCGCCCGCGGCAGCCTCGACGGCGGTGCGCGCCACCGCATCGCGCTCGGTCGAATCGAGGAAGGCGAAGCTCCCGGAGGAACCCAGGACGGCGATGGTGTCGACCCCCGAGACCGCCAGGGAAGAGATCAGGGCGGCAAGTTCGGGGGTGTTCACCCCGCCGTCGGCCGTGAAGGGCGTAATGGGATAGGCGACGAGCCCGGTGAAGGTCATGCCCCCATGCTAGCGGCGCCGGTCCTTCCCGCTAGAAGACGGGGCCGCCGACGAAGGGGTCGATCGCCAGGGCGAGGAAGAGCACGGTGAGGTAGCTGATCGAGCCGTGGAAGACCTTCATGGCCGCCCGGTTCTCGAGGGTTCCCTGGCGTGCCTTGGCGTGAAGGCGGTGGGTCTCCCGGATGAACCAGGCGCCGGCAGCTGCGGCGGCCACCGTGTAGACCCAGCCGGCTCCGGCCGGCACCAGCAGCAGCGAGGATGCGACGGTCGCCCACGCATACAGGACGACCTGGACCGAAACGACGCGCGCGCCGGCAATGGCCCCGAGCATCGGGACGTTCGCCGCGTTGTAGTCGTCGCTGTACTTCATCGACAGCGGCCAGTAGTGCGGGGGTGTCCAGAGGAAGATGATGAGGAAGAGCACGACGGCGGGCCACTCGACCGAGTTCGTCACGGCGGCCCATGCGATCAGCACCGGCATGCAGCCGGCGGCGCCGCCCCAGATGATGTTCTGCGCGGTCCGGCGCTTGAGGATGAGCGTGTAAACAACGACGTAGAGGAAGATCGCGGCGACGCCCAGCCAGGCCGCCAGCGGGTTCGCACCCCACCACAGGATGCCGATGGCCGCGGCGCCGAGCGCCCAGGCGAAGATCAGCGCCTCCCGGGGGGTGACCTCCCCGGTCACCAGCGGGCGGTTAGCCGTCCGGTGCATCACCTTGTCCATGTCGCGGTCGATGTAGCAGTTGAAGGCGCCGGCGCTGCCGGCGGCGAACGCCCCACCCACCATGGTGGCGAGGATCAGCCCGGGTGCCGGGAACCCGCCGTGGGCGAAGATCATCGTGGGAAGGGTCGTGACCAGCAGGAGCTCGATCACCCGCGGCTTGGTCAGGGCGAGATAGGCCCTGGCTTTGCGCCCGACGCCCCCTCGGGCCCGGGGCGGCCGTGCCGGCGCAGAAACCTGCTGGGTCTTCACAAGGCAACACTTTCATTTCTTTTGGGGCAAAAGACAGAATCATCATACCCTTTTACGCCGCGTAGAAATCGGGCCCTAATTACCCTGCCGCGCGGGCCGGGGCCCGGAGCGACTCCCCGTGACAATGCTCACCCGCGTTCCGGGACTTTTTGGGGAATGGACGGCAACATCTCCGACTTGTTACCCAGTGAACTTCCTTTGATGCGAGGAAGGGATATGGTTGGTTTTGAAGCCCAAGTGGCCCTCCTGCGGGGGTGCCTGCATCACTGGGAATACACGGAAAAATGCAGGATTCAACGGTGAACGGCCAGCAGGTTGTGGGTGCCTCCGCGTACCCCTGCCCCCAGCTCCCCACGGCGCCGTGGCGCTGGCCGACCTGGACAGAGAAAGGCCCGGTCAACGTGGCAAAGATGCAAGAGCAGGAACTCAACTGGAGCGAACTGGACGAAAAGGCGGTGGACACCATCCGCGTCCTCGCCGCGGACGCAGTGGAGAAGGTGGGCAACGGCCACCCGGGTACCGCGATGAGCCTTGCTCCCGCCGCCTACCTGCTCTTCCAGAAACTGATGCGCCATGACCCGTCCGACCCGGAATGGACCGGCCGCGACCGGTTCGTCCTCTCCCCCGGCCACACGTCGCTGACGCTCTACATCCAGTTGTACCTGGCCGGTTACGGCCTGGAACTCGATGACCTCAAGGCGCTGCGCACCTGGGGATCGCAGACCCCCGGCCACCCCGAATACCGCCACACCAAGGGCGTGGAGATCACGACCGGCCCGCTGGGCCAGGGCCTCGCGACCTCCGTCGGCTTCGCCTTCGGCCAGCGCCGCCAGCGCGGCATGTTCGACCCCGAGGCCCCCGAGGGCGAGAGCCTCTTCGACCACACCGTCTGGGTCATCGCCTCCGACGGCGACCTCCAGGAGGGCGTCACCTCCGAGGCCTCATCGCTCGCCGGCCACCAGGAGCTCGGCAACCTCGTGGTGCTCTACGACGAGAACCACATCTCCATCGAGGATGACACCGACATCGCCTTCAGCGAGGACGTGCTGAAGCGCTATGAGGCGTACGGCTGGCACGTCCAGCGGGTCGACTGGACGAAGACCGGCGAGTACGTCGAAGACGTCGCCGAGCTGTATGCCGCCCTGGTGGCCGCTAAGAACGAAACCTCGAAGCCCTCGATCGTGTCCCTCCGGACCGTCATCGGCTGGCCTGCTCCCAACAAGCAGAACACCGGCAAGATCCACGGCTCCGCCCTCGGGAAGGACGAGGTGGCCGCGCTGAAGCAGGCCCTGGGATTCGACCCGGAGAAGCACTTCGACGTCGACCCCGAGGTCCTGGCGCACGCCCGCAAGGTCGTTGAGCGCGGCGCCAGCGCCCGCGCCGACTGGGACACCTCCTTCGACGCCTGGCGTGGAGCCCACCCGGACGAGGCGAAGATGCTCGAGCGCATCGCCTCCCGCACCCTTCCCGAAGGCTGGGAAGAAGCACTGCCCGAGTTCCCCTCCGGCAAGGACATGTCGACCCGCGCCGCCTCCGGCAAGGTCCTCACCGCCATCGGTCCGGTCCTTCCCGAACTGTGGGGCGGCTCCGCCGACCTCGCAGAGTCGAACAACACCACCATTGAAGGCTCCCCGTCATTCGTGCCGACGAGCCGCCAGACCGAGGCCTGGAAGGGCAACCCGTACGGACGGGTGCTCCACTTCGGCATCCGCGAGCACGCCGCTGCGGCCATCGTCAACGGCATCGTGATGCACAGCAGCACCCGCGCGTTCTCCGGCACCTTCCTGATCTTCAGCGACTACCAGCGGCCTGCGGTCCGCCTCGGCGCCCTGATGGGCGTGCCGGCCATCTACGTCTGGACGCACGACTCCATCGGCCTCGGCGAAGACGGGCCGACCCACCAGCCCGTTGAGCAGCTCTCCTCGCTGCGCGCCATCCCCGGCCTCGACGTCGTGCGCCCCGGTGACGCCAACGAGGTCGCCGTGGCCTGGCGGACCATCCTGGAGAACACCCAGAACCCCGCAGGAATCGTGCTGACCCGGCAGAACATCCCCACGTACGAGCGCGGCGAGGGCGCAGCCACCGGTGACACCTTCGGCTCGGCCGAAGGCGTGGCCAAGGGCGCATACATCCTCGCCGAGGCCCGCAACGGCTCCCCCGAGGTCATCCTGATGGCCACCGGGTCCGAGGTGCAGCTGGCCGTCCAGGCCCGCGAAACCCTCGAAGCCGAAGGCATCGCCACCCGCGTTGTCTCGGTACCCTCGCTCGAGTGGTTCAACAGCCAGGACGAGGCGTACCGCGAGTCGGTCCTGCCGCGCAGCCTGCGCGCCCGGGTCTCCGTCGAAGCGGGCGTGGCCCAGAGCTGGCAGGGCCTGCTCGGCGACGCCGGCCGTGCCGTGTCCCTCGAGCACTACGGCGCCTCGGCGGACTACAAGACCCTCTACCGCGAGTTCGGCATCACCGCGGAGGCCGTCGTGGCCGCCGCCCGCGAGTCGATCAGCGCCGCCGCCGGCACGCCCCTTGCGGCCAATGGCACCCCCGCCATGCCGTCGGGCGCCCGCGCCACCGAGACCGGCGACCACCTGTAGTCCCACCGCTTCCGTCCGACACAAGTGTCCGTGAACGCGGACCCAAAGGAGAATTTCATGACTTCCAACCCAACGGCCGACCTTTCCGCCGCCGGCGTCTCGATCTGGCTCGATGACCTGTCCCGCGAACGCATCAACTCCGGTGCCTTCAAGCGCCTGATCGAAGAGCTCAACGTCGTCGGTGTCACCACCAACCCGAGCATCTTCGCCGCCGCGCTGAAGCAGGGCGAGTCCTACGCCTCGCAGGTCGGCGCCCTGGCTCAGGCCGGCGCCTCCGTCGACCAGGCGGTCTTCGACATCACCACCCACGACGTCGCACAGGCCTGCGACATCTTCGCCGAAGCGGCGAAGCGCACCGGCGGCTTCGACGGCCGCGTCTCGATCGAGGTCGACCCCCGCCTGGCCCGGGACACCCAGGGCACCATCGAGGAGGCCAAGCGCCTCCACGCCAAGGTCCAGCGCACCAACGTCCTGATCAAGATCCCGGCCACCGTGGAAGGCCTTGAGGCGATCACGGAGACCATCGCCGCGGGGATCAGCGTCAACGTCACCCTGATCTTCTCGCTCGAGCGGTACCGCGAGGTCATCAACGCCTACCTGGTCGGCCTCGAGAAGGCGAAGGAGAACGGGCACGACCTGAGCAAGATCCACTCCGTCGCCTCCTTCTTCGTCTCCCGCGTCGACGCCGAGATCGACGGACGCCTCGACGCTCTGGGCACCCCCGAAGCCAAGGCGCTCAAGGGCAAGGGCGGGCTCGCCAACGCCCGCCTGGCCTACCAGGTGTACCAGGAGCAGTTCGCCACCGAGCGCTGGCAGGTCCTCGCCGGTGCCGGCGCGAACCCCCAGCGTCCGCTGTGGGCCTCCACCGGGGTCAAGGACCCGTCGCTGCCCGACACCCTGTACGTGAGCGGACTCGTCGCTGAGGGCGTCGTCAACACCATGCCGGAGAAGACCCTTGAGGCGACGGCCGACCACGGCGTCATCGAAGGCGACACGGTCACCGGTACCTACGAGGAGTCGAACGCCGTGCTCAACGACCTCGACGGCCTGGGCGTCTCCTACAAGGAGGTCGTCGAGCAGCTCGAGACCGAAGGCCTCGACAAGTTCGTCACCAGCTGGTCCGAGCTCCTCGAGACCGTCAAGACCGCACTCGACACCGAAGGACGCTGATCCCGATGGGTTCATTCGAGCTCGCCGCGTCCGGCGCGGCCGCAGCCGCCATCGAGGCATCACTTTCCACCCTGGTCGAGGACAAGGTCGCCTCCCGGCTCATGGCCAAGGACGCCACCCTGTGGGGCCCCGACGCCGAGCCTGAGGCCTCCATCCGCCTCGGCTGGATCGACCTGTTCGACGAGTCACGGGCGCTGATCCCGCAGATCGCACAGCTCCGCGAGGAGCTTGCGGCCGAGGGGGTGACCCGCTTCGTGCTGGCCGGCATGGGCGGGTCTTCGCTGGCCCCCGAGGTCATCACCCGGACCGCCGGGGTCGACCTCGTGGTCCTCGACTCGACCGACCCCGACCAGGTCGGCGCCGCCCTCGCGGAGCGCCTCGCCGAGACGGCGATCGTGGTGTCCTCGAAGTCGGGCTCCACCGTGGAGACCGACTCTCAGCGCAGGGTCTTCGAGAAGGCGTTCACCGACGCCGGCATCGACGCGAAGTCCCGCATCATCATCGTCACCGATCCCGGTTCGCCGCTCGACGGTTCGGCGAGGGAGGCCGGCTACCGCCAGGTCTTCAACGCCAATCCGCAGGTCGGCGGACGCTACTCGGCCCTGACCGCGTTCGGCCTGGTCCCCTCGGGCCTTGCCGGGGCCGACATCGAAGCCCTCGTGGCCGATGCCGAGGAGATCTCCGAGTTCCTCGGCGAGGACGGACCCGACAACGCCGGCCTGCGGCTGGGCGCCGTGCTCGGGGGCACCAAGCCCCTGCGCGACAAGATCGTCTTCGCCGACGGCGGCTCCGGCCTGCCGGGCTTCGCCGACTGGGCCGAGCAGCTCATCGCGGAGTCCACCGGGAAGCTCGGCACGGGCCTGCTGCCCGTCGTGGCCTCCCTGGACTCCCCCGAGGTCGCCACGGTGGCCGACGACGTCGTTCCGGTCGTCCTGGCCGGTTCCGACGCCGAGGTGTCCACGGACGGACAGACCCGCGCGGTGGTGAGCGGATCGCTGGGCAGCCAGATGTTCGTCTGGGAGTTCGCAACCGCGGTCGCGGGCCGGCTGCTGGGGATCAATCCCTTCGACCAGCCCGACGTGGAGGCGGCGAAGAAGGCCGCCCGCGGCCTGCTTGACGCCCAGCCCGCTCCGGCTCCGGCTAACTTCATCGACGGCGCCGTCGAGATCCGCGGTGACGCGGACCTGCTCGGCAATGCCACCACGGTCGGGGACGCCCTCCAGGCGCTCCTGGGCACCCTTGAGCCCACCGGCTACCTGTCGGTCCAGGCGTACCTGGACCGGCACGCCCAGGCGCCGCTCGAGGAACTGCGCAGTCCGCTGGCCGCCCTGACGGGCCGGCCCGTCACCTTCGGGTGGGGACCGCGGTTCCTTCACTCGACCGGCCAGTTCCACAAGGGTGGACCGGCCTCCGGGGTGTACCTCCAGATCACCGGCGCCGCCGGCTCGGACCTGGAGATTCCGGGACTGCCCTTCACCTTCGGGGAATTGATCTCGGCCCAGGCGGCCGGGGACGCACAGGTGCTTGAGGCCCACGGCCGTCCCGTGGTCCGCCTGCACCTGACAGACCGCGCGGCGGGGCTGAGCCAGCTCACCGGCGTCATTGACTTCCTGGCCGGAGCCGGCCGGGAGACCCAGCAGAACGGCTAGACATGCACGAGACCCTTCCCCCCAAACAGGCAAATCCCCTGCGGGATCCCCGCGACCGGCGCCTGAACCGGATCGCGGGGCCGTCGTCGCTGGTGCTCTTCGGAGTCACCGGCGACCTCGCCCGCAAGAAGCTCATGCCGGCCGTGTACGACCTGGCCAACCGCGGCCTGCTCCCGCCCAGCTTCGCCCTCATCGGCTTCGGCCGGCGCGATTGGAGCAACGAGCAGTTCGCCGAGGAGGTCCGGAACTCCGTCAAGCAGTATGCGCGCACCCCGTTCAACGACACGGTGTGGGAGCAGCTTGAGGCCGGAATCCGCTTCGTCCAGGGCAACTTCGACGACGACGACGCCTACGACCGCCTCCAGGAGTCGCTGAGCGAGCTGGATGAGACCCGGGGAACGCGCGGTAACCACGCGTTCTACCTGTCCATCCCGCCGAAGGCCTTCGAGATCGTGTGCCAGAAGCTGTCCGAGCACGGGCTTGCCGAGCCCGGCGACGGTCAGTGGCGGCGCGTCGTTATCGAGAAGCCGTTCGGGCACAACCTTGAGTCGGCCCGCGAACTGAACAACATCGTCGAACAGGTGTTCCCGCCGGACGCGGTGTTCCGCATCGACCACTACCTCGGCAAGGAGACGGTCCAGAACATCCTGGCCCTGCGCTTCGCCAACCAGCTGTTCGAACCCCTGTGGAGCGCCAACTATGTCGACCACGTGCAGATCACCATGGCCGAGGACATCGGCATCGGTGGGCGCGCCGGCTACTACGACGGCGTCGGCGCCGCACGGGACGTCATCCAGAACCACCTCCTGCAGCTGCTCGCCCTCACGGCCATGGAGGAGCCCATCTCCTTCAACGCCGAGGACCTGCGCGCCGAGAAGGAGAAGGTGCTCGCTGCGGTGCGGCTCCCCGAGGACCTGACCTGCTACTCCGCCCGCGGACAGTACGACAGCGGCTGGCAGGGCGGTGAGGAGGTCAAGGGCTTCCTCGACGAGGACGGCATCCCGGCCGATTCCACGACGGAGTCCTTCGCCGCAATCCGGCTCGACATCAACACCCGCCGGTGGAGCGGTGTCCCGTTCTACCTGCGGGCCGGCAAGCGCCTCGGCCGGCGGGTCACGGAAATCGCGGTCGTCTTCAAGCGCGCCCCGAACCTGCTCTTCCAGGACAACAACGATGACGACTTCGGGCAGAACGCCGTCGTCATCCGCGTCCAGCCGGACGAGGGTGCGACCATCCGGTTCGGCTCGAAGGTTCCGGGCACGCAGATGGAGGTGCGGGACGTCACCATGGACTTCGGGTACGGCCACTCCTTCACCGAGTCGAGCCCGGAGGCCTACGAACGGCTCATCCTCGATGTGCTGCTCGGGGAGCCTCCGTTGTTCCCCCGCCAGCAGGAGGTCGAACTGTCCTGGCAGATCCTCGATCCCTTCGAGAAGTTCTGGGCCTCACTTGATGAACAGCCCGAAAAGTACAGGCCGGGCAGTTGGGGACCATCCTCCGCCGATGAACTACTGGCCGCCGATGGCAGAAGCTGGAGAAGGCCATGATCGTCGATCTTCCGAACACCACCACCTCGAAGGTCTCGAAGGAGATCATGAGCCTGCGCGACCGGGGCGGCGTCGTCGCCCTTGGGCGGGTGCTGACCCTCGTGATCATCACCCGCGCCGGGGCCGAAGAGGAGGCGATCCGGGCCGCGAACGAGGCGAGCCGGGAGCACCCCTGCCGCATCATCGTCCTGGCCGAGGGCTCGCACGACGAGCCGACTCGACTCGATGGGCAGATCCGGGTCGGCGGTGACGCCGGGGCCTCCGAGGTGATCGTGCTCCGCGGCTACGGGGACCTCGCGAACGAGAACGAGTCCCTGGTCTCGGCCCTGCTGCTGCCCGATGCCCCGATCGTGGCCTGGTGGCCGCACCGCATGCCTGCGGCGGCCGCTCAGACCTCCATCGGTGCCATCGCCCACCGTCGGATCACCGACTCGTCCAACGAGGCCGACCCTGCGGCGGCACTGTTCAACCTGCAGACCACCTACTCCGCCGGTGACACGGACATGGCCTGGACCCGGCTGACCAACTGGCGCATCCAGTTGGCCGCCGTACTCGACCAGGCGGAACCGTCCACGATCACCGCCGTGACCGTCGAGGGCGCCGAGGACTCCCCCAGCACCGTGCTGCTGGCGGCCTGGCTGACGCTGGCCCTCGATGCTCCGGTGACGATTGCGGCCGGTCCCGCCGGTACCGGCCTGCACCGGGTGCGGCTCTCGCGGGACAACGGGGACATCGAGCTGTACCGTCCGGGCCGGGATGTGGCCGAGCTGCACCAGCTCGGCCAGCCGGTCCAGCGGATTTCGCTGCCGCGCCGCAGCCTGGAGGAGTGCCTCGCCGAGGAGCTTCGTCGACTTGACCCGGACGACGTCTTCGGGGAAGTTATCACCGAAGGCCTTGCGAAAACGAACCTAAGGAGCGTACAAACCAGTGAACGCTGAGCCAAAGATCAGTATCCACCCCGGCCCGACCCTGCTTGCCGCCTCGGTGGCGTCTCGCCTGATCACCCGCCTCGTCGATGTGCAGAACGAGCGCGGGACGGCCACGGTGGTGCTGACCGGAGGCTCCATCGGCACGGCGGCCCTCAAGGCAGTGTGGCAATCCCCCACCTGCCGGACCGTGGACTGGTCGAAGGTGGACTTCTGGTGGGGCGACGAGCGGTTCCTGCCGGCCGGCCACCCCGACCGCAATGCGGTGCAGGCCCGCGAGGCACTGCTTGACCACCTTGCTGTGGATCCGGCGAAGATCCACGAGTTCGGCTCCAGCGACCAGTTCCCCGACCAGGATGCCGCCGCCGCCGATTACGCGGCACGGCTGCAGGAAGCGGCCGAAGCGGAAGCCCTGGACGGCGCCGCCGATCCACGGCTGCCACGGTTCGACGTGCTGATGCTCGGCGTCGGCCCGGACGCCCACATCGCCTCGCTCTTCCCGGAGCTGGCGGGGATCCGGACGAAGGGCTCGACCGTCGTGGGCGTCGCCGACGCACCCAAGCCTCCGCCGGAGCGGATCTCCCTCACGCTGGAGAGCATCAACTCGGCGGAGGAGGTCTGGCTGGCGGTGGCCGGTGAGGACAAGGCCGGCGCGGTGGGCCTGGCCCTTGCCGGTGCCGGCTCCGTCCAGGTGCCGGCCGCCGGTGCCCGCGGCCGGAACAAGACCCTGTGGCTGATCGACCAGGATGCTGCCGTGCAGCTCCCCGGCCGCCTGATCAACCGCGAGGACGCCGAACAGTGATCGAGCCGGGGCGATAGCGCACCCCCGGCCCACGAAAAAGGCCCCGCCGCTTCCAATCCTGGAAGCGGCGGGGCCTTTTTTTGCGCTGCTCAGGGTTCGAGGAACCGCTGAATCAGTCCAAGGGCGATGATCACGGTGCCCCAGGCCAGGCCAAGCGCCACGGTGAAGCGGTTCAGGTTGCGCTCGGCAACCCCGGAGGAGCCCATGCTTGAGGTCATGCCGCCGCCAAACATGTCGGACATGCCGCCGCCGCGGCCCTTGTGCAGCAGGATCAGCAGCGTCAGGAGCAGGCTGGTGATGCCCAGCAGTACGAGAAGGATGATTCGGAGAATTTCCACGGGGCCCTTTCAAGGCTGAGAACCCGCCGTTGGCGGGAGGCGCGACTAGCCTGTGACCAGGTGCTGTTCGAACCTGACAATACTAGCAAACTCGGACACGTCGAGGCTCGCACCGCCGACGAGCACGCCGTCGACGTCGCGTTCCTTGAGGATCGCTCCGGCGTTGGCGGCCTTGACCGACCCACCATAGAGCAGGCGGACCTTCGCGGCCGTGTCGCCGTCGAAGAGTTCGCCCAGTTCGGCGCGGATCGCCGCGCACATCTCCTGGGCGTCCTGCGGTCCGGCCACCTCGCCGGTGCCGATCGCCCAGACGGGCTCGTAGGCGACAACAAGCTGGGCGGCCTGCTCGGTCGAAAGACCGGCAACCCCCTTCCGCAGCTGATCGAGCGTGTGCTCGACGTGGGTGCCGGCCTGGCGGATCTCGAGGCCCTCACCGACACAGAGCACCGGCACGAGTGCGTGCCGGTAGGCCGCGTGCACCTTGGTGTTGAGCAGTTCGTCGGATTCGGCGTGGATCGTGCGGCGCTCGGAATGGCCCACCAGCACGTACGTGCAGCCGAGGCGCTTCAGGAACTGCCCGGAGATGTCCCCGGTGTAGGCGCCGGAGTCGTGCGGGGAAAGGTCCTGGCCGCCGTACACCACGGGCAGGTCGTCCCCCTTGACGAGGGTCTGCACACCGCGCAGGTCGGTGAACGGCGGGAACACCGACACCTCAACCCTGCCGAAGTCGTGGTTGGCGTCGTCGAGGGTCCACGCGAGCTTCTGCAGGAACGTGATGGCCTGGACGTGGTCCAGGTTCATTTTCCAGTTACCGGCGATCAGGGGGCGCCGGTCGAACACACCGTTCGTCGAGGTGGTCATAGCGAACTCTCTTTCAGTCGTCAGGAGCCGCAGGACCCGCCCGTGCGGGCGGGTCCTGCGGCGGAAATGTTCCCGTGCCGGTGGCCTCAGGCGCGCTCGAGCGCCGTCAGGCCGGGGAGCTCCTTGCCCTCGAGGTATTCGAGGCTTGCCCCACCCCCGGTGGAGATGTGGCCGAACTGGGCGTCCTCGAACCCGAGGCCCCGGACCGCGGCGGCGGAGTCGCCTCCACCCACCACCGTCAGGGCGCCGTTGCGCTGCGCCTCGACGAGGGCCTGCGCAACCACGCGGGTCCCCTCGGCGAAGGCCTCGAACTCGAACACGCCCATGGGCCCGTTCCAGAACACGGTCTTCGCCTGCGCGATGTGCGCCGCGAAATCGGAGCCGCTGGCCGGTCCGATGTCGAGGCCGATCCCGCCGGCACCGTAGGGGCCGGACTCGATGGCATCGGCCGCAAGCACCCCGTGTCCTGCATCGGGCGCGAACTTCTCGGCGACAACGATGTCCGTCGGGAAGACGAACTCCGTGCCCGCCTCGGCCGCGCGGTCGAGGTAGCCGCGCACCGTGTCGAGCTGGTCGGCCTCGAGCAGGCAGGCGCCCACCTTGTGCCCCTGGGCGGCGAGGAACGTGAAGACCATTCCCCCGCCGATCAGGAGCCGGTCGGCCTTGCCCAGCAGGTTCTCGATGACTGCCAGCTTGTCGGAGACCTTCGATCCGCCCAGAACGACCACGAAGGGCCGCTCGGGGTCCGTGGTGAGCCGCTGGAGCACCTCGACCTCCGCCTTCACCAGGTCGCCCTGGTAGGAGGGAAGGATCGCGGCGAGGTCATACACGCTTGCATGCTTGCGGTGCACGGCACCGAAAGCGTCATTGACGTATGCCCCCGAGCTGCCGGCGAGCCCGGCGAACTCCTGTGCGAGTGCTGCGCGTTCGCTCTCGTCCTTGCTGGTCTCACGCGGGTCGAACCGCACGTTCTCGAGCACCAGGACCTCCCCGTCGGAGAGCGCCTGGGCTGCTGCCCGCGCCTGCTCCCCGGCGGTATCCCCCGCGAGCGTCACGGGGAAGTCCGCAAGCTCGGCCAGGCGGTCGACGGCGGGGCGGAGCGAGTACTTCGCCTCGGGCGCACCCTTGGGGCGCCCAAGGTGAGCCATCACGATGACGGCGGCTCCGGCCTCGCTGAGCTTGCGCAGCACAGGAAGCGACGCCCGGAGGCGTCCGTCGTCGGTGACCCGCTGGGAGTCGTCAAGGGGAACGTTGAGGTCCGAGCGGACCAGGATCCGCCGGCCGCGGACCCCTTCCGCCAGGAGGTCGTCAATCGATGCGTAGCCCACCGGGTCAGGAGAGCTTGGAAGCGACGATTTCGGTGAGGTCAACGAGGCGGTTCGAGTAGCCCCACTCGTTGTCGTACCAGGACACGACCTTGACCTGGTTGCCGATGACCTTGGTCAGGCCGGAGTCGTAGATGGACGACGCCGGATCGCCGACGATGTCGGAAGAGACGATCGGGTCCTCGGTGTAGGTCAGGTAGCCCTTGAGGGGTCCCTCGGCGGCGGCCTTGTAGGCTGCGTTGACTTCCTCGACGGTGACCTCGCGGCCGAGGGTCACGGTGAGGTCCGTTGCCGAACCGGT